>DASZDE010000054.1:0-3597 GCA_035942355.1 Allosphingosinicella sp. | reverse complement strand
GGTAGCGACTCGGCGCGGGGCTGTCACCGATGCCGAAGTGGACGAAGCTGACGCGCAAGAGGTGCTTTATGGCGGCGGCGCGCGACATGGGAGTACCGGCGCTGGCGAGCTGGGCCCCGCCTTCGCCGGGGAGCAGGGATGCAGCGGATCGTCGCGGATGCAGGTCCCCCTCACCCAGCCCTCTCCCCCCTGGGGAGAGGGTTCTTTCTCGGCCGAGCCCCGCCCCCTAAATGCCGTCGAGGCGGTCGAGCAGCAGGAAGTCGGTGGGGGCGATCGCCGCCGCGCCGATGAGGAGGATGGTGAGCTCGACCTCGGCGTCGGCGTCGAAATTGACGGTGACCTTGAGCCCGTCGCCGTCGGCGACCGCGTCGATCTCGAAGGCGGCGGCAACGCCGTCCGAGCTGAAGCCGAGCGACAAGGCGTCGGGCCCGCGCAGCACGATCCGGTCCTGGCCCGACACGAAGTCGGTGATCCGGTCGACCGAGCCGCCGCGCGCCGGCGCGGCGAACTCGAAATCGTCGCCGAGGAAGCCGCCGCCGCCGCCGCCGTCGCCGCCGCCGCCGGTCATCAGGTCGTTGCCGTCGCCGCCGATCAGCCGGTCATAATCGTCGCCGCCGATCAAGGTGTCGGCGCCGCCGCGGCCGTTCAATATGTCCTGGCCGGCATTGCCCTCGAACCGGTTGGCGCCGGCATCGCCGGCCGCCTGGTCGTGGCCGGCGCCGAACACGAAGCGCTCGATGCTGGCATAGCTATCGCCGGACGCCTCGCCGGTGTTGGCGGCGGCGTCGGTCATGTCGACGGAGGCGGCCGCGCCGAACACGACGGTGTCGGTACCGGTGCCGCCGTCGAAGCGGTCGCCGACCCAGCCGCCCTCGAGCCGGTCGTCGCCGCTGCCGCCGTTGAGCGTGTCGGGCAGGGCCAATTGCTGCAGGGTGACATTGCCGCCGTGGATGACATCGTCGCCGCCGCCGCCGGACAGGACATTGCTGGCCTCGTTGCCCGTGATCCGGTTGGCGAGCTCGTTGCCGGTGATGGCGACCGCCTGGGTCTCGTACAGCGCCTCGATGGTTTCGACATGGGCGCCGGCGTTGAGCACGAAATCGCCGTAGACGAGCGCGACGTCGTCGCCCTGGCCGGCGCCGTCGACGATCACGTCGCCGACATCGTCGACCCGGTAGGTGTCGTCGCCGGCGCCGCCGACCAGCCGGTCGGCATCGGCGCCGCCGTCGAGCAGGTCGGCGCCGTCCGTGCCCCGGAACAGGTCCTTGCCGTGGGTCCAGAAGATGAAGCAGCTGTCGTCGAACAGATTGAGGAGGCCGGCATGGATCAGCAGGACGTCGCTGGCATTGGGGGCGAAGCGGTAGGCGCGCTGCCCGTTCACGGTCACTTCGCGGAGCGCGTTGGCGCTCTGGAGGTCGGCGAAGCTGCGGTAGAGGCCGAAATCGGACAGGTCGATGCGGTCCTCGTTGGTGTCGGCGAAGCTGCCGGGCTCGCCCGGAAACTGGCGCATGTTGAAATCGAGGATGGTGTCGCGGCCGGAGCCGCGGCGGAACACGAAGGTGTCGCCGTGGGCGCCGGCGGGGTCGGGGAACAGCCCGAAGAATTCGTCGCTGCCGGGCCGGACGTCGCCGATCAGCAGTTCGTCGCCGGCGCCGCTGTCGATAACGTCGCGGCCGGCGCCGCCGACGATCACGTCGATGCCGGCGCCGCCGACCAGCACGTCGTCGCCGCCGTGGCCGTCGATGCGGTCGGCTCCGGCGAAGGTCTCGATCCGGTCGTTGCCGGCGCCGCCGGCGACGATGTCGGCCGCCGCGCCGGCGGTGATGCGGTCGTTGCCGTCACCGCCCTCGACCCGGTTGGCGCCGTCGCCGGCGGTGATCGCATCGTCGCCCGCCCCGCCGAAAATGCGGTCGCCGCCGCCGCCCGCGCCGATAATGTCGTTGCCGCCGCCGCCGTCGACGATGTTGGCGCCAGCGCCGACGGCGATGACGTCGCCGCCGAGGCCGCCCTTGACGTCGTCGCCGCCGCCGCCGGCGGTGATCCGGTCGTCGCCGCCGCCGCCGTCGATCACGTTCCTGCCGTTGCCCGCCTGGATGACGTCGTCGTCGGCGCCGCCCAGAATATGGTCCGCGCCGCCTTCGGTGGCGATCTCGTCATTGCCGGCGCCGCCGTCGACGACGTTGGTCCCGGCGGCG
Source organism: Allosphingosinicella sp. (assembly GCA_035942355.1). Lineage (GTDB taxonomy): Bacteria > Pseudomonadota > Alphaproteobacteria > Sphingomonadales > Sphingomonadaceae > Allosphingosinicella. The sequence continues at coordinate 1,402 of DASZDE010000054.1, read as the reverse complement.
GCGAGGATGACGTCGTTGCCGGCGCCGCCCTTGATGTCGTCGGCGCCGTCCAGCGTCGCGATCCGGTCGTGGCCGCCGCCGCCGTCGACGCGGTTGTCGCCCGACCCGCCGACGATGACGTCGTCGCCGCCGCCGCCGTCGAGGGAATCGTCGCCCGCGCCCGTGGTGAGGCGGTCGTCGCCGGCGCCGCCGGCAAGGATGTTGGCGCCGATCCGGTCGGTGATGAGGTCGTCGCCGCCGCCGCCGTCGACCGTGTCGTTGCCGGCCTCGCCGCCGAACCGTTCATTGCCGTCGCCGAACGAGAGACTGTCGTTGCCGGCGCCGCCGGCCAGCACGTCGACCCCGGTGCCGCCGGTCAGCACGTCGTCGCCGATCAGCCCGACGAGCCGGTCGTTGCCGCCATTGCCGACGATCCGGTTGTCGAAGCGATTGCCGGTGAGCGCGTTGGCGCGGTTGTTGCCGATCGCGAAGATCTGGTGGGTGGTGAAGGTGAAATTGTCGCCGGAGCCCTGCACCGAGCGGAACTTCTCATAGGCGATTTCTACCCTGTCCGAGGCGGAGCCGGGCATGTTGAAGACCTGCGTCACGGTCCTGATCGGGATGTCGATTCCGAACAGGCCGGTGCTGTAATCATAGGCCGCGAACCGCTCTTCGACATTGGGGATGTCGGGGAAAGGGTTCCTTGCCCAGAGCTTCAGCTCCATGAAGGCGGCGTCGAAGGTGGCGTTGAAATAGGCCGAGATCACCGTCGTCACGACCGCCTGCGAGCGATAGGTGAGATTGGCGGTGAAGGTGCCTTCGCCTTCGGGCGTCGTGAATTCGAGCTTCTCGCCGGAAATGCCGGTCACCGTTTCGCCGAAGCTCGACCGCGCCGTGACCGTGACTCGCGGATCGACCGTGACGGTCTCCTTGAGGGCGACAGCGCCGTTGATGGCGAGATCGATCGCCTGGAAGGAGAGGCCGGCCGACACTACGGCGACGTCGATCAGCGTCACCTCATGCTCCTCGAACAGATATTGTGCGGCGCTGATAGGCGGTGGCAGGAGGCCGATGAGCTCGGCCAGTATGGCGCTGATGTCGACGCTACCGGTCAGGAACGGGTCGCTGAGCGCGCTGGCCGTTATCGCCGTACCACCGAATTCGCCCGCTTTCCGGTCAAAGCCGCCGGAGCTGTTGGCAGGCCCCGGCATGCTGAACGTCATGCTGCCGAAGGGGAATGAGAGAGTAAAGCCGTCTCCAGGGGTAATCCGCTCGTTGATGCCGAAGGTCAGCGGCCCGGTGCCGAATCCCCAGTCGAAACTTTCGTCGACGACGTCGATGTCGACGCCGAGGTAGCCGCCTATGCCCATCTCGATCTCGGCGCCGAGGAAGAGATGGGCGACGTTCTCCGCGGCGTCGGCCC
>DASZDE010000053.1:0-18263 GCA_035942355.1 Allosphingosinicella sp. | reverse complement strand
CGGCCGGCATCGCCCATGTCGAGGACCTTATTCTCACGGGCACCGCCGACCTAAGCGGCACCGGCAACCAGGTGCAGAACAGGATCACCGGCAACAGCGGCAACAATCTGCTGCGCGGACTGGACGGCGGCGACCATCTCGAGGGCGGCGCCGGCAATGACGAGCTGCGCGGCGGCAACGGCAACGACGTGCTCAACGGCGGGTCAGGCAACGACGTGCTGATCGGCGGCGAGGGGGGTGACGGATTTCAATTCGACAACTTCAGTGTCGACACGATGCTGGACTTTGTCTCGGGAAACGTCATCCTTCTCGATGCGGCAACCTTTGATCAAATCGGAGAATCCTCCACCAATCCCGATCGCATCTTGTTGGAAGATGCCTTCGTTCGAGGATCGGCCGCTCAAGACGCTGAAGACCGCATCATCCACAATCCTGATACCGGCGAGATATTCTACGACCCGGATGGAAGCGGGTCTGCGGCCGCAATCCTTTTTGCTCAAGTCGATCCGGACACCCAACTCTTTAGCAGCCAGTTCCGAATGTTTGGATGAGCGATTGATGTCTCGGGCAATGAGGGAGGTGACATGTCAACAGAGTTCAGGGACGTGGCCGAGTTGCGAACAATCCTGCCCGGGGGCGAGCGGTTCCCGGGCGACGGCACTGCGACTCTCAGGCAAGCTGGTAAAGTGGGGCCATGGGTCTGGGAATATGGCGACCGGTCCGGATACCTGGCCACCGGCAGCATCCAGCTCCTCAGCAAGGGCGTGGCAGGCGACAGCGTCAACATCGACGACTATGAGATCACGCTGACCGATGGCGTGGCCGGACCCCGGCAGATCAAGATCGCCGGCGGCCCGACCTCCACCGGCGACAGGCTGCGCGACCACATCAACCAGGCGGCCGGAGCGGACGCCAACTTTCCCGTCACCGCCACCAATGCGGCCGGCGTGGTGACGCTCACCGCCAGGAAAAACGGCCTCAGCGGGAACCTGATCGCGCTCAGCGCCGCGCCCAAAGACCAGACCAGCTTCCGGCTGAGCGGCCCGTGGCTGAGCGGCGCCCCGGAACGAACCGGTCGGTCACCCGTCGTTCACCCGGCGGGGCTCAGGGTCGCGCGGGGGCGAGCGAAGGAGACGGCGCATGGCGATCATCAACGGCACGAGCGAGGGCGAGGCGCTGTTCGGCACCCGCTTCGAGGATGAGATCAACGGGCTCGGCGGCAACGACGTGCTGCGCGGGCGCGGCGGCGACGATCGGCTCGACGGCGGCGCCGGCGCCGACCGGATGCTGGGCCGGTCCGGCAACGACATCTACCTGATCGACCATGCCGGCGACCGCGCCGGCGAGCGGTTCGACGAAGGCATCGACACGGTCATCGCCACGCTCGCCTACAGGCTCCAGCGCAACATCGAGCATCTCGAGCTCAGGGGCACAGCCAAGTTCGGCACCGGCAACGACCTCGACAACCGCATCGACGCCACCGGCCAGACCGGGGGGCGGCTGATCGCCAACGTGCTCGACGGCGGCTCGGGCGCCGACGTGATGGCGGGCGGGCGCGGCCGCGATATCTATATCGTCGACAATATAGGCGACACGTTCGAGGAGGTGGGGCGGCTCGAGTTCGAGCCCCACGCGCCGTACGAAGCGATCAGCGGCGATCGCAATCTCGACCGGGCGATCGCCTCGATCAGCTTCACATTGCCGGGCGACATCGACGCCGGCACCGGCATCGCCCATGTCGAGGACCTTACCCTCACCGGCACCGCCGACCTCAGCGGCACCGGCAATGCGGTCCAGAACAGGATCACCGGCAACAGCGGCAATAATCTGCTGCGCGGGCTGAACGGATCTGACAATCTCAGTGGCGGCGCCGGCAATGACGAGCTGCGCGGCGGCGACAGCCAGGACGTCCTCAACGGCGGGGCTGGCCATGACGTCTTAGTCGGCGGCGCGGGAGGGGATAGGTTTCTGTTCGACAGCTTCGATGCTGACAGCGTTGATCATGAGCAGGGCGAAACATTTCTGCTCGACGTATCAGTGTTCACGGAGATCGCTCCAGTCGCCACCAACGAGGGCCGGATCATACAGGAAGACGCGTTTGTAGAAGCGGCAGCCGCTCAGGATGCCGGTGATCGCATTATATACGATTCCACCTCCGGGCGACTGTTCTATGACAGTGACGGAACGGGTGAAGTGGCAGCCATTCTGTTTGCCACTGTAGAGCCTGGATCAGACATTTCGTTCTTCAACTTCAGAGCCTTTGGGTGAGACCTCCCTGGCCTCCCTAGAAAGTGAAGCTGGAATGACCAACTTTGACGATCGCGTCCAGCTGCGACTTGCCAACCCTGCAAGTGTCACGGACGGTATCGCAAATCTCACCGTGGAGACCAACAGGGCGGGCCCCTGGATCTGGGATGGCAACAACCGGTCAGGAGGGCGAGGCACCGGTACCATTACGCTCCTCAGCCGGGGCGTGGCAGGCGACAGCGTCAACATCGACGGTTATGAGATCACGCTGACCGATGGCGTAGCCGGACCCCGGCAGATCAAGATCGCCGGCGGCCCGACCTCCACCGGCGACAGGCTGCGCGACCACATCAACCAGGCGGCCGGATCGGACGCCAATTTCCCCGTCACCGCCACCAATGCGGCCGGCGTGGTGACGCTCACCGCCAGGAAAAAGGGCTTGAGCGGCAATCTGGTCGCGCTCAGCGCCGCGCCGAAAACCCAGACGAGCTTCCGCCTTGGCCCGTGGCTGAGCGGCGGAAGCTTCTCGCCCGACAACGACCGCTATTATCTCGAGACCCATGAGGGTACGCCCCAGCCTCCGCTCGATGCCGAGACGCAGGTGGCGCCGGCCAGCGCGCCGAGCGGCTCCAGCGGCGTGTGGCACTACACGCCGAACCTCGAGCGGATCAGCCCCACCTTTTTCGGTCTTCATTCCGATTCGGACTTCGACCACAACCGGCGCCTGCTGCAGGCCGCCGTGCGGGCATCCTCGCTTCACGGCTACGTCGTGCGCATCAACCGCGAGTGGAAGGTCGACCGGCCCGTGCGGCTGCTCGACAACGCCATCCTGGAGGGGACGCTCACCGGTGATCCTGCCATCGTGTGCGTCGGCAATCATAACGCACCGTCGCCGCTTCGCGCCGGCGGCTGGGCGGGCCTCCTCGTTCCCAATGCCGATTCCGAGCTCATCGTCGATCCTGCCGATGACGATCCGCCGAGGCCCTATTTCGAACATATCAGGTGGGTGGACTGCACCACCACGCCCGGCAATGCGTACAGGCTTGAGTTCGCTCCCCCCGACAGGTCAGCACTCTTTCCAGCGGGTGCGACTGTCTTCGTGCGGGAGAAGGGATATTATTTTTCCGCCGGGCAGATGCCCTTGTTCCTGATGCCGAACGTGGTGACCGCATCGGCGCCGGAAGCGATCACCCTCAAACGCGGCATCAGCCGGCCGATGACGTCCCCGCAAGTGGCGCTGGCAACCTGTCCGGTCAGCCTCAGGAACGGCGGCGCCGGCCTGCAGAAATTGATCAAGGGCAAGGTGATGCCCGACATTGACGGCCAGCGCGATAATAAATGGGGCGGGCCGATCTCCGTGGTCCGCAACGTCCGGATAACCGGCATCGGGCTGGCGAGCCGGCCCGAGCCGGATCCTGATCCTGATCCTGATCGTCCTGAGCCGCCGCTCCTGCCGCCCGGCACGATCTTCGCGCCCAATACGGGGCTGTTCGAATGCACCATCGACGTTCCGTGGACCGAGGGCCGGACCGCCGCGGCGTTCAACTGCCTGGCGTACAGCAGCGTCAGGATCGGCATTGCCCAGGTGTGGGAAAAGGGCGTCGAAATTGCCCTGGGCGGCGGCAGGAGTTCCGTTCATATCTGCACGCTGAATGTCGTCCGGCATCCCGCCAACAATGTCGGCGCGGTCGTTCAGCTGACCGAGAACGTGTATGACACCGATGTCACCATAACCACGCTGAACGTGAACAGCGACTATAATCCGGGCTCCTACATCGCGGTGGTCCGCGCCGCGACATATTGCTCGCTCACCATCGACGCCGTGATCATATTCGAAGCCCCGCAAAGCCCGAGCGCGTCGTGGAGCGGAGCGGTGCTCGGCATCCTCAACGAGGCCCGGGACAAGACCGTGGATCCTCATGAATCGCAAAGCCGGACGGACAACATTACGGTCGACCTGAAAAGCGTAACGGGAGGCCGCGTGGAACGCTACATCCACATGAGCAATACGGGCCTCCTGATGCGCGACATCACGGTCACCGGCAAGTTCGACGTCGAACGACAAACCGGCACCTATCCGGGCGAGGCCATCCAACTGCGCGGGGTGAATGTGAGCATCCTCACAAGTAGTCGGATGCGGTCCGGCATGGTCGATATCAGGCAGACCGATGGCGTGAGCGTGAACATCGAGTCCGCCGACCCCAATTCGGGGTTCATCGAAGACAGCGCCACGATCAATGTCGTCGCGAAGACCATCACCTGACGCAATGCCGGCGCCGGCCGAACTAGCGCTGGTCAGTCACATTGAATCGTCACCCCGGACTTGATCCGGGGTCCGCCTTCCTCGAGACGCTGTTTCGCAAGGAAAGAAGGCGGGTGCCGGATCATCCCGGACCTGATCCGGGACCGGCATGACGAGGAAAAGTAAACCTCGTCGCAGAGTGCCCTAGCGTTTTGATCCGCTGGCGCAAAATAGGGACACGTGCCTTTCGCGAAAAAGTAGGTGTCCCGCACTCCGATGGCCGCCGTCGATCAACAGCCTCCGGATGCCGGGGGGCGGCATCCGAAGGCTGCGACAGGCTCGACGCCTGTAGGAAATCCGTGTGGCTTGCTCCCCGCCTCAGGGCGCCGGCTTACCGGGCCGCGGCCGCGATCTCGGCCTGATACGCCTGCGCATGCAGTGTACCACTCAATGCGGCGATGCTGCAACCGAAGGCGGTGGCAGCGACGATCAGGAGGCGGAGCTGCCGTCTCTTGTCCCTGGTTTCCATCTTCCTAGTCTCCCCAAGCGCTTATCGTCGGCGCCTGGGGCCGCCCTTTGCCATGGCTGCGTTTCCGGATGATGCCGCGGCCGCGGTTTTTTTGTTTCAATTGTTACAGCGGCCCGCCGATCCGTGCTAAAAGAGGGCCTGGGCCGAATCTGCGGGGCATGGCCGGTGCGTGACCAAACCGAATCCGACGCTGCCGCGACCGCGCCGGCCGAATGCGTGATCGCCGTCGACGAGCGGGGCTGCGTCACCGCCTTCAACGACGCCGCCGAGCAGGCGTTCGGCTATGGCCGCGAAGACGTGCTGGGCCGGCCGTTCGCCGACCTCATCGCCCGCCGCTCGGACGAGGATGAGCTGCGCGAGATCCGCAAGCGGCTCCATGTCGCGACCGAAGCCGCCAAGCTCGGCACCTGGTCGTTCGACCTGCGCACCGGCCAGGGCTGGTATTCCGACCGCTCGAAGGAGATCATGGGCCTTCCGGCCGATGCGGTGATCACCGCCAAGGCGGTCAAGGGATTCGTCCATCCGGACGATTGGCAGAAGGTCGCCGAGCCTTATTATCACGGCGTTCCGGAGAGCAGCGTCGAGATCGAGTACCGGATCGTCCGCCCGGACGGCGAGATACGCTGGATCTACGCGCTCGGCGCCGCCACCAAGGACGAGGACGGGGTCACCCGCACCGTCGACGGGGTCCATGTCGACATCACCGATCGCAAGCTCGCCGAGTTCGAGCTCGCCCGCTCGCGCGAGGCGCTCCACCAGTCGGAGAAGCTCGCCGCTCTCGGCTCGCTGCTGGCCGGGGTCAGCCACGCGCTCAACAACCCGCTCGCCGCCATCGTGGGCCAGGCGCAGATGCTCGAGGAGGACAGCCGCGGCACGCCGCTCGAGCTGCGCGCGCGCAAGATCAGCGCGGCCGCCGAACGCTGCGCGCGCATCGTCCAGACCTTCCTCGCCATGGCGCGCCGCCGGCCGCCGCAGCGCGTCGCCATCGACGCCAACAAGCTCGCCGCCGCCGCCCTCGAGCTGGGCGAATACGGCCTGCGCACCGCCGGCATCGCCGTCCGCACCGACTTCGCCCCCGTCCTGCCCGCGGTCGAGGGCGACAGCGACCAGCTCCACCAGGTGCTCATCAACCTCGTCATCAACGCGCAGCAGGCGATGGATACGGGCGGCGGCCGCGGCCATGTGCTGACGGTCCGCACGTCGCTCACCGCGGCGGGCACGGTCGCGATCGACATTTGCGACACCGGACCGGGCATCCCCCCCGAGGTCGCGGCGCGCATCTTCGAGCCGTTCTTCACCACCAAGCCGCAGGGTTCGGGGACCGGCGTCGGCCTGTCCTTCTCGCACGGCGTGGTCGCCGCCCATGGCGGCAGCCTCACCCTGCTGCCGAGCGAGCGCGGCGCCGCCTTCCGGGTCGAGCTGCCGGCCGCCGCGGGCGCGGGCCGGGCGGTCGCCCAGGCCGCTCCGGACCGCCCCCCGGCCGGCCGCGCCAGCCTCGGCAAGGCGCTGATCATCGACGATGAAGGCGACGTCGCCGACACGCTGCGCGAGCTGGTCGAGCGCGAGGGCTTCGCAGTGACCATGGTGGCCGACGGCGCCGCCGCGCTGGCGGCCGTCGAGGAGGATCACGACATCATCTTCTCCGACCTGCGCATGCCGGGCATGGGCGGTCCCGAATTCTTCCGGCGGCTGCAGGCGAGCCGGCCCGACCGCGCCGAGCGGGTGGCGTTCGTGACCGGCGACACGCTCGGCGCCGCGATGGCCGATTTCCTCGCCGATGCGGGCCGGCCGGTGCTCGAAAAGCCGTTCACCGTCGGCGCCGTCCGCGACCTCATCCGCGCGCTCCAGGACCAGGGCCGGCGGCCGTGAGCGAGGGCGCCCACATCGTGGTCGTCGACGACGATGAGGGAGTGCGCTCGGCGGTCGCCGAATATCTGCTGCGCAACGGCTTTGCGGTCACCGAGGCCGACGGCGGCGACGCGCTCCGCGCGATCATGGCCGAGCGGCCGATCGACCTTGCCATCCTCGACGTCAACATGCCCGGCGAGGACGGCCTCACCTTGGCCCGCGAGATCAGGCGCCGCGGGCCGGCCGGGGTGATCCTGCTCACCGCCAGCAGCGACGATATCGACAGGGTTGTTGGTTTGGAAGTTGGCGCCGACGATTACGTCACCAAGCCCTACAACCCGCGCGAGCTGCTCGCGCGCATCCGGGCGGTGCTGCGCCGCGTCGGCAACGGCCACGCCCAGGCCGCCGCGACGATGGGGCGGGAGGTCCGGGTCGGCAAGTGCATGCTCAACCTCGACAGCCGCAAGCTGTACGGCTCCGACGGCGGCGAGGTGCCGCTCACCGCCATGGAATTCGATCTGCTCCGCACCTTCGCCGAACATCCCGGCCGGGTGCTCAGCCGCGACAAGCTGCTCGACATGGCGCACCACAAGACCGAGGAGCCGTTCGACCGCTCGATCGACACCCGCATCACCCGCATCCGCCGCAAGATCGAGCATGATCCGGCCAAGCCGGAATGCATCAAGACGGTGCGCGGCGCCGGCTACATCTTCCTCCCCGCCTGCGGCTGAAGCGGTCGGCCCGCAACCGGTCAGCCGCGGTCGGCGGGGGCGTAGCGGTCCATCAGGCGCTCGCTGACGAAGGTGAGGCCGTAGGCGAAGCCGAAGCTCGCGGCGGCGAGGGTGAGAGCGATCATATCCATCCTGTCCTCCTCACGCCGCTTCGGCTTCGTAGCGATAGGGGCGCCGGTTGTAGCTGTGGCCGCCGGCGGCCCCCTGCATCACCGCTTCGACGAGCGGCAGCGCGGTCGCGCAGAACGCGCATTCCGCCGACAGCCGCCCGACCAGCCATTGGCTCCGGCCGCAGCCGGGGCAGTGGTTCACCTCCCACGGACGGTAGACGACATGGTAGCCGCGCGCGGCGGGATCATGGGCAAAGCTCTTGCCGGTCCGGTCGGAGATCAGTCTCAACATCGTTCAACCCCTTGTTCGATGCCGACCTCCTACCGGGCTGCGCGGGCAGCGCCGCATCGTTGCGACCATGGCCGCACCCCGGGCGACGGACGCACAGCACGCGCGACGAACGACTCCGCCGCCGCGACGAAAGCTGCGCTTCGCCGGCGGTTGCACCGCAGCCCCAACCGTTCTAGCCCGGCCGCGACAAAGGGAGGTTGAGGATGCTGGCGCGCCGCGAATTCATGGTGACGACTGCCGCCACCGGCTTGCTCGCGCTTGCCGGCTGCGGCGCGCGCGACGGCACCCTGCTGCCCACTGGCGCCGCAGCCGGCACGGCGGACGCCGCCGCCGACCGCCTTCTGGCCGAGATTGCGGAGGCGCTGCTCGCCGAATATCCTGAGAATGCCAGCGCGCTCGGGCTCGACAAAGCCGAACGCGCGCCGCTCAAGGCGCTCCTCACCGACCGCTCGCTGAACGGACGCCGGCGCCTGGCGGCGGCTGCAGCGGACCGGCTCGGGCGCCTCGCCGCGATCGACCGGAGCCGCCTCAGCCCCGGAGCGGCGCTCAATGTCGAGGTGGTGCGGACCGCGCACGAGCTTGCCGCCCAGGGCTTCCGCTTCCCCTACGGCGACGTCGTCGTGCTCAACCAGCAATGGTCGTACCGCAACGGTCCCTATGTGGTGGCGCAGAATACCGGCGCCTTTGTCGAGATCCCCGATTTCCTCGACAGCAACCACATCGTCGAGACCGCCGCCGACGCCGACGCCTATCTCGCCCGGCTCGATGCCTATGCGGCCGCGCTCGACGGCGAGACCGAGCGCCTCCGTCACGACGCCGCCATGGGGGTAGTCGCCCCGGCCTTCCTCCTCGACAAGACGCTGAGGCAGATGAAGGCGGCACGGGCGGAACCGATCCCGCAATGGGGCCTGGTCAGCTCGCTGGCCAAGCGGACACGGACCATCCCAGGGGACCATGCCAATCGGGCGGAGCGGATCGTCGCCCGGCGCGTCGCCGCGGCGCTCGACCGCCAGATAAAGGAGCTGGAGCGGCACCGTGCCCGTGCCACCCAGGACGCCGGGGTCTGGAAGCTGCCCGACGGCGAGGCTTATTATGCCTGGGCGCTCCGCGCCGCCACCACCAGCGCCCGCACCCCGGACGAGGTCCACCGGCTCGGCCTCGATCAGCTCCGCGACCTCCAGGCTCAGATGGATACGATCCTCCGCGGCCAGGGACTGACGAAGGGCACCGTCGGCGAGCGCATGACCGCCTTGGGCAAGGACCCGCGCCACCTGTTCCCGAACACCGAGGCGGGCCGGGCGCAGATCCTCGAATATGTCAACGGCCGCGTCGCCGACATCCGCACCCGCCTGCCGCGCGCGTTCGCGACCCTTGTGCGCGGCAATCTGGTCGTCAAGCGCGTGCCGCCCGCGATCGAGGCAGGAGCGCCGGGCGGCTATGCCGCGGCAGGAACGATCGACGGCTCGGTTCCCGGCAATTACTATATCAACCTGCGCGACACCTCGATCTGGCCCAAATATTCGCTGCCCACGCTGACCTACCATGAAGGCATACCCGGCCACATCTGGCAGGGCGAATATACTTACAGGCTGCCGCTGATCCGGTCGCTGCTCGCGTTCAACGCCTATTCGGAAGGCTGGGCGCTCTATGCCGAGCAGCTGGGCGACGAGCTCGGCGCGTATGAGGGCGATCCGCTCGGCCGGCTCGGCTACCTCCAGTCGATCTCGTTCCGCGCGTGCCGCCTGGTCGTCGACACCGGCCTCCATGCCAAGCGCTGGACTCGCGACCAGGCGATAAGATGGTTCGCCGCCACCAACGGCTCGACCCTCGAGGAGGTGTCGAGCGAGGTCGACCGCTATTGCGCGTGGCCCGGCCAGGCCTGCGGCTACAAGGTCGGCCACAGCGAGATCAACCGCCTCCGCGACAAGGCCCGGGCGGCTCTCGGCGGCCGCTACGACCTGCGCCTGTTCAACGACGCCCTCGTGCTCGGCGGCGCGGTGCCGCTCACCTTGCTGGAACAGGTGATCGACGCCCATGTCGCCGCACGTCAGGCTTAGAGCCTGACCGTTCGGAGGCGATGTTGGCTGAGTCGGGCCGTCACCAGAGCGTCGGAACGGAATATCGCCTGATCGAAAGATCCCCGGTGACCAGCGTCAACTCATGATGGATCGCCTGCGCGACAAGGATGCGGTCGAACGGATCGCTATGAATGCGCGGCAACTCGGCCAAGCGGGACGGAACGTCGAACTCCAGCGGCAGCGGCAGGAAACCGGAGCGCGATAGCACTTCATCGAAAGGCTCGGCGAGCGCGTAATCGGAGCGCCGGTGGCGCTTGAGCTCGATCTCCCAGCGGCTGACGACGCTCAGGAAGATCTGATTGTCGGGATCGGCAATCCGATCCAGCACCCGTCCCGCGATCCGGCTGTCGCCCGTCCCGATCCAGATGAACGCGTGCGTGTCAACCAGCAGGTTCATCGGGGTCGACATCCGGGAAGATCGGGCCGTCATACCATTGCGCCCGCTCCTCATCCGACATCGGGGCGAACCAGTCGATGTCGTCGGCGATCTTTCCTTTGAGGCTCCCGAAGAACTTGCGCCGCTTCTCGGCGATCTCGCGGCGGTGCCGGTCGGGATCCACGGGCACGAGGCGCGCCTCAGGCGTTCCGGCGCGGGTGATGATCACTTCCTCGCCGCGCTTCGCGGCGGCCAGCAGCTCCGACAAACGAGTCTTGGCGTCGCCGATATTGACATGGATGGCCATAGCTTGGCCAAGTTAGCTTGGCCAAGCCTAAAGCGCAAGCCGACGCCCGGAAGCCGAGACGGCGCGCCGCGGCTTTGACCGCCCGTAGCCTTGCTGAGCGGACCCCCGGCACTCACATGCGTTGAGCGAAAGGCGGAGACGGATGATGAGCATCCTCCGGTTCCCTGATCGCAGGCAAGAGCTAACACCGCACGGGCGTTCCTGAAGGAGCTGGAATTCAGATGGAGGCGGGACGGCCGTGATTGCCCAGCAATTGCACGCCTTCCAGGCGGGCGAATTCCCTGTCGAAGGTGAGCGTCTTGCTGCATTCCGCAGCCTTCCCCAGCTCATGGATCAGCGCGTCCGCGAAATCTTCGTGAACATGCGCGAGCGCAGCCTCCACCGCATCCGCCCGATCGATGATGAGCTGCGCTGCGTTGAGGAGTTGTCGGACGATGTCCCGAAGCTCCGACGAAGAGACGGAGTAGACGTTGCGCAGCACCCACCCAAGCTCGACAAGCGCCACAAGCGACACGAAACCCGGCCGCGCGACCGTCAGCTCATGTTCGAGCAGGGCCGCCGCGCGCCTGGCCTGGCCATGATCATCGCCGACGATATAGCGGACGAGGATGTTCGTATCGAGGGCGATCATGAGACGGAGCGCTTGAACTCCTCGGCCACCGCCTCGCCGATGGCCTTGTTAATGTCCTCGAGGGAAACCGGCGGGCCGCGATATTCGACGATGCCGCGGAGCGCCCGGATGTCCCCCGTCCGCGGCCTCATCACCAGCTCGCCCGCATCGTTCTCCGCGAAGTCCACCCTGGTTCCGGCGCGCAGCCCGAATTTCGACCGCACCTCCGCCGGCACGGTGATCTGTCCCTTCGAGGTCATAGTCGCGGCAGGCATGCTCCTTACATAGTGTAAGGAGAACCTTGGTGCAAGCTCGGGCCCCCAAAGCTCATTCTCCTGAAGAAGGCGATCCCTCCTTACTCCCATTCGATCGTGCCGGGGGGCTTCGACGTATAATCGTAGACGACGCGGTTGATGCCGCGGACCTCGTTGATGATACGGGTCGCGGTGCGGCTGAGGAAGGCGGCGTCGAACGGGTAGATGTCGGCGGTCATGCCGTCGGTCGAGGTGACGGCGCGGAGCGCGCAGACATAGTCGTAGGTGCGGTAATCGCCCATCACGCCCACGGTGCGGACCGGCAGCAAGACCGCGAAGGCCTGCCAGATCGCATCGTAAAGGCCGGCGTTGCGGATCTCCTCCAGATAGATGGCGTCGGCCTTGCGGAGGATGTCGCAGCGTTCGCGGGTGACCTCCCCCGGAATGCGGATGGCGAGGCCGGGACCGGGAAAGGGGTGGCGGCCGACGAACGCCTCGGGCAGCCCGAGCTCGCGCCCCAGCTCGCGCACCTCGTCCTTGAACAATTCGCGCAGCGGTTCGACCAGCTTCATGTTCATCCGCTCGGGCAGGCCGCCGACATTGTGGTGGCTCTTGATGGTCACCGATGGCCCACCGGTGAAGCTGACGCTCTCGATCACGTCGGGGTAAAGCGTGCCCTGGGCGAGGAAGTCGGCGCCGCCGATCTTCGCGGCCTCCTCCTCGAAGATGTCGACGAACGCCCGGCCGATGAACTTGCGCTTGGCCTCAGGGTCGGTGACCCCCTCGAGCCCGGCGAGGAACAAGGCCGCGGCGTCGACATGGACGAGCGGGATATTGTAATGGCCCCGGAACAGGCTCACCACCTGCTCCGCCTCGTCGGCGCGCAGCAGGCCGTGATCGACGAACACGCAGGTGAGCTGGTCGCCGACCGCCTCGTGGATCAGCACCGCGGCCACGGCGCTGTCGACGCCCCCCGACAGGCCGCAGATCACCCGGCCCTTCCCCACCTGCTCGCGAATCTGGGAGATTTTCGCGCCGCGGAACTCGGCCATCGTCCAGTCGCCCGCCAGGCCGCAGACATGGCGGACGAAATTGGCCAGCAACTTGCCGCCGTCCGGCGTGTGGACGACCTCGGGATGGAACATCAGGCTGTAGAAGCGCCGCGCCTCGTCGGTGGCGACCGCATAAGGCGCGCCTTCCGAGCGGGCGACGACGGCAAAGCCCTCGGGCAGCGCCTCGACCCGGTCGCCGTGGCTCATCCACACCTGGTGGAGCTCGCCCGGCTTCCACAGGCCGTCGAACAAGGCCGATTCAGCGGTCACCTCGATGAACGCCCGCCCGAACTCGCGGCTGTCCGACAGCGCCACCATCCCGCCGAGCTGGTGCGCCATCGTCTGCTGGCCGTAGCAGATGGCGAGGATCGGCAGACCGGCGCCGAAGAAATGCTGCGGCGCGCGCGGGCTGTCGTCCCACATCACCGAGGACGGTCCGCCCGACAGGATGATGCCCTTGGGGTTGAGCCGTTCGAACGCCTCCTCCGCCGCATTGAACGGGGCGATCTCGCTGTAGACGCCGGCCTCGCGCACCCGCCGGGCGATGAGCTGGGTGACCTGGCTCCCGAAATCGACGATCAGGATGGAGTCGGACGGCTGGGCAGTCATGGAATCTCGCGCGCAGGAAGATGCGCGCGAGCCCTAGGACCCGCGCGCATCGCTGTCCAGCAAGGCCGGCGGCATGGCCGCCGGCGCCGGGCTCCTACCAGCGGTTGTCGCCGCTGATCCGGAAATCGTAGATCCGTCCGCCCGCCACCGTGCAGGTGAAGTTCTCGCTGTCGACGTCGGGGCGGCCGTAATAGCCGCGGTCGCGGTCGTCATAGTCGCGGACGTAGACGTCGCCGCGGACCCGCCAATAGCCGTCGTCCCGATCGACATCGTCGATGTCGCGGACCCGCGCTCCGAAGCGGCGCTCGGCCTCGCGCACGCACAGATCGACCGCCTGGCGCTCGCCGCCATAGCCGTGCCCATAGCCGCGACCGTGGCCGTAATCCCGGTCATAGCCGTGGCGGTAGTCGCCGCCATAGCCGGGCCGGTAGTCGCGGTCGTAGCCGTAGCCGCGGTCGTAGCGGCTGTTATGATCGATCGCGGAGGCAAGGGCGGCAATGCCGCCGACGATGGCGACGCCGGCCACCACGTCGCCGACGTCGACGCCGTCGTGATGGCGATGGAAACGCGGCCGCGCGTCGGCCGGGGCCGCGGCGGTCCCGCTGATCGTGGCGGCGGCGGCGGCCGCCAGCATCTTCGAGAATCTGTTCATCCCGGATCTCCTATTCTCCGCCGAATCGCGGATGCCGGCTTTGTGTAACAAAGCCGAAATGAGTCCCGGCTGAACCCGCCGTCGCCATCGGTTCAGCTTCCCCAGCCGGATGCTTAACCGCGAATTAGGCATTTCCGCCGTAGCTGTCGCGACGCCACAGGGGACGGAACATGCCGAGACGGATCAAGGCGCTGCTGGACCAGCTCGAAAGCGAGGTCGGACGTTTCGCGCAGGCGAACGAGCGGATCGCCAAGCAGACCAATTTCCTCGCCTTGAACGCCACCATCGAGGCGGCCCGCTCGGGCGAGGCAGGCCGCGGCTTCGCGGTGGTCGCGCAGGAGGTCAAGGCGCTCGCCGCCCAGGCGCGCGCCGCCTCCAACGATTTCCGGGCGCTGGTCATCGACCGCCTCAGGACCGGCTCGATCATCGCCGACAGCCTGGTTGACGACATCGAGGGCAGCCGGCTCGCCGAATTCGCCTTCGCCACCGTCCAGACCTTCGCCCGCAACATCTATTCGCGCAGCAGCGACATCCGCATCCTCGCCACCGACGAGGACGTGGTTGCCGCCGTCCGGGACCCGGAGAACCGCGCGAAGCTTGGCCGCGCCGAGGACCGGCTCCGCGCCGCGATGCGCTTCTCGCCGCACTATCTCAACGCGGTCTTCGCGACCCGGACCGGCAAGGTGATCGGCTCGGCCGACCCGCGCAGCGCCTTGCTCGGCGTCGACGTCGGCGGCGAGCCGCAGTTCAACAATGTCATCCAGAGCCGCTCGATCGATGATTGGTTCACCGATGCGGTCTGGGAAAACCCTTATTCGAACGGCCGCCAAGTGCTGATCTTCGCGTGCGGCATCCGC
The DNA here is from genome assembly GCA_035942355.1 of Allosphingosinicella sp. Lineage (GTDB taxonomy): Bacteria > Pseudomonadota > Alphaproteobacteria > Sphingomonadales > Sphingomonadaceae > Allosphingosinicella. The sequence continues at coordinate 3,469 of DASZDE010000053.1, read as the reverse complement.
TCGCTCGATCAGGACGGCCAGCCGGCGGAAGGCTGCCTCTACCTCGAATATGATTGGGAGGGGAATGCGGCCGAGCAGCTCGAGGCGCAGATCGCCGCCGCCGACAAGGAGATCCGCGCCGCCACCATCCGCATCATGGAGCATGGCGGCCGCATCGTCGCCTCGACCGCGGCCGGCGAGTTCGACAAGCATTATGCGCTTCCCGAAGACCGGCCCGCGCGCGGCATGATCGCCAAGAGCGACCGGGTCATCGCTTATGCCGACGCCACCGACCGCGGCGGCCGCAACTCGCTCAACCTCACCTGCGTGATCGAACACCGTATCGAGGCAGCGGAAGCGGCGCTTGCCGCCTGACCGCCCTCCGGCGCCGACGCTCAGCCGGTATAGGCGCTGAAATCGAGGTTGGTGAGCGCCAGCCCCGGATCGACCGTCGCGACCAGGAGCGCCGCTCCGCCGCCATTGCCGTCGGCATCGTAGAAGATCCTGCCGGTCACGTCATTGTAGATGATCCGGTCGGTGGCGTCGTGCGCGGCGGCGCCGGTATGGAAGGCGGCGAGAGCCAGGGTGCCGTCGGCGGTGATCTGCGTGAAGATCGCGCGGTCCAGCCGGATCGTGTCGTCCGCCACCGAGAAATCCTCGATCACGTCGGCATTGGCCGTCCCGGGCGCGACGTCGAACTCGAACCGGTCCGCGGCGGTGCCGCCGGTCAGCGAGTCGCGGCCGGCGCCGCCGTTGAGCGTGTCGATGCCGCCGGCCCCGTTCAGCGTGTTGCGGCCGGCATTGCCGGCGATCTGGTTGGCGAACTGGTTGCCGGTGAGGTGGATGGCGGTGGTGGCGGCGCTGTTGATCGTCTTCATTATCTCGACCTGCGAGCCCGCGGTGAGCACGTAGCTCACGCTGGCGATCACCTGGTCGAGGTCGCCGGTGGCGCCCTCGGCGACTTGGTCGAGCGCATTGTCGACATGGTAGGTGTCGGAGCCGTCCAGGCCGGTCATGGTGTCGGCCGCGCCCTTGCCGTTGAGCACGTTCACGCCGGCATTGCCGGTGATGACGTTGACGAATTCGTTGCCGGTGAGGTTGATCGCGGTGGTCGCGGTGGCGCGGATGGTCTGCAGATGCTCGACCTGCGAGCCGGCGGCGAGGCTGTAGCTGAGGCTTGCCACCACCCGGTCATTGTCTCCGGTCAGGCCTTCGACCACTTTGTCGGAGACCCGGTCGACATAATAAGTGTCGGAGCCGTCGAGCCCGGTCATCGTGTCGATGCCGGTCCCGCCCTTGAGCACGTTCGCGCCGGCATTGCCGGTGATGGTGTTGGCAAATTCGTTGCCGGTGAGGTTGATGGCCGTGGTCTCGACCGCGCGGATCGTCTGCAGATGCTCGACCTGGACGCCGGCGGCGAGCGTATAGCTGACGCTGGCGACCACCCGGTCGTTGTCGCCGGTCGCTCCTTCGGTCACTTTGTCCAAGGCATTGTCGACATGATAGGTGTCCGACCCGTCGAGGCCGGTCATGCTGTCGATCCCGGCGCCGCCGTTGAGGGTGTTGGCGCCGGCATTGCCGGTGATCGCATTGGCATATTCGTTGCCGGTGAGGTTGATCGCGGTGGTCTCGACCGCGCGGATCGTCTGCAGGAACTCGACCTGGGCGCCGGCCGCGAGCGCGTAGCTGACGCTCGCCACCACCCGGTCGCTGTCGCCGGTCTCGCCTTCGATCACCCGGTCCAGCGCCTCGTCGACGATATAGGTGTCGGAGCCGTCGAGGCCGGTCAGGACGTCGGCCTCGCCGCCGCCGTTCAAGATGTTGGCGCCGGCATTGCCGGTGATGCGGTTGACAAATTCGTTGCCGGTGAGGTTGATCGCGGTGGTCTCGACCGCTCGGATGGTCTGCAGGAACTCGACCTGGCTGCCGCCCGCGAGCGCGTAGCTGAGGCTCGCCACCACCCGGTCGCTGTCGCCGGTCGCGCCTTCGAATACTTTGTCGGAGACATGGTCGACATAATAAGTGTCGGTGCCGTCGTGCCCCGTCATGCTGTCGTTGGCGCCCTTGCCGTCGAGCGTGTTGGCGGCGTTGGTGCCGATCAGGACGTTCGCGAGCTCGTTGCCGGTGGCCTGGACGGCGGCGCCGGTCAGGGTCAGCTTCTCGATCTCCTGCCCGGCGAGGTCGAAGTTCACCGACGCCTGGACCTGGTCGGTGCCGCCGCCGGCCGCTTCGAAGACCTGGTCGCCAATGTGGTTGACGATATAGCTGTCGTCGCCGCCGCCGCCGGACATGGTGTCGGCGCCGTTGTCGCCGCCGATGAAATTGGGCCCGGAATTGCCCGTGAAGCTGTTCTGGTCGGTGACCTGGATGACCAGCGACTGTTCGTCGGCCCCGCCCTGGCCGTCCTCGACCCGGACCGTGATCGTGTAGACGTTGCCGCCGCCGACGGCGGTCGGGTTCTCGAAATCGGGCACTGACACGAAGCTGACGATGCCGTTGGACGCGCCGATCTGGAAGGCCGCCGCATCTCCTGCCGACAGGATCGAATAGGTCAGCGTCTGGCTCGGGTCGGCGTCGCTCGCGACCACCTGGGTGACGAGGCTGCCATTCTCCGGGACGAACAGGTTGACGGACGAGCCGCCGCCGTCCGAGGTGATGGCCGGCGCCGTGTTCGGTTCGTAGGTGCCGCTGGCGTCGGTGATCGTCTCGATGCCCTGCGCGAAGATCGCGTCGCGCTGGTTGACGGTAAGGGTGGCGCCGACCAGCACCACGCTGTCGTTGCCGGAGCCGCCGTGCAGCAGCAGCGCGTTGGCGATCGAATCGACCTTATAGGCGGTGCCGGCATTGTTGACGGTCCTGATCTCCTCGAGCTCGCTGATCGTCACGCCGCGCAGGTCGAGCGTGGCGCTCGCCGTCTCGATCCGGTCGGTATCGGCGCCGCCGTTGATCGACTCGCCGGCCACCGCGTCGCCCTTGGCGATGTAGAAGATGTCGTTGCCGCTGCCGCCGGTCATGGTGTCGCGGCCGGTGCCGCCGGTGATCTTGTCGAAGCCGCCATTGCCGCCGAGCGTGTTGTCGTCGTCATTGCCGAGGATCTCGTTGTCGTCCTCGCTGCCGAAGCCCGACAGGGCGTTGGCCGCCAGCGTCAGATTCTCGAAGCTGAACTGGAGCGTGTAGCTCGCCACGTGGCTGATCACATGGTCGACGCCGCCGCCGAAGCCGTTGATCTCCGCTTCCTGCCCCTGGCCGCTTTCGGCCGCGGTGGCGAAGATGTCGCCGGCATAGATGTGATAGGTGTCGTTGCCGACGCCGCCGTGCAATTTGTCGACGTCGGCGTCCTTGCCGCCGTCGAGCACGTCGTCGCCCCAGCTGCCGACCAGCAGGTCGAGGCCGGCTTCGCCGTAAAGCTCGTCGGCTTCCGAATGATCGAAGCCGCCGCCGTACAAGGTGTCGTTGCCGCTGCCGCCGTAAAGCTTGTCGATCCCCTGGT
>DASZDE010000052.1:0-30487 GCA_035942355.1 Allosphingosinicella sp. | reverse complement strand
AAGCGGGCTCGAGCCCGTCGGGCCACGGATCAGTCGCCTGGGCGGCCGGCGCGGGGAGCTTGGCGCCGGTGGCGATCTCCCACCGCAACCGTCCGAGCTCGCCAAGCGCACGCGCGGCGTCGCCGTCGACCGCCATGGTGGCGTCGTGCCACGGCTCGTAGCTGCGGCGGGTGAACGGCTGCTTCCGCCCCGGCTCCTTGTCGCGGTGATGGCGCGTATCCCAGCGCGAGCCGGTGATGTCGATGCCGCCGCAAAAGGCGAGCCTGTCGTCGATCGTCAAGATCTTCTGGTGGTGGCTGGCGTCGAGCGGATGCGAGCTGTCCCATTTGATCGACACCCGCTTGTCGAGCCGCCAGCGCAGCATCCGGAACAAGGTCGTGCCGCGCCCGGGGATGCTCACCAGCCCCTCGTCCCACGCAAGGATGTAGATTTTGAGGGAGGGCCGCCGCTTCGACAGCCACGACAGCAACGGCCCGAGCGCGACCGGCGCCCCTTCCGGCGGCTTCTCCTCGGCGAGCCGCACCCTGGTGTCGACGTCCCACCCGATCAGCATGATCTGCGATTGGGCCGCGAGCATCGCCTCCAGCGCTATCCGATAATAATCGGCGGCATCGACGATCAGGGCCGCGCGTCCGGCACGCTCGACCCGCCAGCAATTGCGCCCCGGCTCGAGCAGGGAGGATTTCGCTTTCGGTCCAGCCGCATCACCCACGTCACCCCGAACGCACCAGCCGGAACGAAGTTTCGCCTCCGTAATGGCCGAGCATGAGCGCGATGGGCGATGGTGGGGCTCACTGCGCTTGTCGAACGCCCTTTCCACCATCTAGGAGCGGGGCCGAAGCGAACGGGAGCAGAGCATGAAACTCGACAATTCAGTAGCCGCGATCGTGACCGGCGCCGCCTCGGGCCTCGGAGAGGCGACCGCCCGCGCGCTCGCCGCCCGGGGCGTCAGGGTCGCCCTGTTCGACCGCGACCGCGACAAGGGCGAAAGGGTCGCCGCCGAGATCGGCGGCATGTTCGCGCTCGCCGACGTCACGTCGGACGAAGCGGTCGACGCCGCCTTCGCCGCCGCCCGCAGCGCCCACGGCCAGGAGCGGATCTGCGTCAATTGCGCCGGCGTCGCCAATGCGATGAAGACGGTCGGCCGCGACAAGGAAACCGGCGCGATCCAGCGCTATCCGATCCACCAGTTCGAGCTCGCCGTCCAGATCAACTTGATCGGCACCTTCCGAGTCCTCGCCGCCTCGGCCGCCGGCATGGCCGACCTCGACCCGCTCGAGGACGGCGAGAAGGGGGTCATCATCAACACCGCCTCGGTCGCCGCCCAGGACGGCCAGATCGGGCAGGCCGCCTACAGCGCGTCCAAGGCGGGGGTGCTCGGCATGGCGCTGCCGATCGCGCGCGACCTGATGAACGAGGGGATCCGGATCAACACCATCCTGCCGGGCGTGTTCGAGACGCCGATGGTCGCGATGATGCCGCAGAACGTGAAGGACGCGCTGGCGGCGCAGGTCCCGTTCCCCAAGCGCCTCGGCCGCGCCGAGGAATATGCGCGGCTGGCCGTGTTCATGGCCGAGAATCCGTATCTGAACGGCGAATATGTCCGCCTGGATGGAGCCATACGGATGGCCCCACGCTAAGCGGGCGCGGACGCAGATGAAGCATATCGGCATCCTCGCCCACAGCGCCGAGGGCGCGACGCTTTGCTACCGGACGACGTGGCTCGAGGGCGTCCGCCGGCTCGGGCCGCACCACCATCCCGAGATCACCCTCACCGGCATTGCCATGCACCACGCGCTCCCGGCCTGGGAGAGCGGCGACCTCACCGCACTGCGCCGCCTGTTCATGGCCGATGCCGCCAAGCTCGCCGCCGCCGGCGCCGATTTCTTCGTCCTCCCCGACAACACCGCGCATATCGCGCTCGAAGCGTCGGGCGAACCCTTCCCGATTCCGTGCCTGCATATCGCCGAGGTGGTCGCCGAGCGGGCGGCGGCGGACGGGCGCCGCCGCGTCGCCATCCTCGGCACGGACTGGACGATGACCGGCCCCGTCTATCCCGGCGCTTTCGCCCGCCGCGGCCTCGCCTGGGAGGCGCCCGAGCCCGACGACCGCGCCGCCATCCACCGCATCATCTTCGACGAGCTCTGCCTCGGCATCTTCACCGACGCCTCCCGCGCCGCCTATGTCCGGATCATCGCCAAGCTGGCGGAGCGAGGGTGCGACGCGGTCGCGCTGGTGTGCACCGAAATCCCGCTCCTGATCACGCCCGAAGTCTCCCCGCTGCCGATCCTCGATTCGACGCGCCTGCTCGCCGCGGCGGCGGTGGAGGTCGCGCTCGGCGAGCGGCCCATGCCCATTTGGCGGGGAGGGGCGGTCGCCCCGGTCGGCCCCTAGCCCGCGCCCCTCCTGCCGACTATCACGCGGCCATGGCAGGCGCATTGGACGGAATCCGCATCGTCGAATTGGCCGGGATCGGGCCGGCGCCGTTCGCGGCGATGATGCTGGCCGACCATGGCGCCGAGGTGATCCGGGTCGAACGCGCCGGCGGACGGCCGCCGATCCCTGCCGACAAGGACATATTGAACCGCTCGCGCGCCGCCACCGTCGCGGTCGACCTCAAGAGCGGGGAGGGGATCGCCTATGTCCGCGAGCTGGCCGGCGCCGCCGACGGCCTGATCGAGGGCTTCCGCCCCGGCGTGATGGAGCGGTTCGGCCTCGGGCCGGACGAGCTGCTCGCGGCCAATCCGCGGCTCGTCTACGGCCGCATGACCGGCTGGGGGCAGGACGGGCCGCTCGCCGGCGCGGCCGGCCACGACATCAACTATATCGCGCTCGCCGGCGCGCTCCACACTTACGGCCGCGCCGGCGGCAAGCCGACCCCGCCGGTCAACGCGGTCGCCGATTTCGGCGGCGGCGGCATGCTGCTCGCCTTCGGCATGCTGGCCGGCATCCTGTCGGCGCGGGCGACCGGGCGGGGGCAGGTGGTCGATTGCGCGATGGTCGACGGCGCCGCCCTGGTCTCGGCGCTGACCTGGTCGCTGCGGGCGGCCGGCATGTGGAGCGACCAACGCGGCGTCAACATCCTCGACACCGGCGCCGCCTTTTACGACAGCTACGAATGCGCCGACGGCAAATTCGTCGCTGTGGGCGCGCTCGAGCCGCATTTCTTCGCCATTCTCGCCGACAAGCTCGGCCTCGCCTGCTCGCAGCACGATCCCGGCCTGCGGGATGAGCTCGCCGCCACCTTCCGCCGGCATGACCGGCAGCATTGGTGCGATTTGCTGGAGGGCTCCGACGCCTGTTTCGCTCCGGTCCTGAGCCTGGCCGAGGCGCCGGACCATCCGCATCTTGCCTTGCGCGCCACCTTTGCCGCCATTGCCGGCGTCACCCAGCCGATGCCCGCGCCGCGTTTCTCCGCCACTCCGGCCGCGCCGCCGGTCATGCCCGCCAAGGAGCCGTGATGCTCGACACCGCCCGCCGCACCGCCTTCAACGAGGACCACGAGCAATTCCGCGGCCAGGTCCGCAAGTTCTTCGCCAAGGCATTGATCCCCCACCTCGAGCGGTGGGAAAAGGAGGAGATCGTCGACCGCTCCTTCTGGACCGAGTGCGGCGAGGCGGGGCTGCTGTGCCCGACCGTGCCCGAGCGATATGGCGGGCTCGGCCTCGACTTCGGCTATAATGCGGTGATCGACGAGGAGCTCGCTTATGCCGGCTCGACCGCCGGCATCACCCTCCATTCGGACATCGTCGCCGATTACATCGTCGCCTATGGCTCCGAGGAGCAGAAGGCCCAGTGGCTGCCGCGCCTAGGAACAGCCGTTTTGGGTGGACAGCGGACGTTCGTCAGGCCGCTGAATGATCCCTGCCGCAATTCGAACATCGGCGCTCGGGAACGGGAGAGCCAATGCTGATAATGCCGTGCTTCTGCACATAGAGTGATTTTTCGCAGGTCGGACACCTCACGAAAACCGCCATCATCCCAAGCCAAAGAAGCGTCACAGCGTAGGTTGCGAATGGGTTCCACAGGAAGATTGATGCTCCAGCCAGCAGTGTGCCGGCGAGGACGAACCAGCGCATGAACCTGAATTTTACTATCATGGGCGCGCAGACTGACATTGCGATTGAATGTTCGCAATGGTCGAAAGCGGACGTTCAGAGGCCGAGGATGCTGATCGGCCTGTCGCCGCAGCGCGCATCCAAAGCGAGCGCGGCTGCTACGCCTGAAGGGCCCCAGAGGAAGGGGAAGAGAGCAAGCGTTGGCCAAGGATGCGTCATACGCCATCCATACCCTGAGGAGCGGATGCCCGCTATGGGTCGACAGCAGCCGAAAGCGGTCAGGGGGTTTTCGGCCAAAGCCGACCTATCGCCGGGGGATCGCGACTGTCCGCGGCCTGGCACCAACCACCGCGGCGCCCCCCGCCGATCACCGGTCTGAATTGTCGAACAGCCTTACCTCCACCGCGCCCGCATCGAAACCGTCCAGCAGCCGCGCGTTCACTCCCATCCTGCCGAAATCCTCGCCGAGGGTGCGCCAATGGGTGCCGCAGCCGCACACTGGGCAGTGGCGGATGCCGATCATTCGGTCGCCCCAAATGTAAGGGACCGTCTCGCCCTCCACCCTGACCGCGCCGTCGGGATAGTAAGCGACCAGCCAGGCGAGCCTCGTGCAGAGCGAGCAATTGCAGGAGGCGACCCATAACGGCGCGGCCGGCGCCTCGATCCGGACGGATCCGCAGTGGCAGCTTCCGGTGACGGCCATCGGCTTTTCCCCACGTCATTCCCGCGCAAGCGGGAATCCAGTACAACCCCGAAAGAGCGGCGAGAAGCCTGGAAGGCTCCACTGGATTCCCGCTTTCGCGGGGATGACGGGGAACGGCATGTGGGATCCGCGCTTTGGCGGAAATGACGGGGAGAGGCATGAAGATCATCGGAAGCTATGTCAGCCCCTATGTCCGCAAGGTGCTCGCCTGCCTGGCGCTGAAGGGGCTCGACTATGAGATCGACCCGATCACGCCGTTCTACGGCAATAACGAGTTCGAGCGGCTGAGCCCGCTCAGGCGGATTCCGGTGCTGGTCGAGGACGACCTCGTCCTGTGCGATTCCTCCGTCATCTGCGCCTGGCTGGACGAGGCCTATCCGGGGACAGTTGCCGGCAACTGTCCCCAGCTCCTGCCGAGGGACGTGAACGACCGCGCCCGTGCCCGCTGGCTCGAGGAATATGCCGACACCCGACTCGGCGACGTCTTCATCTGGGGGCTGTTCTACCCGAAGTTCGTCCACCCGATCGTCTGGGGCGAGCCGGGCGACCAGGCGCGGGTCGAGCGGACCCTGGCCGAGGACGTGCCGCGCGAGCTCGATTATCTCGAGGGCGAGCTGCCCGCCCAGGGCTGGCTGTTCGGCGGCGCCATCGGCCTCGCCGACATCGCGGTCGCCAGCTTCTTCCGCAACGCCTTCCACATCGGCTTCGCGGTCGACGCCGGCCGCTGGCCGCGCACCGCCGCCTTCGTCGACCGCGCGCTCGCCCATCCCTGCCTCGCCGGCCTGCTGCCGTTCGAGCAGGCCCAGCTCAGCACCAACCCGCAGGGGCGCCGCGCCGCCCTGCTCGCCGCGGGGGCGCCGCTCACCGCCGAGACGCTGGCAACGCGTGAGCCGAAGCGGGGCGTCATGCGGCTCTGACACGGCTCCGGCGCCCGGCGGCGATATTGCGGCGGGCTTGCCGCCGCGAGGGCGCTAACGAGTCTTCACTCCGGTGACGCGGAGGACAGAGGTGATGATCGCGTCGATCGCGAACCAGGTTGCGAGAAAGGCCCCCGTCTCGAGCAGGAAGCTGTGAAACTTGTAGAACATTTCAGCAATTGCCAGCGCGGCCAGGAAGGACGGCGCCTGGACGAGAGCGAGCGCCTGCGGGCTCGACTGCCTTAACAATGTGAACAAGTGCGCCTCCTACTTCCGCTTGGGGTTCCTCGCCTGCGGATACGGCTCGGCCGCCCCGGCGACAGCCGTGTCAATGCCCGTCAGCTCGGCCGCTGTGGCTTCGGCTTCAGTTGCCCCCGCTGCTGCTTCGACCTCCGCGGCGTCCTCCACGGGCAGCGGTTCGGCCGGCTCGGTGAGATCCGGCGCCGGTCCGGCCGAGAGCGGCTCCGCTCCTGCCGTGCCCTCGACCCGGCCTTCTCCCATTTCGATGCGCGCAGGGCCACTATCCTGGCCATCGAACTCGATGATAATGCGCAGCATGGCTAGACCTTTCAGTTCAGAACCGCGTAGCGGCCTTCGAAGGTGACGGTGGTCGCCGTCAGGTTCTTGACGGTGATCCAGTAGGTGCAGGTTTCGGCGCTCGAGCGCTCGACCGCGATGGTCCATTCGAGCTGCGCTGCGCCGCTTCTCACATTTGTCGGGATTATTGACCAGACGACTTGTGAGGCTGCGGGCCAGTTGGGGCTGAACCAGCGTCGCTGGGCGCTCTGTTCGATGCTTGCCGTGAACTGAACGCCCGTGCGCATGCTCTTTCCTTTCTCAGGACCGGCTGAGGATTGCGTAACGCCCTTCAAAGTCGACGCTGCGACCGATCAGGTTTTTGACCTCAATCCAATAAGTGACGTGACTGGCGCTCGAACGTTCGACCTGCACCTTGCATTGAAGCTGCGCGGCGCCCGGGGCGACGGTTATCGGCATCACAGACCAGAAGACCTGCCAGGAGGCCGGCCAGTTCGGCGAGGACCACCGCCGCGTGCTGTTCGCCGGGATCGATGCGCTGAACTGCACGCCGAATAGCGACTGCTCCGTCGACGCGCCGTCCACCGGAATCTCCCAGACGCCGCGATTCCGCGTTCCCACTCGCAGCAGGCGCGCGCTCGGGTGCAGGAGCAGATCGGCTACGAGCACGTTCGGCAGCCCCGCGCCGAAGACGGACCAGCTGAGGCCTGCGTCGAGCGACTGATAGACGCCGATGTCCGCGGCCACCCACAGCCGATTGGCATTGGCCGGATCGACCTCGACGGCGTTGACCGGTAGGTTCGGCAGCCCTGCGGTGCGGTTCGTCCAGGTCGAGCCGGCATCCATGCTGAGGAAGACGCGGCCGCCGTTGATCGTGCTCGACGTCGCCCACAGGCGATTGCCGTCCGCAGAGGCGTTGATGTCGCTGATCCATGCCCCCGGGCGGGGGTTGGCGAGCGGCTGGGCGCTCGACCAGGCCGATCCCAACCAGCGAATCCGGAACAGCCGCCCCGCCTTGGTCCCGACGAACACCAGATCCGCCGTCGGAACATGGAGCGCGGTTGCAAGGCCGCCGGGCAGCGCCACCTCCGCCCATCCGCTCCCTGAATTGCGCGACACGAACACACTCTGCCCGGCCTGGGCCACAGTGGCGCCGTTGACCTCCATCGGCGGGTAGAAGAGCGCGTCATAGCCGGCCGGGACGCTCGGTCCGATAAAGCTGAACGAGCCAAAGTCGCCGCGCGTGGTCGAGCGCTCCATGCCCATCCCGAAATAAGTGTGGAAAACGGTGTTCGGATTGAGCCTGTCGACGCCGCAGTCGCCCCCGTCCCCATCCGCGATATGGTCCCAAACGGGCGATCCGCGATAGCGGATGCTGCCATTGTCCTGTGTGCCGCCGATCAGCCAGTGAGCCGATCCCGGGTCCTGGGCGATGTACTCGATCTCGGCGACGGCGAGGCCGTTGTTGAGCGACTGCCAGGTCTGGCCGCAGTCGGGCGAGCGGTAGAGCCCGCCGTCGTTCCCGATGAGAATGACGTTGGGGTCCATGGGGTCGAAGGCGATCGCGTGCTGGTCGGGGTGGATGTCCTGGCCGGCCTTGTTCGAGATCCTCGTCCAGCTCCAGCTGGCGCCGGACAAGTCTCCCCGCCAGGCTTCGACGCCGCCGATATAGACGCGGTCGGATCGGTCGGGCGCGGCGCCCAGGAACCAGTTGTACCAATCTTGCTCCGTCGTTCGGTCGGCGGGGACGGTGAATGTCTGCCATTGGCCCGCCGCGCGCCGCCACAGCCGTCGCTGCCCGCCGGCCGAGCCGAAGGCATAGGCGACCGAGGGGTCCGAGCGCGCATGATCGACGGCGAGGCGCGTGAACGGAGCGCCGCCGGGGAGTGCCACCGGAGTCCAGGCGGTGCCGTCGGTCGAGCGGAACAGCCCGTCCGCGCAGGCGGCGAGGATCTCGGCTCCGGCTCCGCCCCCGCCCGCGATCGAAATCTCCCAGGCCTTGCCCGCGCGGTGCCGCGTCCAGCTTACGCCGCCGTCGGTCGAACCCCACAGGCCGTTCGTCGTTGCGGCAAACAGCCGCTGCGCGTTCGCCGGATCGACGACGAGATCGTAGAAGCCGGTGCCGACCAACGGGGCCGAGGCGATTCGCGTGAAGGTCGCGCCGCCGTCCGTCGAGCGCAGAACGCCTTGGCCGAGGCTCGCATAGAAATTCCCCTCCCCGGTCCCGACATAGACGGTGCCGGGCGCCGAGCGGGCGAAGGCGATGGCGCCGGTGGTGAGCGTGGGGGCGAGATCGGTGCGCGGAGTCCAGCTCGTGCCGCCGTCCAGCGACTGCCAGACGCCTCCGGCGGCGGAGCCGCACAGGATGTTGTTGCGGTTGGCGGGGTTGACCGCGACGGCCGAGACCCGGCCCGAGACGGCGATGCGCGTGTCGCCGTAAGTCTGCCCATTGTCCATGCGCGATGGGCCGAGAGAGCGCCAGAGCGGCACCTGCTGCATCTGGGGAGCGGCGGGATTTCGCTCGAGAACGTCTGTGTCGGCTGCCTCCGGGGAGTGCCCGCTGCGCGCGGCCGGCGTCCGAGCGATCGTCGCCCGCCCGAGCATGCGCGCCGCGGCGCCATAGGTCCCGGCAACTCTGTTTCCGCCCGCGGCTAGCCCGGCAGCACGATCCGAGGGGTTGTCTGCCACGTCAAATCCGCGCTCCGCGCTGAATAGGCGCAGGCGCGCGAGAACCTTTCGGCCGGCGGGCGGCTCGGCCTCGAACACCTGCTGCCGCGCCAGGTGATGGTCTTGCGGCCCGCGCATTTCAGTGGCCTTCCTGCTCCTCGGCGGCGTCTCGCTCCCTGTCAGGCCCGTGCTCGGGCTTCGGCACGGTTTCGGCGGGTTGCGTGACTTCGTCCGGCGGGTGACGCGCGTCTTCGAACTGCGCGAGCCGCCGCGACGCGCGTCCGAGTGGTGGATCGGGATCGTGTTTGTTCCGTCGCATCGCCTTCTCCTCAAGCGAACTGAACTGTTCAGCTCGACCGATGCACGCCGGCTTGCTGCGGACCCAAGGAACGGCCTAAGCGAGTTTCCGACGCTGCATGTCCCGGCCGCACAGGTCAACTGACGGTATGAACATTTCGTGTCAGCTGCCGGACAAAGCTGAGCGTGAGTCGACTAACAGCGCTCAACTTACCACCATTGCGATCACGCAGCCAGATGGACTGAACGTTATTTCGGCTGGTGCCGCCACGACATGTATTGACGTGGGAGGCGCGCCATCTTTGACAGGGCAGCGGGGACGGGTGGTCGGCGGACCTTCAGGATTCGAAAAGTTGGCCACCGCCGCCCCGCCGACGGGGCGGCGTTCGTGACGCGCGCCCCCACCAATCCCTGCTTCGCATCGTCGCTCCAGTTCGAGCGGGCCTGCTCGGCACCAACCGGTCGGTCGCCGCCAGGCCCTGCTGGCGGTGGGCGCTCCGCTGAGGTCGGAGACGCTGGCGACGCGTGAGCCGCGGCGGGGGGTGATGCGCCTCTGATCCGGCTGGCTTGCCAAGGCGGGGCAAGGGTGCGACCTTGTGGCACGGACAGTCACTGTCCGTGAGGGGAGGCGGAGCATGGAGGGAAGGACACCTTTGCATCTGTGGATCGTGGGCGTGCTCGCGACCCTGTGGAACGGCTTCGGCGCATTCGACTATCTGATGACCCAGACCCGCAACGAGGCCTATCTGGCCAATTTCACCGATCCGCAGCGCATTTATTTCGATAGCTTCCCGATCTGGATGGAGGCGATGTGGGCATTGGGCGTGTGGGGCGGGCTGGCGGGTTCGCTGCTGCTCCTCGCGCGCAGCCGGCACGCCGTGACCGCCTTCATCGTCTCGCTCGCCGGCCTGGCCGCGAGCACATTCTACCAATATGTCCTCTCCTCCCCGCCCGAGGAGATGACCAGCGGCGCGATGGTCGCGCTCAACCTCGCCATCTGGGCGGCGGCGATCGGCCTGTTCCTCTACGCCCACCGCATGCGGGCGAGGGGGGTGCTGCGCTAAACCTACCTGTTTCGCCGGCCTTCAACCAGCGCATCCACGAGCGCCGGCTCCGCCAGGGTCGAGGTGTCGCCGAGGCTGCCGAACTCGTTCTCGGCGATCTTGCGCAGGATGCGGCGCATGATCTTGCCGCTGCGGGTCTTGGGCAGGCCGGGGGTGAAGTGGATGAGGTCGGGGGTGGCGATCGGGCCGATCTCGGCGCGGACGTGCTGCTTGAGCTCGCGCTCCAGCTCCGGGGTATCGGTCTCGCCAAGGATCAGGGTGACATAGCAATAGATGCCCTGGCCCTTGATGTCGTGCGGGTAGCCGACCACGGCCGCCTCGGCGACGCAGCGGTGGCTGACCAGCGCGCTTTCGATCTCGGCGGTGCCGAGCCGGTGGCCGGAGACGTTGAGGACGTCGTCGACGCGGCCGGTGATCCAGTAATAATCGTCGGGGTCGCGGCGGCAGCCGTCGCCGGTGAAATATTTGCCGCGATAGGTCGAGAAATAGGTCTGGACGAAGCGCTGATGGTCGCCCCAAACGGTGCGCATCTGGCCGGGCCAGGACCGGGCGATGCACAAATTGCCCTCGGCGGCGCCGTCCAGCACATGGCCGTCGCCGTCGACCAATTCGGGAACGATCCCGAAGAACGGCTTACCGGCCGAGCCCGGCTTCATCGCGTGGGCGCCGGGCAAGGTGGTGATCATGATCCCGCCGGTCTCGGTCTGCCACCAGGTGTCGACGATCGGCACGCGGCCGCCGCCGACCGTGTCATGATACCAGCGCCATGCCTCCGGGTTGATCGGCTCGCCGACCGTGCCGAGCAGCCGGATCGACGAGCGGGAATGCGCTTTCACCGGTGCGTCGCCCTCGCGCATCAACGCGCGGATCGCGGTCGGGGCGGTGTAGAAGATATTGACCTGGTGGCGGTCGCACACGTCCCAGCAGCGGTCGGGCCCCGGATGATTGGGCACGCCTTCGAACATCAGGCTGGTGGCGCCGTTGGCGAGCGGGCCGTAGACGATGTAGGAATGGCCGGTCACCCAGCCGACGTCGGCGGTGCACCAGAAGACCTCGCCCTCGCGATAGTCGAACACATAGTGAAAGGTGGCCGCGGTCCACACTGCATAGCCGCCGGACGTGTGGAGCACGCCCTTGGGCTTGCCGGTCGATCCGGACGTGTAGAGGATGAACAGCGGGTCCTCGGCGTTCATCGGCTCGCACGGGCAGTCGCCGGAGGCGTCGAGCTCGTGATACCAATGGTCGCGGCCTTCGGTCATGGCGATTGCGGCGCCGCGGTGGCGGACGACCAGCACCGCCTCGACCCCGGTGCCGCGTTCCAGCGCGGCATCGACATTGGCCTTGAGCGGCACCGGCCGGCCGCCGCGCACACCCTCGTCGGCGGTGACCACGAGCCGGCTGCCGCAATCGACGATGCGGCCGTGCAGCGCCTCGGGCGAGAAGCCGCCGAACACGACTGAATGGACGGCTCCGATCCGCGCGCAGGCGAGCATCGCTACCGCCGCCTCGAGGATCATCGGCATGTAGAGCGTGACCCGGTCACCCTTGTTGGCGCCGAGCGCCTTGAGCGCGCCCGCCATCCGCACCACCTCGGCGTGGAGCTCGCCATAGGTGAGGCTGCGGGTGACGCCGGGCTCGTCGCCTTCCCAGATAAGCGCGCGCTGGTCCGCGCGCCCCGGCAGGTGGCGGTCGACGCAATTGTGGCACAGGTTGAGCACGCCGTCCTCGAACCATTTGATTTCGACCGGATCGAACGACCAGTTCGCCACTTTGGTCGGCGCCTCGATCCAGTCGAGGCGCCGCGCCTGCTCGGCCCAGAAGCCGTCGGGATCGTCGAGCGAGCGTTGGTAGAGCGCGTGATATTCGGCCGCGTCGCAATGGCTGAGCGCGACCGCTTCGGCCGGGGGAGAAATGCTGTCGCTCATACCGCCTCTTCACGCTCTGGGGCGCGGACCTTAGCGGCCGGCGCCGGGGCAGGCCAGATGTTGGATGGGTCGAATCGGCGCGCGCCGCATGGCTTGCCCCGCCGGCGCCGCCGGAACGATTCGGGACAGCTGTGGTTGGGGCGGTTGCGGAGGCGGCCCGTTTTCCGTACCCATCGCGCTGCCCGCAATAGCCACGCGCCCGCGGCTTCGCGACTATCTAGGGAGGATCCCATGACCAAGACGATCGGCGCCATCCTGCTGGCCGGCACCATCACGCTCGCCGGCTGCACGACCTATGAGGACGACCGGATGCTGGAGGGCGCGGGCACCGGCGCCGCGGTCGGAGCGGTGGCCGGCGCGGGCGTCGGCGCGGTGGTCGGCGGCGTCAGCCCGATCGAAGGCGCGCTGGTCGGCGCGGCCGTGGGCGGTCTGGTCGGCGCGGTCTGGGCCTACCGCGACGAGGACGGCTATGTCGACGGCTATTATCGCGACGGCACTTATTATGCCGGCGAGCCGCGCGAAGCGGCCGAGGCGCCCTATCAGCCGCCCTATCGCGCGCCGCCGCCCGAGCCGGTGCGCAGGTCCGGGGAGCGGGGCCGCTAAGCCCGTTGCCGGGGGAGCCTGACATGAGCGCGGGCGGTCGCGGCCGGCCGGCGCGGAGGCTGCTGCGTGGAGCGCTCGCCGCAGCGCTGGCGGCGATGGTGGTGCCGGGCTACGCGCCGGTGTCCGCGCAGCCGGCGCCGCCGGCGATTGAGGACGCGATCAAATCCTCGGCCAAGTCCGACCGCGCGCTCAAGGCTTTCTACCGGGCGAACGGCTACCGACCATTGTGGATCCGGGACGGCGGGCTCGGGCCCGAGGCGGACCGGCTGGTCGAGCTGGTCGCCAGCGCCGACCTGGACGGGCTCGATCCCGAACGCTACCGCCCGCGCGCGCTTGCCGCCGCCGTCGACAAGGGGCGGAGCGGGTCGGCCAAGGCGCTCGCCAAGGCCGAAACCTTGCTGTCGCGCACCTTCGCCGCCTATGTGCGCGACCTCCGCCGCCCGCGCGACATCGGCATGGTCTATGTCGACCGCGAGCTCGCCCCCACCCAGCCCTCCGTCCGCCAGGTCCTGGCCGCGGCAGCAGGGGCGCCGTCGCTGCGCGATCATCTCGACGGCCTGCGCTGGATGAACCCGCTTTACGCCGGGCTGCGCGAGGGGCTGGCGGAGTATCGCGCGCGCTGGGGCCGCCTGCCGCAGGGCGCCATTCCCCCCGGGCCGACGCTGCGGGCCGGTGCGGCCGGCGAGCGGGTGCGGCTGCTCCGTCACCGGCTCGGGCTGCCGGCCGATGGCGGCTTCGACGCGGGCGTCGCCGCCGCGCTGCGCAAGTTCCAGGCGGCCCACGGCCTGCCCGACGACGCCCTCGCCGGGCCCCGCACGCTGGCCGCGCTCAACGCCGACCCGCGTCATCGCGAGCGGCTGATCCGGCTCAACCTCGAGCGGGCCAGGGCACTGCCCGCCGATCCCGGCCGGCGCTACATCGTCGTCGACGCCGCCTCGGCGCGGCTGTGGCTGTACGAGGACGGGCGCGTAAGGGACACGATGCGGGTGATCGTCGGCAAGCCGACCGAGCAGACCCCGATGATGGCCGGCCTGATCCGCCACGCCATGGTCAACCCCTATTGGAACATCCCGCCGGACCTGGTCCGCAAGCGGATTGCCCTCGCCGTCCTCGACAAGGGCGTCTCCTACCTAAAGGCGATGCGCTACGAGGTGCTGGCCGACTGGTCGGCCGACGCGCGGGTGATCGATCCGAAGGAGGTGGACTGGGCCGCGATCGCCGCCGGCCGGCTCGATCTCCCGGTCCGGCAGCTACCGGGCAAGGACAATGCGATGGGCAAGATGAAGTTCATGCTGCCCAACCAGCTTGGCATCTACCTTCACGACACCCCGGACAAGGCGCTGTTCCGCAAGGAGGACCGCCGCTTCAGCTCCGGCTGCGTCCGGGTCGAGGATGCGCCGCGGCTGGCCCGGTGGCTGTTTGGAAGGCCGCTGGCCCCGCGGACGGGGGCGCCCGAGCAGCAGGTCGACCTGCCGGAGCCGGTGCCGGTCTACATAACCTATTTGACCGCCGCGCCCGCCGCGAAGGGCATTGCGTTCGAGGAGGACGCCTACGACCGGGACCAGCCGCGGCTGGCGGGGCGTGCGCCTTAGCGATCCGGCGCGTCGTAGCCCGCGGGTTCGCCCTTCCATGGCAGCTGCTCGAAGGGCGGCGAATATCCGCGGTCGCGGTACAGCCGCTCGCCGATGTCGAACGAGATGCTGCGGTCGACCACCCATACCGTATCGGGAGCGCCGTCGGCGCCGCGCGTGCGGTGCTTGCCTGTGCCGTCTCTCATGCTTCCTCCGTGTGTCGCGCGCAGCATATAGCAAATCGAGACTGGATTCGCGTATATCCGGTTGCCCCTGAACGGGGGCGCCGCCGCCCGCCCGTCTTACCCCGCACTTGTTTCGCAACCGACATAACCTGGATCAGCATGTTCGGCCGGAACCTGCTCATTATTCCGGGCATTTAACCAGCTGCATAAGAGGCTCCCCCGGCGCCTGTTCCGGCCTGCGCATCGACCGCCTCGGGGATGGCGAGAGACGAGTAGGATGGATGACCCACTGTTCTTCGGGAGCAAGTCGGACGCCGCGACCCGCCTGCTCACCGAGCCGATGAAGGTGCTCGAGGCGGGCGTCTATAGGGGCCCCCATTATTACAGCCACACGCCGTTCATCCGGATCATGCTCGACCTCGGCCGGATGGAGGATTGGCCGTCGGACCGGATCCCGGGCTTCGCCGATCGGCTGATCGAGCTGCTGCCCGGCCTCGACCGCCACGGCTGCTGCTTCAAGCGCCGCGGCGGCTTTATCCGCCGGCTGCGGGAGGGCACCTGGATCGGCCATGTCGCCGAGCATGTCGCGATCGAGCTGCAGACCCTGGCCGGCACCCGCGTCACCCGCGGCAAGACCCGCTCGGTCAAGGGCAAGCCGGGCGTTTACAACGTGATGTTCGCCTATCGCGACGAGCGGGTCGGCCTGATGGCCGGGCGGATCGCGCTCGAACTGGTCGACGCGCTGCTTCCGTCCGAGCTGCAGGGCATCACCGGCCTCGATCGCGTGCATGCCATGGCAGGCGGGTTCGACTTCGATCGGCGCGTTGCCGAGCTGAAGCGCCTGGTCCGCCGCACCAGCTACGGCCCTACCACCCAGTCGCTGATTGACGAGGCCGAGCGCCGCGGCATCCCGGTCATGCGGCTCAACGAGCAGAGCCTGATCCAGCTCGGCCATGGCCGCTACCAGCAGCGGATCCGCGCCAGCATCACCGGCCGCACGTCCTTGGTGGCGGTCGAGATCGCCGGCGACAAGAGCCTCACCAAGCAGCTCCTCGCCGACAGCGGCATCCCGGTTCCGCGCGGGGTGGTCGTGCGCACCGCCGACGA
Source organism: Allosphingosinicella sp. (assembly GCA_035942355.1). Taxonomy (GTDB): domain Bacteria; phylum Pseudomonadota; class Alphaproteobacteria; order Sphingomonadales; family Sphingomonadaceae; genus Allosphingosinicella. Next base: position 14,853 of record DASZDE010000052.1, on the reverse strand, counting down.
CGCCGTCCGCGAGGCGCGGCGGCTGCGCTACCCGCTGGTCAGCAAGCCGCTCGACGGCAATCACGGCCGCGGCGTTACCATCGGTATCGCCGACGAGGAGCAGCTGCGCTTCGGCTTCGCCGAGGCGCAGGCCCAGGCCAAGGGCCGCGACATCATCGTCGAGCAGTTTTTCGAAGGTCACGACCATCGCATCCTGGTGGTAGGCGGCAAGCTGATCGCCGTGGCGGAGCGCATCCCGGCTCATGTGATCGGCGACGGCGTCCACAGCATCGCCCAACTGGTCGAGCAGGTGAACCGGGATCCGCGGCGCGGCGACGGCCATGAGAATGTGATGACGCGGATCAGGATCGACGCCCATGTCGCCGAATATATCGGCCGCTCCGGCCTCACCGTCGACAGCGTGCCCGCGGCCGGCGACATCGTCATGCTGCGCGCCACCGCCAACCTCTCGAGCGGCGGCTCGGCGGTCGACCGCACCAACGAAATCCATCCCGACAATGCCGAGATCGCCCGCCGCGCCGCGATGATCGTCGGGCTCGACATTGCCGGCATCGACTTCATCGTCCCTGACATCACCCGGTCGGTTCGCGAGACCGGCGGCGGCATCGTCGAGGTCAACGCCGCCCCAGGCTTCCGCATGCATCTCGAGCCGTCCGAGGGAGCGCCGCGCGACGTCGCCCGCCCGGTGGTCGAGATGCTGTTCCCGCGCGGCTCGCGCAGCCGGGTGCCGATCCTCGCCGTCACCGGCACCAACGGCAAGTCGACCGTCGGCCGAATGGTCAAGCACGTGCTGCGCTACACCGGCTGCACGGTCGGCCTCACCTCCACCAGCGGCGTCTATATCAACGGCGTGCTGGTATCCGAGGGCGACGCGACCGGGCCGCGCAGCGCGCGGCTGGTGCTGCGCGATCCGACGGTTGAGGTGGCGGTGCTCGAGACCGCCCGCGGCGGCCTGCTGCGCGAGGGGCTCGCCTTCGACGAGGCCGACATCGGCGCCGTGCTCAACGTGTCGGCCGATCATCTTGGCCTCAAGGGGATCGAGACGCTCGACGACCTCGCCGACGTCAAGTCGCTGGTGGTCGAGACGGTGCGGCGCGGCGGCACATCGGTGCTCAATGCCGACGATCCGCAATGCGTGCGGATGGCGCGCCGCGCCGGCGGCCGCATCACCTGGTTCTCGCTCCACGGCGGCGACGACATGCCGGCATTCCTCCGGCGGCATATCGACGACGGGGGCACCGCCGTGGTGCGGGAGCCCGGGCCGGAAGGGGGTGTGATCGCGCTCCACCAGGACGGCCGCCGCGACTTCGTGATGAAGGCGGGCGACATCCCGGCCACGCTGCACGGCATGGCGAGCTTCAACGTCGCCAACGCGCTCGCCACGGTCGCGATGTGCGCCGCCCACGACGTGCCGATCCTCACCATCCGCTCCGGCCTCACCAGCTTCCAGTCGAGCTTCGAGCAGAATCCGGGCCGCCTCAACGTCCACGACGCGCACGGCTTCCGGGTGATCGTCGATTATGCCCATAACGCCGCCGGCCTCACCGCCCTGGGTGAGGTCATCCGAGGCCTGCGCCACCGCTACAAAAGGTCGATCGGCTGCATCTCGATCCCGGGGGACCGGCGCGACGAGGACATCCTCGAGTTGGGCCGCATCGCCGGCGGCATCTTCGACGAATTGTTCTTCCGCGAGGACCCGTCGACCCGGGGCCGACCGGGCGGCGAGATCATGAACCTCCTCAAGGAAGGCGCGCTCCAGGGGGGCGCGGCCGAGGAGGCGATCCACCTGATCCCGGGCGAGGCGGCCGCCACCGCCGCCGCCCTCACCGCGGCCGGGCCGGGCGAGCTGGTCGTCGTCACCCCGACTGAAATCTTCGCCGCCTGGCAGCAGGTGCTCGACTTCGAGAAGGTCGAATCCGCCACCTCATCCCGCGGCCACCTTGTCGCCGCCGAATAGAAAGGGATCGATGACCGACAGCCAGGGCCGCTGGGCACTGATCATCCATGGCGGCGCCAAGCCTTGGGACCGAACCGAGGAGGCCGCCAACCGGGCGGGGCTCGCCCAGGCGATCGAGGCCGGCCGCAAAGTCCTCGCCGGGGGCGGCAGCGCCCTCGACGCGGTCGAGGCATCGGTCCGGGTGCTGGAGGACATACCCGTCTTCAACGCGGGGCACGGGTCGGTGCCGAACGCCCAGGGCGAGGTCGAGATGTGCTCCGGGATGATGGACGGCCGCGACCTGTCCGCCGGCGCGGTCGGCGCGATCCGGCAGGTGAAGAACCCGGTCGCGGTGGCCCGCCAGCTCCTGGCGGAGAAGGAGGTCCTGCTGGTCGGCGAAGGCGCGCTCATGTTCGCGAAGGAGCGCGGGGCGCCCCTCGCCACCGACCAAGAGCTGCTCGCCGAGGAGGAGAAGAGGGAGGTGGAGGGCGCGCACGACACGGTCGGCGCGGTCGCGCTCGACATGGGCGGCAATCTGGCGGCGGCCACCTCGACCGGCGGCCTCAGCGGCGCCCGGGTCGGACGGATCGGCGACAGCCCGCTCCCCGGCGGCGGCCTCTACGCCGACAACCATATCGGCGCCGTCTCCTTTTCGGGCGACGGCGAGACGATCGCGCGGCTGGCCCTGGCGAGCCGGGTCATGGCATCGCTCGAGGATGGCGACAGCGTCGAACAGGCGATCGCCAAGTCGGTCGCGAAGCTTCCCGGCACGGGCGGCGCCGGCGCCGACGGCGGCGGCATCGGCATCGCCAAGACCGGCGAGATCGGCTGGGCACACAATAGCGAGATGTTCGCGGTCGCGATCGCCCGAAGCGATGCGGCCGAACCCAGCATCTACCTCAGGAAGGAAGAAGAACGACGTGGCTGAGCCGCGCGAGCGCCGCCGGGGCACGCTGATCATCATCGGCGGCCACGAGGACCGCAGGCCGGGCGGGGACCGCAAGATCCTGCGCGAGGTGGCGCGGCGCGTGCACGGCGGCAAGCTCGTCCTCGCCACCGTCGCCAGCCACCAGCCCGAAGGCTATTTCGACGATTATGAGAAGGCTTTCGCCGACCTCGACCTGGGCGAACTGGTCGAGCTCTACGTCGAGGACCGCACCCGCGCCGGGGACCGCGACAAGCTCCAGGTGATCGACGATGCCGCCGGCATCTTCTTTTCGGGCGGCGACCAGTTGCGCATCACCAGCCAGATCGGCGACACCGGCATCGAGGCCAAGGTCCGCGCCTTGTTCGAGCGCGGCGGCCTGATCGCCGGCACCTCGGCCGGTGCCGCGGCGATGAGCGACACCATGCTGGTCAAGGGTGCCAGCGCCGAGACCCACCGCATCGGCGACCTGCACATGGCGCCGGGGCTGGGGCTGATCCGCGACGTCATCATCGACCAGCATTTCGCCGAGCGCGGCCGCTTCGGCCGGCTGCTCGGCGCGGTCGCCCACAACCCGCGGGTGCTCGGCATCGGTATCGACGAGGATACGGCCGCGGTGGTCGAAGGGGAGCAGCTGTCGGTGATCGGCAGCGGAGCGGTCTATATCGTCGACGGCGAGCATGTCAGCTACTCGAACGTCGCCGAGGCGCGGCCCGAGCGGGTGCTGTCGATGCACAATGTGTGCGTGCACGTGCTCGGCACCGGCGACGCCTTCGACCTCAGCAGCCGCGAGCCGACCCCCGCCGGCAGCAGGGAAGGCTGACGCGGCAACGGCGTGGCCGGCAACAGGAAGCGCCCGCACCGGTCGAGATGCGGTCTAGCCGATCCGGTACTCGCCGACGCCCTCGCCCAGATAGGGGTTGTTCGCTTCCCGGAGCTGCGCGGCCGCCTCATTGTAGAGGAAGGGGAGGAAGGCGTAGCGGCGGCCGCGGGTGACCGGGGTCGCCTCGTGCAGCAGCGAGCAGGAGAAGACGATCGCGCCGCCGGTCGGGGCGCGGTAGGTGCGCTGGCCATATTCGGGGAAGCGCAGGTCGCCGCCGTCATATTCGCCCGCATTGAGGTTTATGGTGACCGCGAACTGGCGGTGGGCGGTGCCTTTGGTGGTGTTGTCACGATGCGGCCGGAAATAGCCTCCCGACGCGTCGTAGCAGGCGACCAGATAGCGCTCGATCCGGGTCGCCTCGAACTGGAAGGCCTTGAGCAGCGCGGGGCTGAGCCGCCGGTTCATCCGGGCGACGATGCGCCGCTTCAGCGCCTCGTCCTCGATGATGCAGTCGCGGCGCTGCTTGTGGGCGGGATCGACGATCAGCACGGTCTTGCCGTCGACGTCGCGCATGAAGCCCGATTCGGCGCCGCCGTCGCTCTCGTATAGCTCGATCAGCTCGCGGCAGAGCTCGGGCTCGAGCACGTTCGGCACCTCGAGCACCGGCGCCCATTCCGGGCCCGCCGGCGCGGCGATCAGCTGCTGGAGCCGGTCGAGCGCCTCGGCGCCGCGCTCGACGGCGAAACGGTCGACCACGCGCAGGCCCGGGTCGAGCAGCAGCCAATGCGGGCGGTATTCGACGTTGCCCTCGCCGGCCTTGCCGAGAGCTCCGTAGAGGCGGCTCACCTCCTGGCTGTAATCGAGGAAGAAGCGGATGCCGGGAAGCATTTGCGCGATCCGCCCTTTGGCCTCGTCCTCGCGGTCGACGGTGACGCCGAAGAAGCAGGCGCCCACATCGTCGAACATCGCCCGTCGTTCCAGGACCAAGCGGAGCGCCGCCGCGCACGCCTCGATCCGGGTCGAACCGAAGAACAGCAGCATGACGTGGCGGCCGGCGACGGTCTGGAACGCGTAATTGGCCGCGCCCGACAAAGCGGGGGCGTGGAACCACGGGGCGTGGTCGCCGGGCAAGAGGAGGGGAGGGGGAGGAGAAGCGATGGTGGCCATGGCGGTAGCTTAACGGGCGCGGCCGGGGCAGCCAAGCCTCGCGCTACGCCCACAGCTCGCGCCGGTAGCGCTCGAAGCAGCGGGCGCCGCAGGCGAGGCGGACCAGAGCGCCTTCGGCGATGGCGGTGGCGCGGCGCGGATCCTCGGCGACGAGCGGGCGCAGCGCCTCGCGGTTCCAGTCCTCGCTATGCTTGACGTCGAGCACGGCATGGACCGCGAAATAGCGCCGCTCGCGTCCCGAGAAGCCGAGCCGGCGCAGGCCGGCGGCGGTGCAGGCGGCGCGGCCCGGGGCGGTGAGCTCGATCGCGCCGAGCGCGCCGATCGAATGCCACGCATAGCGCCGCGTCGTCGCCATCGCCGTCATCGCATTGGCCAGCGCGAGGCTCTCCCAGACGGTGGTGTCGATCGCGGGCTCGATTCCCAGCGTGTCGATCAGCAGCTCGAGCATCGGCCCGTGCATGCCCTTGGGATTGCCGCGCCCCATCTCGTCCCAATAATTGCGGGCTAGCTCGAGCTTGGCGGGCACCGGCAGCTTGACCTGGGTGAAGGCGACCAAATCGTCGAATCCCGCCTCGCCGGCCGCTTCCTGCGTGAGGAACCAGCGCATCTCCTCGAGGCTCGCTTGCTCGGCCAGCCAGGGGAATAAGGGATCGCCCTGGCCGGGGCCGGTCTCCTCGAGCGCTTCGAACCAGCCGATGAAGCCTTCGACGTCGGTCGGCGCGGCTGCGGCCCGATCGGCGATCTCGGCCCTCAGCGTCTCAACGAAGCCGCCCTCGAGGCGCAGCATCCGCAGGTCGCGCTCGAGTTGGTCCTGCCAGCCCGCGCCCGGGAATTGCGGGGCCAGCCGCTCGCGGTTCCAGCGGGCGAGGCCGCGCTGGAAGCTGTCGGTGAGGAATTGCGGTGCCGGCTCCGCGGGGGCTCCGGCAAAGGCTTGGCTGGCCATGGATTTTTCGGGTTCTCGCGTGACGTTCCGCGGCCTCAACGGCTTGACGGGTGCGATGTTCCGGCTCGTTCGGACGGCGGAACGACCCGACTCGTTTTGATTAGGTACAGCTAGTTATGCTATAAGGTTCATCCGGGGCCTGTGCTGATTCCCGCTTGATTCGACGTTTGGCGCCACCTGGCCGGCTGGACGTGAGCTTGTCTCAATGGCCGTGCCGGGCTATCGGCGCGCCCGCTAATTGGAGTGTTCATGCTGACAGCTGCCTTGCGTTTGCCTGCGCCGAGACTGCCGACTTTCGCGCTTCGCTTGCCGGTCTTCCACCGCCGGCATTGGGGTCCGACGGCGGTGCTGGCGACGGCGCTGTTCCTGTATCTGTTCGCCGGCCTGAGCCTGGTCGGGCTCGAAGGACAGGATGGCCGAGCCGTGGCCCGAGTGAATGCCAATCTGCCGGCCGCGCTGCGCAAGCAGATGCTCCCCCAGGCCGAGCCGCTCCAGTTCAAGCAGGTCGCGCCGACCGACGCCGTCGCGCTCAACGCCGCGGTGCCGCTGTCGACGGCGCCCAATCCGGTCGCACGCGCCTTCGCGTCGATGGCGCGGACCGAGGCCGACCGCGTCCGCGCCCTCCAATGCCTGACCGCGGCGGTCTATTACGAAGCCGCGATCGAGCCGCTCGAAGGCCAGCGCGCCGTCGCCCAGGTGGTGCTCAACCGCGTGCGCCACCCGGCCTATCCGAACAGCGTGTGCGGCGTCGTCTGGCAGGGGTCGGAGCGCAGCACCGGCTGCCAGTTCACCTTCACCTGCGACGGCTCGCTCGCCCGCGCCCCGTCCGCCGACGGCTGGGCCCGCGCCAGCCGCGTCGCCCAGGCCGCGCTCGCCGGCTACGTCCATGCGACGGTCGGCCACGCCACCCATTATCACACCAACTGGGTGGTGCCGTATTGGAGCTCGAGCCTCGAGAAGGTCGCCAATGTCGGCACCCACATCTTCTATCGCTGGAGCAACGGCTGGGGTAAGCCGTCCGCGTTCAGAAACGGCCACAGCGGCGTCGAGCCGGTGGTGTCGATGACCGCCCGCAAGCGTACCGATCCGGCGGCGCTCGCCGCGGCCGGGATGACCGACGCGCTCGCCGCCGCAGCCGCTGCCGACGGCGAGACCAGCGCCAGCATCGACAGCTTCCAGCGCGCCGTGCTGCGCCGCTACGAGCCGGTGACCCGCAATGGCGTGGCGACGACCCTCGCCGCGCAGACCCGCAGCGGCGAGACCGTGGCCAAGTCGCATCTGTGGGCTCTGACCGGGGATGGTTCGAGCGGGAGCCAGGCGCCGCTCGGTAAAAAGGCTGAGGCGAGCCCCGCCAAGCCGGCTTGCCTCGAAGGGGTCAAGAAGGCCGCCCCGGCGGGCGAATCGGGAGCCGACGCGCTGACCTGCTGAGGCGGGGGGTTCGATCCGGATAGAGGCTTGGATGGCTGCGCGAGGCAGCCGCTCAGGCGATGCTGGTTCCCGGCGGGAGGTCCGCCACCATCATCTCGCGCACCAGGGCGACCAGCCCCGCCCCCGAGGCGGCCTCGAACAAAGCCGCATAGGCGCCGTGCGAGGCAGTGCCACCGCCCTCGTCGCCGCGCTCGTTCGGCGCTGGACCTGAGCTGCCGGACATATAGGGACGCGGGTCGAACGCGCCGCCAATCCCGTCGCCGCCCGTCGTCGTGAAGATGACGTCTTTGTCGCCAAATTCGTCGATCGGGCCGCCGCTCTCGCCGATCTCGCCGGGATATTCCCACTCCCAGCCGCCGTCCCCTTCGTCGACGACCTCGCCATCTTCCGATCCGCCGCTCTCCTCGCCGTCCCCTTCGGCGGGGACGTCGTCCTCGAGATAGTAGACCTCCTCGTCGGCGGGCACCTCCTCCGGGTCGCCCGAGCCGCCGTCCTCGACAGGCTCGCCGCCGCCTTCGTCGGGCGGGACCTCCTCGTCGTAAAGGGTGTAGTAGATCTCCTCGTCCGGCGGAACCTCCTCGCCGGAGCCTTCGACGACCGGCTCGTCGCCGCCTTCGCCCTCGCCCGCGGAGCCTTCGTCGCCCGCGCCGTCGTCCACGACGAGCTCGATCACTTCCTCCTCGCCCGCTTCGTCGGCGGTGCCGGCGTCGGTGGAGCCGGTGTCTTCAGCGAGTTCGTCTTCGTCCAAGGCGCATCCCCACAGAGTGTCGGCCGGCGATTCCGCGCCTCCATAGCAAAACTCGCGGCGCCTGTCCAAGCACCCGTGGGCGGCATCCCGGAATGACACGGCGGCGGCAGCGATGGTCAACATCATGGCGCTCGAGGATGTCGACGGCGCCGCCGTTCCCTGGCTTGCCGGCACCGCCTGAGCCCGCGGGCCGGCCGGCCCGGCTTCAGGCGCCGACCGTGAAGCGGGCGGCTTCCTCCGAGCCGCCGGTGGTGTTGCCCTCGCTGTAGGAATGGGCGCCGACCCCGGCCAGGCGGCCGCCCTGGGCGATCAGATATTCGTCGCGGATCGGCCGTCCCTCGAAATGACATTCGAGGATCTCGCGCACCCCGGCCGCATAGCGCGCCTGCGCCGACAGCGAAGTGCCGGAGATATGCGGGGTCATGCCGTTGTTCGGCATCGTCCGCCACGGATGGTCGCGCGGCGCCGGCTGCGGGAACCAGACGTCGCCGGCATAGCCCGCGAGCTGGCCGGTCTCGAGCGCGCGGGCGACGGCGTCGCGGTTCGCGATCTTGCCGCGGGCGGTGTTCACGAGATAGGCGCCGCGCTTCATCTTCGCGATCAGCGCCTCGTCGAACATGTTCTCGGTCTCCGGGTGGAGCGGGCAATTGATCGTCACCACGTCGCACACTTTGACCATGTCCTCGACCGACGGGTGCCAGATGACCCCCAGCTCCTCCTCGACCGCTTGCGGCAGCCGGTGGCGGTCGAAATAATGGAGGTGCATGTCGAACGGCTTGAGGCGCCGCAGCACCGCCGAGCCGATCCGGCCGGCCGCGACGGTGCCGACATGCATCCCCTCGACGTCGTAGGAGCGGGCGGCGCAGTCGGCGATGTTCCAGCCGCCGCCGCGCGCGATGTCGTGCGACGGGAGATAGTTGCGGACCAGCGCCAGGATCATCATCACGACATGCTCGGCGACGCTGATCGAGTTGCAATAGGTGACTTCGGCCACCGTGATCCCGCGCGCGACCGCGGCCTGCAGGTCGACATGGTCGGAGCCGATCCCGGCGGTGATGGCGAGCTTGAGCCGCGGCGCGTTGGCGATCCGATCGGCGGTGAGATAGGCCGGCCAGAACGGCTGGGAGATGACGATCTCGGCGTCCGCCAGCTCGCGCTCGAACACCGACTCCGGCCCGTCCTTGTCGGCCGTGACGACCAGGCTGTGGCCCTCCCCCTCCAGATAGCGGCGCAAGCCGAGCTCACCGGATACGCTGCCGAGCAGCTCGCCCGGCCGGAAGTCGATCGCCTTCGGCGTCGGCAGCGTCTGGCCGTCGGGATAGACGTCGATCCGCGGCAGGTCGTCGCGCGGATAGCCCGAAGGATGGCCGTTCGCGGGATCGTCGTAGAGCACGCACAGGACCTTGGCCATTTCGTTTCCCTCCATTGACTGCGGACAATGATACAGGCGAGCAGGCGGTGCGCTGCGGACGCGGCGCCATGCCGATTTCCCTCGCAAGCGGATTGGGGGAATAGCGTGAATCGGACACGCTGCCCAGCCTGGGGTCGCTCGACCAGGCTCGGCGGCTTTGCGACGCGCCCCTCGGTCGAGGGCCAGCAGGCGACGGATCCCCCTCACCCGAGAGGCTCCTGAAATTTTCGCAGACGTCGTTTATTTTTCCTTTCATTGTCAGCAGCTTGTTGATAGGCGCACCGATCCTGGCGGGTCCCCCGATTCGGGGATGGGGAAGGGTAAGTTCGTAATGGCGTTTGATAGGTTCCGGATCGGCGGCGAAGCCGTGACTGCGGCAGCTCGCGCCGAGACCATGGCCGTGACGGCTGGAAGCGGCGAGCTGGAGGGCGAGACCCGCGTCGGCACGAACGGGCCCGATCGCTTCGATTTTACCTCGCACGACAATGTGCCGGACAGCCTGACCGGATTGGCCGGCAGCGACGTTTTCAATCTCACCTGGTCGCCGGGATCGGCCGCCGACCGGGTAACCGACTTCGCCGTGGGCGAGAGCGGCGACGTGATCGATTTCGCGGCGCTAATTCCCCACATGCTCGGTTACACGGACGGAACGAACCCGTTCACGGCAGGGTACCTGCGCATCTCGCAGGATGGAGCGGACGCCTTGCTCGAGATCGACCAGGATGCGGCCGGAGCGGGCGGCTGGGCCCCGGTCCTCAGGCTTCAGGGCGTGAGCGCGGCCGAGCTCAGCCATGAGAATCTCACGCCGCGCTTCACCGTCGATGGCGCCGGCATCATCGTCACCGGCGAGGTCGAGGATGAGATCGTGCACGGCACCGGCGATGCCGACACGTTGGACGCGAGCGCCGGCAACGACTACGTCTATGGCGACCATGGCGGCGACCTGATCTCCGGCGGGATCGGCGACGATTCGCTGTTCGGCGGCGGCGACCGCGACGTGGTGGCCGGAGGCGCGGGCGCCGATCTGCTCGAGGGGAACCAAGGCGATGACCAGCTGCGCGGAGGCGGCGGCGACGACCGTCTCCATGGCGGCAGCGAAGCCGACCAGGGCGATGGCGGCGACGATATCCTGGAAGGCGGAGCCGGCCATGACCAGATTTACGGCGATGCCGGGAACGACCGCCTGCGGGGCGGCGACGGCGATGATTACCTGCACGATTTCCAGGGCACCAACAGCCTCTACGGCGAGGGGGGCAATGACAGCTTCGCGGGCGTCTCCTTTGGGACCGGCCTGGATGTCCTGAGCGGCGGGACGGGCCGCGACAGCTATCTCATCTCCTGGCAGCGCGGCGATGCCGCCGATACGATCGTCGACTTCTCGGCCGGTGCCGCAGGCGATGTTCTCCACATCGCCTCGCTGTCCGGCCAGATGATCGGCGGCGGCGGCGACAATCCCTTCACCTCCGGCTTCCTTCGTCTGGCGCAGGAAGGAGCCGATACTCTCCTCCAGATGGATGCCGATGGAGCGGCAATGGGGGCCGGCTGGGAAACCGTCCTGACGCTTCGCGGCGTCGACGCCGCCACCCTGACGCGCGACAATTTCGTGCAGGCCTTCAGCCCCACGGGCATCGGCGTGACGATCGCGGGGACCGACGCCGGTGAATGGCTCGCCGGCAGCCTCGACGGCGACACGATCAGCGCCGGCGGCGGCGGCGATCATGTCGCGGGCGGACGCGGCAGCGACGCGATCGACGGCGATGACGGCGACGATGAGCTCAGCGGGGAGGAGGGCTCCGATGTCGTTCGCGGAGACAGTGGCCGCGACATTCTCAGCGGAGGCGACGGCGACGACCGCATCGAGGGCGGGTCGCAGAGCGACTTGCTGTACGGCGACAATGGCGACGATCAGCTGATCGGCGGCGGCGGCGCCGACTATTTCCAGGACGTGTCGGGCAGCAACCGGGCCTTCGGCGGGGCGGGCGCGGACACGTTCGGCTGGGTGTCCAGCGGGATCGGCTTCGACAGCCTGTCCGGCGGCACCGAACGGGACAGATATCTGCTCGACTGGTATGACGGGGACCAGGCCGACGAGATAATCGACTTCGCCCCGGGCGACGCGGGCGACGTGATTGCGATCGACGCCGTGCTCAACCACCTCGAAGGCTATGCGAGCGGCTCCAACCCCTTTCGCGGCGGCTTCTTGCAGCTGGTTCAGGAAGGATCCGACACGCTGCTGACGGTCGACGCCGACGGTGCGGCCGGCGCTGCGGCGGCACAGTCCGTGTTGATCCTGCGCGGGGTCGCCGCCTCCTCGCTGACGGCGGCCAATTTCGAGCCGATGCACGATCCGGCCGGGGGCCCCGACATCGGCACGGCCGAGTCCGACGTCCTGTGGGGCACGCGCGGCGCCGACCAGATCGGGGCCTTGGCGGGCGACGACTATGTCTATGGCGGCGAAGCTGCCGACCTGGTCGACGGCGGCGAGGGCCATGACAATCTCTACGGCGAGGCCGGGGCCGACAGGCTGATCGGCGGCAGCGAACACGACCGTTTGTTCGGCGGCACCGGGAACGATCGGCTGGAGGGGGAGGCGGGCCATGACAGTCTCGCCGGCGACGAGGGCGACGACCTCCTGTTCGGCGGCGACGGCGACGATTCCTTGGTCGACATGCACGGGAGCAACAGGCAGTCGGGCGGTGCGGGACGAGACACGTTCGAGCTGGTCTCGGCCGGCGGCGGCCTCGACGTCCTCACCGGCGGCCCGGGCAGCGACGAATACCGCCTCAACTGGTCCTCGGGCTTCACGGCCGACCGCGTCACCGACTTCGCCGGCGGTGCCGGCGGCGACGTGATCAACCTCAACAACATGACGAGCGGTCTTCAATCCTTCGCCTACGGTAGCAACCCATTCCTGTCGGGCCACATGCGGCTGCTGCAGAATGGTGCCGACACCTTGCTGCAGATCGACCGCGACGGCGCCGCGGGCGCGGCCGGCTGGGAGACCGCGTTGACGCTCGCCAATTTCGCAGCGGACGCGATCACCGCCGCAAACTTGCTGCCGGGCTATAGTCCCACCGGCCAGGGCGAGCATATCGTCGGGACGGACGCCGACAATATGCTGACCGGAACGCTCAACGACGATGTGCTGGAGGCTCTGGACGGCGCGGACATGGCCCAGGGCGGCGCCGGCGACGACCAGCTGCTTGGCGGCGCCGGCAACGACTATCTGGACGGGTCGGACGGCGACGACGTGGTCGACGCCGGCGCCGGCGACGATACGATCTTCGGCGGCTACGGCAATGACAGTCTCGACGGCGGCGGCGGCAACGACGTTCTCAACGACGTGGAGGGAGAGAACTCGCTTTCCGGCGGCGAGGGTGACGACGAGATCGGGGGCATCTCGTACGGGATCTTCCATGACCGGATGAGCGGCGGCGAGGGGATCGACACCTTCCGATTGGGCTGGTCGCCCGGCTCGGCGGCGGACACGGTCACCGATTTTGCCGCTGGCGCGGGTGGTGATCTGCTGGACATTGAGAGCCTCACATGGACCCTCGAGGGTTGGTACGGGGTCAATCCGTTCACGAGCGGGCACCTTCGCCTCGTCCAGAGCGGTGCGGACACGCTGCTGCAACGCGACGGCGACGCCGGCGGAGGCCTGGAGACGTGGGAGACCGTGCTGACCCTGCAAGGGGTTCAGCGGCTGGCGGTGACGTCGGCCAACCTGTCCCAAGGTTTCGATCCGACCGCCGTCAACAGGGCCCCGGTCGCGCGAGCCGATCAGTGGATCGTCTCGCAAGGCGCGGCGGGTTCGCTCCAGCCGGCCACATTGCTGGCCAATGATACGGATGCCAATGGCGACCTGCTCTCGGTGACTTCCGTCGACTCCGCCAGCGGGCTTGCCGCGTCGGTTGGCCGTTCGGGAGCGATTTCGTTCGTGATGACGCCGGATGCGGAAGCCGGCTCCTTCGCCTACACTATCTCCGACGGCAGCGGCGGCCTCGACACCGCCACCGTCGCCGTCGCCACGGTCGCGACTACCGAGGTGGCCGACACGCTGGCGATCGCCAGCCGGGCCGGCACGGCCTCGTTCGTCGACGCCGGCGCCGGTGACGATCGGTTGACCGGGGGTTCCGGCTGGGACCGACTGCTCGGCGGAGCGGGCAATGACCTGCTCGACGGCGGCTCCGCCGCCGACCAGCTCAGCGGCGGCGGCGGGGACGATAGCTTTGTCATCGACCATGTCGGGGACCTGGTTCAGGAATCCGGCGGCGGCGGCACCGACTCCGTAGCGAGCAGCGTCAGCCACACGCTCGCTATGTTCGTCGAGAACCTGACGCTCACCGGAACCGCGGCCATAGAGGGAACGGGCAACTTCCACGCCAACGTGCTTACCGGTAATTCCGGCGACAATGTCATCCGCGGCGGCCTCGGCAACGACAGGATCGACGGCGGCGGCGGATCCGACTGGCTTCAAGGCGAGTCCGGCAACGATCGCTACCTGATCGGCGAAGCGGGCGCCGTCGTCGAAGAGCGGGCCGGAGACGGCAACGACAGCGTCTACACTGCCGTCTCCTATAGCTTGGCCGAAAATATCGAAAACCTCGTGCTGCGGGGCGAGCAGGATATCGCCGGCAGCGGCAACGAACTCGCCAATGCAGTGCGCGGCAATTCCGGCTCCAACACGCTGGCGGGCGGCGCCGGCGATGACGTCATCGAGGGGCGCGCGGGCCGCGACACCTTGACCGGCGGCGCTGGAGCGGACACGTTCGACTACAACCTGCTGCACCAGAGCAGGGGTCACGCCAGCGACCTGATCATGGATTTCTCGAGCGGCGAGGGCGACCTCATCGACTTGTCCACGATCGACGCCAATCCGCTCGTCGCAGGGGACCAGGCCTTCACCTATATCGGCGAGGCCGCCTTCAGCGGGAGCCCCGCGGAGCTGCGGGCCTATGAGGCCGGCGGCATCACCGTCGTGGAAGCCGACACCGATAGCGACGGCCTGGCGGACCTGAGGATCGAGCTGGCCCAGCCAATCGCTCTCCAGGTGGGCGACTTCGTGATCTAGGTTCGCCTCCGCTGCGGGCGAGCCGGGTGCGAGGCGCGGGGCGTGAAGGTGGTGCCGAGTGTCCGACTCGAACGGACGACCTACTGATTACAAATCAGTTGCTCTACCAGCTGAGCTAACCCGGCCCGGGCCCACAAATGGGTCATAAGACGCCGAACGTCCAGCCCTCGCCGCGCGCGATCTCCGGCGTCAGGGCCGGCGGGCGCCAGTAGCGGGCGTCCGCGGCGATCGCGCGCAGGCCGGCGGCGGCGATCAGCACGTCGGTCTCATGATCGTTGGGGTCGCGCGCCAGCCGCGCCGGCCGGCTGCCGAGCCCGGCCAGCGCCTGGTCGAGCTGCGCCAGGCTGCGCACCTTGCGGCCGGAAAGGCCGGCCAGGCGAATGAACACGCGGGTGTAGATC
>DASZDE010000051.1:0-35512 GCA_035942355.1 Allosphingosinicella sp. | reverse complement strand
CTGCCGAAGATCGACTGAGGGGCAACCGTCATCCCGGCGACGGCCGGGATCTCAGGTCGAAGGAGCGCCGTGCGGGTTGTCGCTGGGGCCCCGGCCTCCGCCGGGGTGACGGGACAGGTGAAGATGGCGCGGCGGGTGAAGGTGACGCGGCGGGTGGGTGACGTGGCAGGTGAAACTGATATGACCACATACGTGCTTCAGCAGACTCAGGCGGTTATCGCCGACTGGCGCGACTTCGTGGCGCTCACCAAGCCGCGGGTGATGACGCTCGTCGTGTTCACCGGCCTGTGCGGCCTTGCCGCCGCGCCGGCCTCGATCCACCCGGTGCTCGCCTTCACCGCCATCCTTTGCATCGCCCTCGGCGCCGGCGCGGCCGCGGCGCTCAACCAATGGTACGAGGCCGACATCGACGCGCTGATGAAGCGCACCCGCAACCGCCCGCTCCCGGCCGGCCGGATGGAGCGCGAGACGGCCCTCCATTTCGGCGTCGGGCTCGGCACATTTTCGGTGCTGCTGATGGGCCTTGCCACCAACTGGTTCGCGGCCGCCGTGCTCGCCGTCTCGATCCTGTTCTACGTCCTCGTCTACACCATCTGGCTGAAGCGCCGGACGCCGCAGAACATCGTCATCGGCGGTGCCGCCGGCGCCTTTCCGCCGATGATCGGCTGGGCGGCGGCGACGGGCGACGTAAGCTTGCTCCCCTTGCTCCTTTTCCTGCTGATCTTCCTGTGGACGCCGCCGCATTTCTGGGCGCTGTCGCTGTTCGTCCGCTCCGATTATGCCAATGCCGGCGTGCCGATGCTGCCGGTCGTGGCCGGCCCGCAGGTTACCCGCCGCCAGATCGCGCTCTACACGCTGCCGATGGCGGCCGCCGCGGTCGCGCCCTGGCCGCTCGGCCTCGCCGGCGCGCTGTACGGCATCGCGGCCGCGGCGCTCAGCCTCGCCTTCTTGCTATTGTCGCTGCAGGTGCTTGCCAACCGAGCCACCGAGCCGGCGGCGATGAAGCCCGAAAAGCGCCTGTTCGCCTTCTCGATCCTTTATCTGTTCGCCGTCTTCGGAGCGCTCGTGGCGGACCGGTGGCTGCCGGCATGATCCCGGACGACCCGCTCCGCGCCCGCCGGAAGAGCCGCGCCCTGATCACGGCCTTGCTGCTCGGCGGGTTCGTGGTCCTGATGTTTGCGATCACGATCGTCAAAATGGGCGTCGGCGAATGACGACGCTCGCCCGCAGGAACGGCCGCACCGCGGCGATGGCGGCCCTGCTGGCGGCGGCGATGGTCGGCCTCGCCTTCGCGAGCGTTCCGCTCTACCGGTTGTTCTGCCAGGTGACCGGCTTCGGCGGCACGCCGCTGCGCGCCGAGCAGGTCCGGGTCCAGGCTACCGGCAAGCTCATCGACGTCCGCTTCGACGCCAACATCAGTTCCGCGCTGCCGTGGGAGTTCAGGCCCGAGCGGAATGTCGAACGGGTCGCGGTCGGCGCCCGCGACATGGCTTTCTACACGGCCAGGAACCTGTCCGGCAAGCCGGCCACCGGCACCGCGACCTTCAACGTCACCCCCGCCGGGGCCGGTCAGTATTTCACCAAGATCCAGTGCTTCTGCTTCACCGAGCAGAGGCTCGGGGCGGGCGAGGCGGTGCGGATGCCGGTGGTGTTCCAGATCGACCCGAAGATCCTCGACGACCCGGACGCGAGCCGGATCAGCGAAATCACCTTGAGCTACACCTTTTACCCGGTGGACGAGCCCAGGACGCAGAGCTAGAGCACGCGCAAATAGCGTCATCCCGGACCTGATCCGGGACCCAAGAACTCCGCCTCGTCGAGCCAGGGCAGCACGTGTTCTTGGGTTCCGGCTTCCGCCGGAATGACGGATTGCAAAGGACGCACCATGGCCGGAGCGAAAAGCCACCCCTACCACATCCTGCCGCCGAGCATCTGGCCGTTCATCGGTGCCTTCGCCGCGCTCGCCATGGCCTCGGGCGGGATCATGTGGATGCACGAGATCGCCGGCGGCGACTATGTGTTCTTCGGCGGGCTGATCGCCGTCCTGTTCGTGATGTTCAGCTGGTGGGTGGACGTGATCCGCGAGGCGCATTCCGGCGACCATACGCCGATCGTCCAGCTCCACCTGCGCTACGGCATGATCCTGTTCATCGCCTCCGAAGTGATGTTCTTCCTCGCCTGGTTCTGGGCCTATTTCAACGCCGCCTTGTTTCCCTCGCCGGTGGAATCGGTCGGCGGCGTCTGGCCGCCCGAGGGCATGCACGTGCTCGACCCGTTCGGCTGGCCGCTGCTCAACACCTTGATCCTGCTCTGCTCGGGCACGACCGTCACCTGGGCCCACCATGCCCTGATCCACGGCGACCGCGACGGCCTCATCAAGGGGCTGTGGGCGACGATCGGGCTCGGCCTGCTGTTCACCAGCATCCAGGCCTATGAATATGCCAACGCCCCGTTCGGCTTCGCCGACAACATCTACACCTCCGCCTTCTTCATGGCGACCGGCTTCCACGGCTTCCACGTCATCGTCGGCACCATCTTCCTGATCGTCTGCCTGATCCGCGCCTATCACGGCCATTTCCGGCCCGAGCAGCATTTCGGCTTCGAGGCCGCGGCCTGGTACTGGCATTTCGTCGACGTCGTCTGGCTGTTCCTGTTCATCTCGATCTACGTGTGGGGCGGCTGGGGCGCCGAATATCACTGACGGCCGTGCCGTCACCCCGGCGAAAGCCGGGTCTCGGGAAGACGCGCCGTGACTTCTGGTCCTGAGATCCCGGCCATCGGGGTCCCCGCAAAGTATTACTTTGCGGGGCGCCCCTGCGCCGGGATGACGGAAAGGCGCTGATGCGCTTCCCCTTCCTCCCGACGCTGCTCGTTACTGCCTCGGTCGCCGCGATGGCCAATCTCGGCTTCTGGCAGCTGGACCGCAAGCAGCAGAAGCAAGCGCTGATCGCGCAATATCGGGCCAATGCGGCGCTGCCGCCAATCGCCTGGCCGGCGGTGCCGCCTGCCGATGGCTCGCTCCTCTATCGCCGAGCCACCGGCTTCTGCCTCGAGCCGGCCGGCTGGCGCGCCGCGGCCGGCCGCAACGCCGCGGGCGAGACCGGCTGGATCCACATAGCCGCCTGCCGCACCGGCGCGGAAAGACCGGCCATGCAGGTGAACATGGGCTGGTCCAGGTCCGGCACGGCTCCCGTCGGCTGGCGGGGCGGCCGAGTGAGCGGCGTCATCGTGCCCGACCGCCTGCACCAGATCCGTCTCGATTCGGCCGTGCCCGCGCCCGGCCTCCAGGCGGCTGCCCGGCCGGCGGCGCCGTCCCCTGGCAACCATCTGTCTTACGCCATCCAATGGTTCTTCCTCGCCGCGGCGGCGGCGGTCATTTACGGGCTCGCCCTGAGGCGCCGGCTGCGGCCTTAGTTGCCCCCGGGCGGCCGAGCCCCTAAATCCGCCGCTCCATGATGCAGCTCACCATCCTGCCGAACGGCCTGCGCGTCGCCAGCCGCGCGATGCCGGGGGTGGAGACCGCGGCCGTCGGCCTCTATGCCGAGACCGGCTCGCGCTACGAGCCCGCGCGCCTCGGCGGCTTGGCGCATTTGTATGAGCATATGGTGTTCAAGGGCGCCGGCGGCCGCTCCGCGCGCGAGCTCAGCGAGGCGATCGAGGATGTCGGCGGCGACCTCAACGCCGCGACCGACCGCGACGCGACCAGCTTCATGGCCTCGGTCATGGCCGAGCATGTTGCGCTCGGCGTCGAGCTCATCGCCGACATGATCCTTCGCCCCCATTTCGCGGCCGGCGAGCTCGAGCGCGAAAAGGACGTGGTCCTGCAGGAGCTCGGCGAAGCCCGCGACGCTCCCGGCGACATCATCTTCGACGATTTGTGGTCGGCCGCCTTCGCCGACCAGCCGCTCGGCCGTTCGATCCTGGGCGACGAGGCGAGCATCGCGGCCATCTCGGCCGAGGACCTGCACGGCTGGCGCCGCAGCCAGTACCGCGCCGGCAGCCTCGCTTTGGTCGCGGCGGGCAAGGTCAACCATGGGGCGCTGGTCGAACTGGCGGAGCTCCATTTCGGCGGCCTCCCAACCGGCGCCATCCCCGCCCCCGATCCGGCGCGCTTCACCGGCGGCGACCGGGTCGGCCGCACCTCGTCCGATCAGGCGCACCTCGCTTTGGGTTTCGCCGGGCCGGCGCAGCTCGACCCGGACCATTATGCCGCGCGCCTGTTCGCCGACGCGGTCGGCGGCGGCGCCTCGTCGCTGCTTTTCCAGCAGCTTCGCGAGGAGCGCGGGCTCGCCTATTCGGTTTACGCAGGCCTGGCGGGCTATCGTGAGGTCGGGCTGTTCTCGGTCTACGCGGCAACCGCCCGGCCCCAGTCGACCGCCTCCGCCCAACTGATCGAGGAAATCCTGGTCGAGGCGACCCACATGATCGAGCAGCGCGAGGTCGACCGCGTCCGCATGCAGGCCAAAGCGAGCCTGCTCATGTCGATGGAAAGTTCGTGGGGACAAACCAGCTATGTCGCCCGGCAGCTCGCCTTGCACGGCCGTCTCGTCGAGACCAGCGAAATCCTCGCCGCTTTGGATGCGGTGACCGTCGACCAGGTCCGCGCCGCCGGCGCGGCGATGCTGGCCGGCCCGCGCGCCCGCGCCACGATCGGCTTTCCGGCGGCGCGGGCGGCGTGACGGCTCCCCTTACCCGTCACCCCAGCGAAGGCTGGGGTCCCAGCGAGACCCGCTGTGACATCTCGTCCTGAGGTCCCGGCCTTCGCCGGGACGACGCTGATCGCCGAGCCCTGGGGAGATTATGGGCTGGTCGACTCCGGCCGCGGCCGCAAGTTCGAGCGCTATGGCCGTTACCGCTTCATCCGCCCGGAGCCGCAGGCGATGTGGGCCCCGGCCGCCGCCGGCTGGGACGCGGACGGCGAGTTCGTGCCCGGTTCCGACGAGGAAGGCGGAGGGCGCTGGCAGTTCCGCCGTCCGGTGCCCCGGGAAGGGTGGGAGCTGGGCTGGCAGGACGTCCGCTTCCGCGCCCAATGCACTCCCTTCCGCCACCTCGCCTTCTTCCCCGACATGGCGCCGCAATGGGCGTGGATGCGGGAGCGGTTAGCGCCGGGGGCCGAGGCGCTCAACCTGTTTGGCTATACCGGCGTCGGCACGCTCGCCCTGGCGGCGGCGGGCGCCCGCCTCACCCATGTCGACGCTTCGAAGAAGTCGGTCGAGGCGGGTAAGGACAATGCCGCGCTTTCCGGCCTTTCGGACCGCCCGATCCGCTGGCTGGTCGACGATGCTGCCAAGTTCGCCGCGCGCGAGGTCCGCCGCGGCCGCCGCTACGACGGCATCATCCTCGACCCGCCCAAATATGGCCGGGGCCCGGCCGGAGAAGTGTGGAAGCTCGAGGAAGGGCTGCCGGGCCTGATCGCCGACTGCCGCCGGCTGCTCGATGCCGACAGCCGCTTCCTCGTCCTCACCGTCTATGCGGTGCGGATGTCGGCGCTGGCGATCGGCGAGCTGCTCAAGCAGGCGATGGGCGATCTCGGCGGCCGGATCGAATGCGGCGAGATGGCCGTGCGGGAGGAAGCGCGCGGGCTGCTGCTCCCGACCGCGATCTTCGCGCGATGGTGGCGGGGGTAAGGGGGAGCGGGTGAGCGGGGACAGTTACTTTCACGCGCCGGAATGAAAATTTCAAACTGCGCGGCTGAAAGTAACTGTCCCCATCTGACCTAATCGCGTACCGCGCGAATCGCCGCGCCGGCCGCGAAGGGTGCGGCCGCGACGAGCAGCAGCGACACCGCCGCCAGCAGCTTGAGCGCGCCGGTGCCGCTCCCCTGCTCCACCAGGCCGGCGCCGAAAATCAGGATGGGTACCGCCAGCGGCAGCAGCAGCAGCCCGGCGAGCGTCGCCGTGCCCTTCAGCCCCGCGGTCAGGGCCGCGACCATCAGCGTCAGCGCCGCCAGGCCGGGCGTCCCTATCAGCAACCCCAGCTCCAGCCTCAGCAGCACCTGCGTGGGCAGCTTCATCACCGCCGCCGCGGGAAGCGCCGCGACCATCAGCGGTGGTCCGAAGCTGAGCCAGTGGCCCGCCAGCTTGGCGGCGGCCACGCTCTCCTCGCCGATCCCGCGCAGGGCGAGCTGGTCGAGCACGCCGGCGGCCCGGTCCGGTTCCACCAGCCGCTCGACCGGCAGCAGCGCCGCCAGCAGCGCCGCCATCCACAACACCCCGCCGCCGGCCCGCGTCAGCAGCGCCCGGTCCGGGCCGACCGCGAACGGCAACAACGCCGCGACCAGCAGGAAGAACAGCACCGGCAGCACGGCGCTCCCGCCGGTCGCCGCCAGCCGCAGCTCGCGAAGGACCAGCACGCTCATCCCAGCGCCACCTCGCGGGCGTCGCCCAGGCTCAGCGGCTGGTGGGTCGCCGCCAGCACCGCCCCGCCTTGGCGCCGATGCCCGGCCATGGCCGCGGCGAGCCGCTCCTGCCCGTCCGCATCGAGCCCGTTGGCCGGCTCGTCGAGCAGCCACAAGGGCGCGCCGCTCGCCACCACCCGGGCCAGCACCGCCCGCTTGCGCTGCCCCGCCGACAGCATCCGCACCGGAATTTCGGCAAGCTCGCCGAGCCCCATCGGTCCGATCCCCGCCCCAGCGCGGGTCCCATCGAGATGCGCCCAGAAGGCCAATGCCCGCTCGAGCGTCAGCCGCTCGTCGAGCGCCGGCCGATCGTCGGCCAAAGCGGCACGGGCACGCTCGACTCGTCCGGCAGCCGGGGCGAGAAGACCGGCAGCCACCCGCAGCAGGCTCGATTTGCCGGCCCCGTTAGGCCCCGTGACCACCGCCGCGCCGCCGGGCGCCAGCCTCAGATCGAGCGCCTCGAACAGCAGCCGGCCGCCCCTCCGACAGGCGACATTCTCGAAGGCCAGCAAGGTCCCGGGAGTCACCCGGCAGCGTCCTCGATCGCGTGCATGTCGGCGTCGGAAAAGCCGAAATGATGGCCGACCTCATGCACGATCACGTGCGTCACCAGCTCTTCCAAGCTCACGCCGGTCTCGGCCCATTCGTCGAGCAGGGGCCGGCGGTAGAGGTGGATCATCGCCGGCAGCTCGCCCGACAGCATCGAAGACTGCTCCCCGATCGGCCGGCCGGTGTAGAGGCCGGTCAGGTCGAACGGGTCGTCGAGCCCGAGCGAGGCAAGCACCTCCTCGTCCGCAAAGTCCTCGATCCGAAGCACGACCCCGTCGAGATGCCGGCGGAACCCGTCGGGCATGCGGGCGATCGCCGCCTCGGCAAGCCGCTCGATCAGCGCCGCGTCGGGCGGGAAGGTTTGACGCTCGCTCATCGGCACGCGACATAGAGCGGAAGCGCGCGGCGCGCCAGCGACGGAGGATTGGATGGCCAGGCTCTCGAACGAGGAGATCAGCGAGGCGCTGTCGGGTCTGCCCGGGTGGAGCCACGATCGGAGCCGCAACGGCATCGCCAAGAGCTTCAAGTTCCGCGATTTCGGCGAGGCCTTCGGATTCATGACGGCGGTGGCCCTGGCCGCCGAAAAGGCCGATCACCATCCCGACTGGAGCAATGCGTGGAACCGGGTCGACATCCTGCTCACCACCCACAGTGCCGGCGGCGTCACCGGCCGCGACGTCGACCTCGCGCGGCGGATCGAAGCGCTCGCCACCTAGCTTGCCCTGATGCGCCGGGGCCAGTAGATGGCCCTCTTTCCGGGGCATGCGGAGCGGTGGCCGAGTGGTCGAAGGCGCTCGCCTGGAAAGTGAGCATAAGCACAACCGTATCGAGGGTTCGAAGCCGGAGCCGCGCGGCGGCGGAGACGGGCGAGCGGCGCGAGCCCAAGCCGGAGCCGCGCAGCGGCGGAGACGGGCGAGCGGCGCGAGCCCAATCCCTCCCGCTATCCGCTCCTCCGTCACTGATGGGCTTGAGGCGCCCCGCTTGCCCTCCTGGTCGCAGGCCAGTAGATGGCGCGTCTTCCAGGACCTGCGGAGCGGTGGCCGAGTGGTCGAAGGCGCTCGCCTGGAAAGTGAGTATACGGCAAAACCGTATCGAGGGTTCGAATCCCTCCCGCTCCGCCAGACCCAGCCGTCCTCGCGCCATGCTCCAACGGCAAGGCCGCTCCGGCCGGCAAAGCCGCAATCAAGTAGAGCTTCCCCGGCTCGCTTCATGGCGGGGTTGAAGGGCGGCGGGTGGTCCCCGCCGCGTTGATCGCCAAACTAGCTAGGATGGCCAGACAGTGTTGAGGGCGGCGTGCAGCAGCAGTGGACTGCCCGCCTTTCTTTTTGTGGGCCTCGGCCACCGCTGAAGGCGGGGTGTCAGGCGAAGGAATCAGGCTGCCCCACATCCATCCATTCTTGCATTGCCGTCAGGATGAGGTTGGTCGGGTATTTCTTGATGTCGTTATCGGAGGCACCGGAAGCCAATTCTCGCTCATAGTGCCATTCTTGGAACGCTATGTATTTGCCCAAAATTCGGGACGTTCCAATGCGATCCGCCCCAGCCTTTCCGACTAGCCAATCCCGCACGTGGCGAACGGCTTCCTCGAATTCCCCACCGTGGGGCTGAATATCCCAGCCGGCAATGTCCGACAAAGCTTTCTGGTAGTCATACCGCGTGCTCTCAAGCACAAGGATCACCTTCTCCTTGAGTCTGCCTGCGCCAGCCCGCCGAAAGCCGTGATCAATGCCCAGCTCGAAAGGCATATTCATCCGAGCATATTGATCCGCAGCTGTCGATTTGCAGCGGCTAAGGTCGTGAATTCCGAACTTAGACCCTCCGATCAGTTCAATGATACGGTCGAGACGCACAGCAGCATTATCCGGGTTCTCCGGTGCCAAACGTGGATAAAATCCGAAATAGATAACGCAGAACGCTATGGCTTGAAGGATTGCCGCGTATTCATCGTCAAAGGGGCAGTTGATGAAGACCGATCGCTCAAACGGGATCGGCAACGCTAACCCTTTGGCGGATGGGGGTCATCCCCATACGAGTTTCTTTCGCGGATGCGACCGTCACGACCGTGAACGTAGAGTTCTGTCTTCTGGTTCTGCGCGATTTTGGTGGCTGCCTGGATGGCTTCTGCCTGCGTTGTGTGGGTGCTGGTGGCCCTTGGGGAACCTGCCTTCATAACACTCCAGCCGCCCTTGCTGGGCACAACGTGCTGCCCCTTCTTCGACATTCCAAGCTCCCTTTCCCGACGTGCAGCCAAGATAGGCGGTCCAAGCCTTTGGCGCTAGCGGTATCCTGCACAATTTGGGTGATGGCGCCGGTGGCGAAGGGGGGATCATGGCAGGCTTTTCTGTTTGGCATTGGGCGGTGATCGTCGGACCCCCACGCCTGCCCACCAAACCAAAGCAATAGTTCTACGCCTCGACGCCCGCGCAGAGCTTCCGGATCGAAGTCGCATCGCCTCAGAGACATCGCCCGGGTCGGCGCGGGAGAGGCCCTGCCCCGACGCCGGTGGACCAACCCGCTTCGCCTGCGGCCCCGTGTTGGCGTGCCGCTTCGCGGCAGCCTGCCCGCGCCAGCCGCGGCTTCGGGGGTACCCCGCCCACTCTTGCCGCTCAACTCGCCGCGCTGGAACTCGGCTACCTCAACATCGCCTCGTCGGACCGAAGGTCCTGCACCGACGCTCTGGATCCCAAGCCGCCGAGCATACGCTGGCCGCGGTCTGGTCCGGCTCTCCGTCCGCACGGATGCCGTCACGCGTCACCGTATGCCGCTCGCCTGTTACCTATGCGTTACCGGACGCGAAAAAAGATAACAGAAAAATGGCGGAAAACTGGCGCGCCCGGCAGGATTCGAACCTGCGACCCCAAGCTTAGAAGGCTCCTCGGGGCTGTTTTGGGCGTTCCAAAAGTGTCGGCGGAAGCTGAGGCCTCCGGAGGGGGGCATTACCCGTGTTCGACCGTCCCTACCCGTCCCGTTCGTCTTCCTGCGCTGGTCCGGGGATCAAGCTGCGAATGTAGCTGGCGAGCGCAGAAGCATTTGAGGCGCTGATTGGGCAAAGGGTTCGGGCTCAATGTCTCGCCTGATATCCCCATCGCAGTCGATCGAGATCCAGTGCCCGTCGAAGGTCGGCAGCGCCCACACGGGAACCCGCTTTCCTTTGTGGCGTGCACCTTCGGCGAAGGTCGGCGCCATCTCCTGCAGCAGCGCCACCGCAACGGCTTCGCCGAGCACCAGCGACTTGGTGTAGTCAGTACGGTAGTGAACACCTGCCGCATTACGGCCGATTGCGATATTCGCCGCAAGCTTGTTCAACTCGCCCTCGACGGTAAGCTGCAAGTCATTGGGCCCGCAGGTCAGCGCCGATGTTGCACCACCGTCGGAAGTCGTTGCGTCCGCTATCTCGTTGAAAACGAAGCGCGGTTCGAACAGGGCCTTCAGCACCGTCACGCACGCCCCTGCGACCGTCGCATGGCCGGCACCATAGGAGGGATGCATCGGGCTGCCCTCTGGGAAAGCCATCGGGAGGAGATAGGTCCCATTCTCGTCATGGACCTTCCGGAGGGTCACCAGAGGGTGCCCGTTGCCGCCGCGCAGCGTCGCGAGGTGCGCCAATGCCTGAACGTCAGAACTTGCGCCTGCCTGGAGCGCCGCATGTATTCGCGCACCGCTCGCTTCGGGGCGCAGCCGACGGTGAACATACCATTTCTGGTGCCAGACCGCCTTTAGCGCACGAGTAGCAACCTCGGTGACGAGGACGAGCACAGCAGGCCCGCCAAACGTTCCGAATCCCTCCTGCACGCCGCCGGCGCGACGTTTCGCCATGATCGACTGTCCGAGCGTATCCGTGACGCTCACAATCCGCTCGTAGACATTGGTGTAGCTAAGATTGACCTTCAGGTCGGAGAGGATCAGTGCCGCGTTGAAGTAAGCTTCGTGCAGAGCGTCGAAGTGAACATAGTGCGCAAGGTCACGCAGATTGAGGATGTGTCGGCGCTTGGCAGTACAGGGCGGCGGACCTGAAGACGGCCTAGATCCCTGAGAAGTACAAGAGCCTTCCATCCGATCCGGCTCGAGATCAGGGCGTCCGCTCGGTCGCGCTTCGCCCCGTTGCACCGCGAGCCATTCGTCGGCCGAAACCATGTAATCTTGGCCCTGCTCGGGCGGCACCTGGGTCTGCTCGAAGTCGAGCGTTCCGAACGTCACGTCTCGCAGCAGGAATTGCGAAATGTAGCCGCCCCTGTCGTTCCCCGGTGCCGATCCCCGAAAGAGGGTCTGCAGGTCGATCGTCGGGTCCCACGCGGTCCGATCGTCGTTGCGGCGATGGAGCGCGAACTCTCCGCCTAGATCGGCGTTCAGCGCGTTCAGTTCATTGATGGCGGCCTGAACGTCGGGGACGCCGTTCCAATCCTGGAAGAACTTGTCCCGGAGCACGGCCATCCAATAGAGCTCGGCCATTTCGACGGCCGCCAATGCTCCGTTGAATCTGGGTGCCGGCGGCATGCAGATGTCGAACGGATCGAGCCCAGCATAGTCAGTCGCCACCCCTGCCAACGGGTTGACGTACGGCCGGCGCCCATCGGGCATCAGCGGACGGCCGATTTCATCGATGTCATTGACGCTTGTGTGGTCGCACAAGGGATCCTGGTCCTGCGCGTCGGAAGCCACCCGCTTCAGGGCGTCGCGAAAATCCTTGTAATCCTCACGCTCAACGAGACCGCCCTGTTCGAGTGGATTGTGCCGGAGTCCCTTTGAGAAGTTCCCTGCAAAGTCGGGACGGTTCTCGTCATTGTTGTTCTCGTGCCGCGCGCCCAGGGGCAGCCATCGCAAACCCTGATAGGGCCCGTCGGGATCACCCGAGCGTTCCACTCCACTCAGCATATCAGTGAAGTTACTGGCGCGACGATCATCTCTGATACGGTCGATCTTGTCGCGGATCTTGTTGATTCTATTGCGTCGGGTCTGATGTAGATTCGCCATGAATGCTACTCCACAAAGGTTCTGGGACCACGCAACAAACTTCATGCGTAATAGAATCGCAGCGCGAGTCGAAACTCGGATCGATTCTAGAATGACACTGATGATATTGCCGGACAAGCCCCGGCAGCCTCTCTCATAGCTCCATTTTGAAGGATTTCAGCCGGGAGGACAAACACCTCCGTTTCTCCGCCTCCCGCGGCTCGAATCAGACGGTCGACTACCGGCAGGAAAACTGGCGCACCCGGCAGGCTTCGAACTTGCTCCCAAAGCTTAGAAGGCTTGAATCCGCTCCAACGCGGACAGTCCGAAAACGGCAGATGGGGACAGGGGGCCTCTCGTTTACACCGAGAGGAGTGCAGGTTCGAAGCACCAGCGCCGCCGATTGATGCCAGAATGGTCAACTCAGACCCATTGAAGCCGAAGCTGGGCGTGGGGACGAATGTGGGGTCGCGCCGGACCAGCCGCGGCTTTCTCTGGTAAGTTCATGTACTTACGTGAATATGTTCGGCGACCTCCCGCTCCGCCAGACCCACTCTCTGCTTGCCTGGCGCCAGGCGCCATCGCCAGGGACGACCGCGCGTGAAAAGCGCCTAGGACCCTTGGGAAAGGAGCTCGTTGACGCGCCTTTCGGCGTCGGCGAGCGCCTGGGCGACCGGCTTCTGGCCCATCACCGCGGCCGAGATCTCCTCGCCGATCAGGTCTCCCACCGGGCCCTGGAGCTGGACGGCCGGGAACGGCGTGCCGGTGCTCGCCAGCGGCGCGATATTGGCGCGGTGCGGAAGGTTGCGGAAGGCGGGGCTGCGCACCACCCCCTCGAAAGCCGGCAGATGGCCGGTCCGCGACCAGTCGAAATTGTGCGCCGCCATGAAGCGCAGCAGGCGCGCGAGCGCCCGCCGCTGTTCCGGCGTGCGCTCGCGCCGCGGCATCACCCAGGCGTGGCCGCCCACCACCGGCGCCGGGCGGCCCCACAGGCGCGGATAGGGATAGACGGTGTAGGACCGGTAGAGCGGCCGCCCCGGCGTCACCGAATCCTGGTGGAACGGGCCGATCATCCAGGTCCCGGTCGGAAACACCCCGCCCTCGCCGTTCATGAAGCTCGCAATCGCGGCCGGATTGTCCTGGTCGACCGTCGTCAGCCGCTCCTCGTTCAGCCGCCGGAACAGCGCCACGACGCGGCGCGCTTCCGGCGTGTCGATCCGGATCTGCCGCGGATTGGGGAAGACGGTCACGTCCTGGGCCAGCAGATAGGAGTAGAAGTTGCGCACATGGGTCGCGGGGTCGTTGACCTGGCTCTGGACCAGATAGGGTTTGCCGGTCCGCTGGCTGAACCGGCGGGCGTGCGCGAACAATTCTTCCGGCGAGTCCGGCAGGATCGGGCGGCCGTTTCGCATCAGGCCGGCCTCGTCGAACAGGCGCGTGTTGATGTGCCACAGGCCGCCCACCGTGTCCCACGGCAGGCCGTAGATCCGGCCCTGCTTGACGACGCCGCGCCGCGCCGCCGGCGTGAAGTCCTCGGCCCCGATGCCGCCGTCGCGCAGCAGCGCGTCCATCGGCTCGATCAGCCCGCGCACCTGATAGTCGGCAATGAAGTCCTGGTGCATGGTGACAAGGTCGGGCGGATCGCGCGCCGCCAGCTGCGCCGTGAGCTGCGGATAGCCGGGCCAGGCGACCACGTTCGCCGATACGTGGATGTCCGGATTCTCGGCGTTGAAGCGGTTGATGAGCGTGGTGATGATGCCGCATTCGCCCTCGGCCGCGGCGACGTCGGCCGACCGGCCGTAGACGGCGCCGCATTCGCCGAAGAAGCGCTGCAGATAGATTTCGGTGCGGGCGCCTTCCCCCGAGCAGCCGAGGAGGGCGGCGGCGGCGAGGGCAAGGAAAGCCCAGGCTTTCATCGCACCGCCGTGCCGGCCATCGCGCGGACGATATGCTTCTGGAAGACGATGTAGACGATCAGGATCGGGATTGCGGCGAACACCGCCTGCGCCATCAGGAAGCCGAGGCCGCTGGTTTGGGCGTAGTTCATCTGCGCCGAGGCGAGGCCGACTGTGAGCGTGTACATGTCGCTGCGCGTCGCCGAGATGAGCGGCCACCAATAGCTGTTCCACGTGGCGAGGAAGGTGAACACGCCCAGCGTCGCCTGCGCCGGTGCGGTCAGCGGCAGCAGCACCTTCCAGAAAGTGGTGAGGCGCGACGCGCCGTCGAGCATCGCCGCTTCGTCCAGCTCCCTGGGGATCGCCCTGAAATATTGGGTCATGAAAAAGACCCCGAACGGTCCCGCCAGCCCCGGCAGGATGAGGCCGGGATAGCTGTTGTGGAGGCCGAGGTCGGCGAACAGCTGGTGCTGGGGGAGGATGACGGCCTGCTCGGGTATGGCGAGGCCGAGCAGCACGAACACGAACAAGGTGCGGCGGAACGGGAAGTCGAGCCGGGCGAAGCCGTAGCCCGCGAGCGAGCACAGGATCAGCACGCCGATCGTCGTCCCGATCGAGACGATGACGCTGTTCGCCAGCCAGCGGAACACCTGGTTGCCCTGCAGGATCGAGACATAGTTTTCGAGCGTGTAGGGCGCGGAAAAGGCGGTGCCGCTGTCGCGCATCAACTCGGCGTTGGACTTTAGCGACAGGAGCACGGTCCACAGCAGCGGCACGAGCATGAGCGCGGCGCCCAGTCCGACGCCGATCCAGGCCGCCGGCGAAAGGCCGCCGCGGGTCGCGCCGGCGGCCATCTCAGCTCTCCTCCCGGCGGCTGGCGCCGAAATATTGGACCAGCGTGACGACGATGATCAGCAGGAACAGGATTTCGGCGAGCGCGGCCGCATAGCCGAGCTCCCAGCGCGCGAACGACATTTCGTAGATGTAGAGGACCACCGGGCGCGAAGCTCCGCTTGGGCCGCCGGCGGTGAGCAGCTGCGCCTGTCCGAACAGCTGCAGCTGCGCGGCGGTCTGCAGCATGACGACCAGGACCAGCGTGCGGCGGAGCGACGGCACGGTGATCCGCCGAAAGGTGGTCCAGCGCGACGCACGATCGAGCGCGGCGGCCTCGTAAACGTCTTCCGGAATCTGTTGCAGGCCGGCCAGGAACAGCATCAGCGGCAGGCCGAGCGACCACCAGATGGTCGCGATGGCGAGCGCCGGGATGGTGAGGTCGGGATGGCTCAGGAACGGGATCGGCTCGCCGCCCACGGCCTCCATGATCTCGGCGACCAGGCCCGCGTCGGGCGTCAGCACGAACCGCCAGATCAGGGTGACGATCGTCACCGAGAGCACCGAGGAGGAGAAGAACAGGCCGCGGAACACCGCCGCCGTCCGCGTCGGCCGGTTCAGCGCCAGCGC
Source organism: Allosphingosinicella sp. (assembly GCA_035942355.1). Taxonomy (GTDB): domain Bacteria; phylum Pseudomonadota; class Alphaproteobacteria; order Sphingomonadales; family Sphingomonadaceae; genus Allosphingosinicella. The sequence continues at coordinate 20,260 of DASZDE010000051.1, read as the reverse complement.
CAGCGCCAGCGCGATGGCGGTCAGCGGCGGCACGATCAGCAGCGTCAGCTTGAAGGTGTTGATCAGCGACTGGTGGAAGATCGGGTCCGCGATCAGCCGCGCATAATTGGCGAGCCCGATGAAGGTACGCGCGCCGAACGGGTCGGCGCGGTGGAAGCTGATGGCGATGCCCGACAGCAGCGGATAGATGAGCAGGAACAGGTAAAGCAGGAGAAACGGGCCAATAAACGCCAATCCCTCCATCCGATTGCGGAGTGCGGCCGGCGACTTCATGCGGTAGCCTTCACGCGAAGGCCGCATGATACGCCCCCCCGTCGGGGCCGAACAAATGCGCTCCGGCCCCTTCGATCCTGAGGCCGACGCTGTCGCCGATGGCGACGCGGCTATTGCCCTCGTCCTGAGCGGTCACGGCGAGGCCATCGGCGAGCCGGCCGTAGACGAGCGTGCGGTCGCCCAGCCGCTCGACCAGTTCGACCTGCGCCGCCGTGGTGCCCGCGCCGGCGGCGGCGACGGTGACGCTCTCCGGCCTCAGGCCCAGCTGGAGCGGCCCGTCGGGCAGGCGCGCGCACGGCACGCGCGTCTCCACCTGAGCGCCGTCGCCGAGGCTGACGGTCGCGAACTCGCCGTCGCCGGGAACCAGCGTCACCGGCGCGAGCGTCATCGCCGGCGAGCCGACGAAGCGGGCAACGAACACGTTCGCCGGCCGGTCGTAAATCTCCATCGGCGGGCCGACCTGCTGGATGCGACGGTCGTTCATCACCACGATCCGGTCGGCGAGCGTCATCGCCTCGGCCTGGTCGTGGGTCACCATGATCACTGCCGCATCGACTCGTTGGCGCAGTTGCGCCAGCTCGACCCGCGTCCGCATCCGCAGCGCCGCATCGAGGTTGGACAAGGGCTCGTCGAGCAGGAACAGCTTGGGCTGCTTGACGATCGCCCGCCCGATCGCGACCCGCTGCCGCTGGCCGCCCGACATCTGGCCCGGCTTCTTGTCGAGATGCTCTTCGATCTCCAGCACGCGGGCGGCCTCGGCGACCCGGGACTCGATCTCTCCCGAGGGGACGCGCGCGTTGCGCAGCCCGAACGCCATATTCTCGCGGACCGACATGTGAGGGTAGAGCGCATAATGCTGGAACACCATGGCCACGCCGCGCTCGCCCGGCGGGAGCTGATCGATCCGTCGCCCCTCCAGCCGGACTTCTCCCCGATCCAGCGTCTCCAGACCAGCGATGATGCGGAGCAGAGTGGATTTGCCGGAACCTGACGGGCCCAGGAAGGCGACGAACTCCCGGGCTTCCATGGTGAGCGACACGTCGTCCAACACGGTCGTCGCACCATAGGCCTTGCCGATACCGCTCAGTTCAAGGCTGGCCAACGACATTCCCCTGACGCGCAGGACTGTAACATCGGCCGTGAACGCTCGCCAAGCTCAATGTCCGCTTCCGTCTTCGGCCGCTCGCGGCTCCCCGGCATCCCTGAAGGGGTCCGCCGGAGCCGCGATGGTGCCGCGCGCCCAACTGGATTATAGGATCGGGAGGTGATGTCCAGCGGCGACAACGAACGAACAGTGGAAGCCAACCTCGTCGAGCCGAAGGAGGCCGAGGAACCGACGGCGCGGGCTGGCAACGGGGGCGGCCGGAACCTGACGTTCGGAATGCTGGATGCCCTTGGCCGGGCGATCGTCACGGGCGGCTATGACGAACAGCGCTTCCCGACGGAAGCCGAGCTGGCGACGCAGCATTCGGTCAGCCGCTCCGTCACGCGCGAGGCGGTCAAGATGCTGACCGCGAAGGGGCTGCTCACCGCGCGCCCGCGCAAGGGAACGACGGTTCAGCCGCCCTCCTCCTGGAACCTGTTCGATCCGGACGTGCTGCGCTGGCTGCTCGAGCGCAAATTCTCGCTCCAGCTGCTGCGCCAGTTCAACGAGCTCAGGATTGCGATCGAACCCGGCGCGGCGGCGATCGCGGCGCAAGCCGCAAGCGCGGCGGCGGTGGAAGCGATCCGTGCCGGCTACCGCCGGATGGAAGCGGCCGAAGCCGGCGAGGACGACACGCTGGACTCCGACATCGCCTTCCACATCGCAGTGCTCAACGCGTCGGCCAATCCTTTCTATATGCAGTTCCGCGACGTGGTGGCGACGGCGCTCCACACCTCGATCCGCTTCACCAACCGCTTCAACGGACGGAGCGCGAGTCTGCCCGCGCATCATGCGGTGCTTGCAGCCATCGAGGCGAACGATGCCGCTGCTGCGCGCGAGGCGATGCTGAAGATCATCGCCGACGTGATGGTGCTGATCGCTGAAGCGGAGCGCGCCGGCTAGCGGTCCATGGCCGGTCGCGGGCGCGGTTCGGTCGAGGGGCCGTTGCCGGAGATCCGAGGCCAGCCGTCCTTCCACGCGATCCGGTCGAGCAGCATGACGCGGCGCGTGTTGACCTCGTCGGCCGGCGCGGAGCGGGGCCGCCGCGAATCCACCGCATGATAGACGATCCACTGCTCACCAGTGCCGTCCTCAATCACCGAATTGTGGCCCGGCGCGACCCAGATGCCGCGATGCTCGAGGATCACGCTGCTCCGCGCGCCGGTGGCGGCGGCGAGTGTCTGAAATGGTCCGGTGGCGCTGCGGGAGCGGGCGACCATCACCGCATAATGGGCTTTCGGCCCACAGCAATTGTCCCCGGAATAGAACAGATAGTACCAGCCGCCGCGCCGGACGACCCAGGCGCCTTCGACCAGCCGCTGATATTCGGCCGTATCCTCCGACTTGACCGGATGGATGAGATCGACCGGAGCGCTTCCGCTCGCGAAGGAGACGCGGTCGGGGCCGAGCTCCTGCACCTTGATCGGCCCGAACCCCGATCCCCAGTAGAGCAGCCGCTTGCCCGTCGCCGGATCGTCGAATGCCATCGGATCGATATTCACGAAGCCGGGGCCGCATTGCAGCGGCCGGCCGCTGTCGGTGAACGGCCCCTCCGGGCGATCGGCCGTCGCCACGGCCAGGCACAGCCCGCGGCTGGCGTCGGTGATCGCGGCATCGGGCTTGGCGGAGTAATAAAGGTAATATCTGCCCCCATGCGCCGCGACGTGGGGCGCCCAGAAATCCTGAGTCTTGCTCGCCCAGCCCGGCCTGGACGGAAGCGCGTCGCCGAGCAGCTCCCACCTCACCAGGTCGCTGGATCTCGCGACCTGCACGTTGCGCATGGCGCCCTTCCCGCCCCCTTGCGTGGCGTAGGCGTAGTAAAGGCCGTCCGACGCCTTCAGCACGGCCGGATCCGGAAAATCGGCATCCAGCACCGGGTTGGTGTAGCTGGCGAGCGGACCTGCGGCGGGATTTGCGCAGCCCCCCAGTGCCGTGATCGCGACGAGTGCGCCTAGGACGAAACGGTGCATGGCCGGGGCATAGCACCCTTCTCCCCGGATCGTGACCTGTCTATCGAATAAGTATGACAATAGGCGATTCACCGGCTTTCGACGTTCAGGCTGCCGAAGACGGCGAAGCGACGCTTCTGGCTGTTACCGCCGCAGGCGGGGCGTCGCGGCGCTATCGCGTCGCCGGCGGCGAGCAGCCCCATTATTTCGACTTCTATGCGGAGCTCGCCGCGGATTTCGGCACGCGCACCCCGCATTGCTTCGAGGAGCCCGCCGAGGATTCCTCGGGGGTCGAATGGCGCCCTCTGATCACCGAGAACCTCAGCCACCGCACGCTCTACGGCTATGGCGATCCGGCCGTGCTGAAGACGCCTGACGGCTACATCCTCCTCGCCACCTCCAGCGATGCGCCGGATGCCTTTCCCATCACCCGTTCCGCCGACCTCGAGACTTGGGAGCATGCCGGCTTCGTTTTTCCCGAGGGGCAGACCCCCGCCTGGACCGCCACGGGCAGGCATGTCGGCGATTTCTGGGCACCGGAAATGACCGTTGTCGGCGATGAATATTGGCTTGCCTACACAGCTCGCCAGCAGACCAACGCGCTGGCGATCGGGATTGCCAAGAGCCGGACCCCGACGGGGCCTTGGGAGGATCTCGGCCATCCGCTGATCACCGGCGGGATCCTGCTCTACCCACCGAGCGACCCATCGCAGCCGATGCCGGCGATGAGCGGCGGCGTGATTGATTCCCACATCTTCCTCGACGATGAGGGGACGCCCTATCTGTTCTGGAAGCAGGACACCAACGGCGTCTGGCCGCGCCCGCTCGCCGGCCTGCTGCGCGATCATCCGCATCTGATCGGCAGCCTGTTCGACTCGGAGCAGGATCGCCGGACGGCCGCGTTCGCCGGCGCCATCCAGCCCTGGGCGAACCAGCGCCGGCCGATGGAACGCTTTTTCTTGATGCAGCCGCTGATCGAGGCGGCGCTCGATTCCTGGCCGCGGGTGAAGCGCGTGCTGGAGGAGTGCGGCCGTGCGGACATGATCCTCGAGGCGATGCGCACGCCGATCCGGGCGCAGCGGCTCGCCCCCGACGGGCGCTCGCTGGTCGGCGAGCCGACGGTGGTTTTGGCCAATGACCTCGACTGGGAGGGCCATCTGATCGAAGGGCCTTTCGTGACTCGCCAGGACGGGCGCTATTGGATGTTCTACGCCGGCAATGACTTCTCCACCCCGGCCTACGGCATCGGAGTGGCGGTCGCCGATCATCCGCTCGGCCCCTATGTCAAGCAGCCGGAGCCGCTCCTCAAGTCCACTCGCCAATGGTGGGCGCCGGGCCATGCTTCCGTGGCTCCGGGCCTGGACGGCCGTCCGCAGCTCTTCTTCCACGCCTTTTTCCCGCACCAGTGCGGATATAATGCGTTTCGGGCGCTGCTCACCGTCGGACTGCAGTTCGGGGCGGCCGGCGTGCAGCTGCGAGCGATCTGATGCGGCCGCCCAGATTTTGGCGGTCTCGCTGGCTGTGGTCGAAGGCACCTTCTTTCCCTATCATGATGGCCGCGATGCCAGTGCTTCCGCGCCTCCGCCGGCCATTCGCGGCCTTGTTGCTGTCGGCCATTTCGGCGAGCGCGCCTGCGGCGGCCGAGCCGTCGTTCGTTCCAGTGTTCGAAGCCAATTTCCCGGACCCGCACATTGTCCGGCATGAGAGCGGGTATATCGCCTATGCGACCAATGCCGGCATCAACCTGCCGATGGCGACTTCGCGCGATCTGGTCAGCTGGAACCTGGTGATGGATCCGGCCGACCCGGAAAAGCGGCTGGATGGGATGCCGGTGCTCGCGCCTTGGGTGAAGGAGGGCTTCACCTGGGCGCCGGAAGTGATGAAGATCGGCGAGCGCTGGCTGCTCTATTATACCGCCAACCACCGCAAAAAGGACGTCCAGTGCATCGGGCTCGCGGTCGCCGACGATCCGAAGGGGCCGTTCCGCGACTCATCGGCCGAGCCTTTGGTGTGCCAGTTCGCCCTGGGCGGCACGATCGACGCCAACCCGTTCCGCGACGCCGACGGCCAGCTGTACCTTTACTATAAAAGCGACGGCAACCGCGTCGGCAAGGGCACGATCATATGGGGGCAGCGACTCGGGCGGGATGGCATGGCGGTGGCCGGCGCGCCGGTCGCGCTGGTGAAGGACGACGAGCAGTGGGAGATGAAGCTGGTCGAAGCCCCGGCGATGGTGCGTTCGCCGGCGGGCTACCAGCTGTTCTTCTCGGCCGCTTATTACGGATGGAACCCCCCGGACCGGCTTTCACCCTATGCGACCGGCTATGCGACCTGCGCGGGCCCGCTCGGCCCATGCGTGGACTCGCCCGACAACCCGATCCTTCATAGCTTCAGGGATCGCGAGGCGGGTTGCCTGAGCGGACCCGGACATCCGAGCATCTTCGAGGGGGGCGGGCGAAGCTTCATCGCCTTCCACGCGTGGGCGGCGACGAAGGGCTGCCGCAAGGCCAAGGACGAGCGCCACCTCTACGTCGCGCCGATCTTCTGGAAGCACGGCAAGCCGCAGATCGCGCCCAGCCTTCGCCCGGCGGCGACATCGCCAAAGCGGGATTGAGGCGCCGAACGACTGTCGCGTGCGCCATGCCTTGCTTGTGCGGCGCCGGCAGCGGGGCTCAGAAAAAGCAGGGGCGACTCTCCCGAGCCGCCCCAAAGACGTCAGCCCTCGCGTCGCCTAGAAGCGGAAGCGGATGCCGCCCGAGACGATGCGCTCGTCGATGCGGTAGACCATCGGAAATTCCTCGGTGCCGGTGACTGCGCCGCCGGGGCCATAGTTCACGCGCACGATATCCGACTTGAACGGGTTCTTCAGGATGTTGAGCCAGTCGAGGAACACCGTGAAATTGTCGTTGAACGCATAGCTGCTCGACCAGTCGAGGCGGCCCCTGCTGCGCGCCCGGCCTTGCAGCGTGTAGTGCGGACGTTCCTCGGGAGGGAGGTGGAACGCCTCGATACGCTCCGACAGCGCGCCTTCCGGGTACCCGGTGCGCAGGTTGTACGCGAGGCGGGCGGTGAAGCCGCCATTCTCGTACATGCCGATCAAATTGTAGGTCCATTTCGACACGTCGGGAATGCGCAAGCTGCGGGTCGTGTGAAACGGGTCGTCGTCGGCGAAGAGCTCGAAATCTGCCTTCGCGTCGATGTAGGTGGCATTCGCCTGAACGCCGAACGACCGCGCCCAGGTTGGCAGGGCCTCGAAATCGAGGAAGGTGCTGACCTGGAACTCGGCGCCTTGGATCCTGCCCTTGTTGGTGTTGACCGGGCCGGTAATGATCAGCGGCAGCCCCGTCTCGGGATCGGGCTCGGGAAACTGGAATGCGCGATTGCGGATGAATCCGCGCATGTCGCGCCGGAACAGGGCCGCCGATGCGAAGCCGGTGCGAGAGAAATAATATTCGAGGCTGAGATCGTAATTGTTCGATTCCAGCGGCTCGAGGAACGGGTTGCCGCCTGAACCCGTGCGCACGCAATCGGAGGCGCCAGGCGTACAGCCCGGAGGCGCATTGAGCACGAGCGCCGGATTGAGCTGCTGGAAGGTTGGCCGCGTGCGGGTCTGCGTCGCCGCCAACCGCAGCACCCATTCCGGGCTGAACCGGACGTTCATGTTGAAGTTCGGCAGCCAATCCCAGTAGGAGTTGCGGAAGTCGACCGGCTCCGGACCGGTCGTGAGCACGCGGGTGCCTTCGATGTTTTCCTTCGTCCTGACGGCGCGGAGGCCGAGCACACCGTTGATTTCGGTGCCGCCGAAGGTGAAATCGTAGCTCAGCTGACCATAGGCTGCGTACGATTTCTCGTTGATGTTGAACGTCCGCGCCGGATTGACGGCCGGCCCGCCGATCGACCCGGCGCCCGTAATATCGATGTTGAATTGCCGCAGCGCCTGAAGATTGTCCCAGACGCTGTCGAACGTGGGAGCGAACCACGTGCGGGGGAACGGCGCCAGATCATCGCCGCTGAACCCGGGCGAGAAGAGCTCGTACTCGAGCGGAACGGCCGTGATCGGAATGGGCTGGTTGGTGCCCAGCATCGAGCCACAGCAATAATTGCCGGGACCGCCGCCGCGTGCGGTGAGGTTCCAGTAGAAATCGCCCCGTTCGGCCGAAGCGTCGCGATTGACGAACCGGACGCCAAAGTCGACCTTCGGCAGCCAATCAAGCCCGCTTTCGTATCGCAAGTCGAGGCGCGCCTGCCAGTCGTCGCCCTTTGCGGTCAGATGATCCTCGTAGAATCCGCGATAATTGTAGTTTGTGATGTCCGTGGGATCGAAGCCGATCAGCCTGAACGTCGGACCCTCGCCCCCCGGCCGTCCGGTAAACCACTCGACGGCATAATTGTTGTTGTTGACCTCATAGTCGATGCTCTCGGTGCGCAAGTCGAACTGCGTATCGGTCCTGGCGATGTCGCCGCTGATTCGCAGCGGGCCGGCATCATAGCTGCCTCCGACGGCGAACTGGTAGGTGTTGGTCCAGCGCTTGGTCGCGCCTTGGAAGCCCCAAGCCTCGAAAGGCCCGCCGGGACGATCGACCACGCCGCTGACGACCCGGTCCCCATCCATGACGATATCGGTGTAGCGATCGCCGCCGCCCCACAGCGGCTGGGCGAACATCCGGTCCATGACGTGCTCGCGATAGCCTTGCCACAGGCCCTCGACATAGAATTCAAGGCCGGGCGACGGGCGCCACTGCAACGCGGCGTTGATCGAGGGGCGCCAGCGTTCGGCTTCATTATACTGGATTTCGGGCCAGTCCGGCGACCGCCCGCCGGCAAGTCCGGCGATGAAGAAACCGTGCCGCCGGATCGAATCCTGGAAGTGCATCCGCGTATAGGAAAAGTTGATCAGCGCGCCGATTTCGCCATCCCCGGCGTCCCACCGGTTCGTGATGAGCAGATTGGCATTAGGCTCGGGATCGTCCGATTCCTCGGGATAGTTGGCCCAAAGCGAACCCGCGATCTCGAACCCGTCAAAGTCGAAGGGGCGCCGCGAGCGCACATTGATCAGGCCGGCAAGGCCCGGCTCCACCAGCTCTGCGGTCGAGGTCTTGAACGCTTCGAGCGCCGCGATCGCGCCTGCCGGGAAGTCCTGGAGGGCGACCGAGCGGGTCTCCGCGGTAAAGATCTCGCGGCCGTTATAGGTAGTCGTATAGAAGTCCTCGTCGAGGCCGCGGAGGAGCACATTGCTTGCCTCACCGCCCCTGCGCTCGACCTGGATTCCCGGGATGCGGGCGGCGGTGTCGGAGACGGTGACGTCAGGCAGCTTGCCGATGTCCTCGGCGACGATGGCGTCGACCACCTGCTCGGAATTGCGCTTGATGTTCCGCGCGGACTGGAGGCTCCTGCGGAGGCCGGTGACGACGATCGTTTCGTCGTCGGCCGCATCGTCGGCCCCGCTGACGCCCTGAACCGCATCGTCGGTCTGCGGCGAACCCTGCTCGGGATCGTTCGGAGATGTCTGGGCCTCGACGGTCGGGTCGACCGGCGCCGCGGGCTCATCTTGCGCAGCGGCGGGCGATCCGGAGATCGCAAGCACGGCAGCCGAGGTCGACGACAGGATCAGGGTTCTCAAGCGCATGTTTCAGGCTCCCCATAGGCGCGTACACCCGCGGCTCTCTGGCGGAGCCTTGTTCAACTATATGAAGGGGCTTGAGCGTGACAACCCAATTATATGATTTAACTGACGGTGTGACATCTGGGACGCAGCGGGGACTAAGCCGTGGTCACGCTTGAAAATATGCGCCCGCCGCGGGAGCTGCCCGGCCATGGCCGGACAGGGAGGCGTTGAAGGTCGCTGCAACAGGGATTGCGCTTCGGCGGCGACGCGCCGATGATGCCCCGCGTGTGCCGCCTGATGGGGGAAACCGGCTATGGAGACTACGTTCGCAGACCTCCAATCGGATCTCGAGTTCGAGCCATGCGGCGACCCGCCCGCCCATTCGGGACAGGGGCGCGACCTCGGCGGCGCCTCGCAGGGCGCGCCTGCCGCGCCGCCGGCCGATGAGGAGTGCACAGGGGCCCCCTGAAGGCCCCGCCGCTCCCTCGGAACGGCGGGCGCCAGCAGGGCCTCAGTCGAAGATGAAGTCGTTGGCCGAAAGCTGCGAGGGCGCGATGTCCATCACTCTGATGAAGCCGCCGTCCCAGCTCACCAGGGTGTTGCCGTTGCCGTCGCTGCGGATCCTGAGGTCGCCGATATCCTCGTCGCCCTCGAACTCGACCTTGATCCGGTCGCGGCCGTCCTCGAAGTCAAGGATCACGTCGCGGCCGGTGACGGGATCGTCGAACTCGAAGATGTCGGCGCCGGCGCCGCCCGTCAGCCGGTCGTTGCCAAGGCCGCCCTCGAGGATGTCGCGGCCGCCGCCGCCGAACAGGAAGTCGTCGCCCGCATCGCCTTCCAGGTCGTCATTGCCAGCCAGCCCATACAGCCGGTCGTTGCCGCCCTTGCCCTCGATATTGTCGATGCCCGCGGTGCCGCGGATCGTGTCATTGCCGGGTGTGCCGTCGATATTCGCCATGGGGTCCTCCTTGGTGGCGCTGTTGCTGAATCCCTAACGGTAGTGAAAACCGGTTATTCCCAATGCGGTAAAATATTCTGGGGTGGCGCGAAGGGGCTTTTCCGTCAGTGCTGACCCGTGCCCTGCAGCCGGGCGGCGGATGCGCCTCTCGCCTGGGCACTCAGCGCGCGCAGCCGCGCTTTGGTAGCGGCATCGCCAGCCAGCGCGGCGGCCAGACGGATCTCGCTGGTGCTGCCGTCGAAGTAGAGCGTCACCCGGCGCCGTACATAGTGCGAAAGCTCGGGCGACCAATCCCATTGCACGCGCTCAACCAGGCGCATGGTCGCGGCGGAATAGCGCTCGCACTGGATCGGCCAGGCCTCGAAGCGGCCGGCCGGAACCGTTACCGTGCCCGGCGCGCCCACGCCGCACTTCCAGAATGCGACAGAGCGGCGGCGGGCACCTTTCCTGTCGACCTGGGTGACGGCGCGGAAACGGACCGATTTGCCGGGGCGGAGCGGCCACAAGGCGTCGGCTGCCTCCCCGATCTGGCGATGCCCCGCCACCCCCGCCACATTCCACGCCAGGATCGGCACGACAGGGTTGCGGCTGCGCTCGTAGGTCGATCGGCCGAGCCCCGACCAGACCACGCGATCCGCCCTCACCTGCCGGACGCGTTCGACGCGCCCGTCGGAGAAGACGAAGGCATCGCCCACCTCATATTCAGGCAGGACCGGCGGCGCAGCACCGATGGCGGCGCTCAATAGCAGGACGCCGATCATGAATCAGGCCGCACCAGGCCGAAGCCGAACACCGGATCGCGGCCGGGGGCGCCGAGGTCGCGGGCACGGCGTACGACATCCGCCAGCACACGATCGCGGGTGCCGGCATCGGGCGCGGTCATGGCCCTTGCAAGCCGGGCGCTGACGCGCGGCGCGGCGAACGAAGTGCCGCTGACGGCGCGAAGGGTCCCGCTTCCGTCAGGCGCTGGCACGTTCACGCCCTCCGCCGCCAGCATCGTCTGCGGGCCGCGATTGGCGCGGCGGTAGACGGTACCTCGGGCATCGACCGCGGTGACGCCGATCACCTCCGGATAAGCGGCCGGATAGAGGGGCGGCGCGGCCGGGCCGGCGTTGCCGACCGCCGCGACGATGGCGTGGCCGCGCGCGCGAAGAATCTTGATCAGGCGGTGCACGATCGGATTGGGCGGGCCGGCGAGGCTGATATTGATCACCGGCACCTTGTGGCCCGCCATCCAATCGAGCGCCCGCACCATCGAGGCCGCCGACGCATTCCGGCCGTCGAAGATGTTGGCGGAATAGATCCGGCCGACGCCGGCCTCGGCAAGGAGGGCCGCGACCGCGGAACCGTGATTGACCTGAGCCGAACCGCGGGCGGCGAAATTAGCCGTCTCGAGGCGAATGCCGGCGGGAAGGGCCGCGTGTGCGACGCCGCCGTCGATCAGGCCGACGGCGGCCTGTCCCGGCGGACGGCGCGGCGGCCGCGCGGCGGACGGGGCAAGCCTCGACACCTTGCCGGCCGTGAAGACATGATTGAGGGCGAAGATCGCATCCGACTTGCGGCTCACCAGCTCGGCCAGCGCGGCCTCGGCGCTGCGGTCCCCCGGAACCTTGATGCTCAGCAGTTCCAGGCCCACTCCGGGAAGGGCTTCGCGCGAGGTGACGGTAAAGCCCAACGCCTGGAGCGTGTCCTTGTCCGAAGCATCGTCGGTGAGCGCAAGGACCTCCCGCGCGGCGACGGTGTAGCCTTCGCGATCATACTCGACCGGCTGCCGCGCCTCGGCGCGTACGGCACTATGCCGGTCGCCATCGCTTCGGCGCCGGTCGCCGTCGTCGCGGCCGGAGCCTGAATGCGAACTCCCGGAGCCCGAGCTGGAGCTGCCGGAGCCGGAGTTCGAAGCCGCATCGTCGGAATCTTCCATGGCAGAACCGCCGGAACCATGGCCGGAGCTGTCCGAGTCCGTCTCGTCAGAACCGGAATCGTCCGATCCGTGGCCGGAATTATCGGAACCGGCGCCATCCTCAGCCGCATCGGCTTCGGCGTCGGCGGCATCGTCGGCCGCATCGGCTGCGTCGTCGGCAGTCTCCGCCTCCGAATCCTCGGCATCATCGGCGGCATCCTCCGCCGCATCGGCAGCGTCGTCGGCGGCATCGGCGGCATCGTCGGCGGCATCCGCCTGCGAGTCCTCGGCATCATCGGCGGCTTCCTCCGCCGCATCGGCAGCGTCCTCGGCCGCATCGGCTGCGTCGTCGGCCGCCTCTGCCTCCGAGTCCGCGGCATCATCGGCGGCATCGGCGGCATCGTCTGCCGCATCCTCCGCCGCATCGGCAGCGTCATCCGCGGCATCGGCCTCGGCGTCGGCAGCGTCGTCAGCCGCGTCCGCCCGATCGTCCGCGGCATCATCGCTTCCCGATCCGCTGTTGTCGGCATCGAAGCTGGAGCCGGAATCCTCGGACGATTCGATTGCGTCGACGTCGCCGCCACCCGATTCGCCGCTGCCGGAATGGCCGCCGCGCCCCCGCCGCGCGTCGGCTGCGGCGGCGACCAGGGCGACGCCGAGCATGGCCATCAAGCAGTTCTTCGCGACTCGCATACAGGCTGATTCCCGACCCAAGCTGCTCTAACTATAGCATTATTCCGGTCTTTGGAAGATAACGATGCGGCGGCGCAATTATTCCGCCCCGGTGGGAATAAGCGCAGCCAAAAGCACGTTGTGGGGGTATCGGTCACTCGATGGAAGGGCAACTTACACCGGGACTTCGCCAGGAGCTGATCGCCTTCCTGCCCCGCCTGCGCCGCTTCGCGCGGTCGCTGGCCGCAGGCAATGCCGAGGCGGGCGACGACCTTGCCCAGGCGGCGATCGAGAAGGCGCTGGCGAACATCGGCAGTTTTCAAGAAGGCACAAGGCTGGACAGCTGGATGTACAGGATCGCGCAAAACCTCTGGATCGACGCCAAGCGTTCGGAAAGGACCCGCGGCACGCCGGTCTCCGACGAGCTGCTCGCCTATGTCGCAGGCGAGGACGGGCGGCGAGTGGCCGAGGCGCGGATCACGCTAGCCGCGACGCGGAAGGCGATCGAGGCACTGCCGGACGAGCAGCGCTCTGCAGTGATGCTCGTGCTGGTCGACGGCCTGTCCTACCAGGATGCCTCCGAAGCGTTGTCGGTGCCGATCGGCACCATCATGAGCCGGATCCACCGGGCGCGGGCGACGCTGGAAGCGAAGGTGTTCGGATGACGATCGACGATGCCACCCTGTTCGCTTATCTGGACGGCATTCTTGACCCGGCCGACCGGCAGCGCGTGGCACTGGCCATCGCCAGCGATACGGCGCTGGCCGAGCGGGTTGCGCGCCAGCAGGAGCTGGTGCGGGCCGCGCAAGCGAGCTTCGCGGGCGACCTCGAGGAGCCGATCCCCGACCGCTGGATCGCCGCCATCGACGCGGCGCTGCCGGCGACGGACGCGGGCTCGGTGGCCAGCATGGCCGCCGCGCGCGATCGCCGGGCGGCGCGGTGGTCGAACTGGCAGGCCGGCGGCGCGATCGCGGCCGCTCTGGTGCTGGGGCTGTTTTTCGGGCGCGGCATCGGGGCGACGGACGGCGGGATCGTGGCGGCGAGCGGCGCCTCGGTCATGGCCTCGGCTCCGGTTGCCGAGGCGCTTGACAAGGCGCTCAGCGGAGTTCCGGTTCGGCTCGCCGGCAGCCGTTCGCTCGACGTGCAGCTGAGCCTGCGGACGGCCGAGGGCAGTTTCTGCCGGGAGGCGCTGATCTCGGACTCGGCCCACGGCCATCGCCTGGTCGCGTGCCGCGAGGAGGGCGGCTGGCGAGTGGCGGGCCTCGCCCGGGAGGAGGCCAGAGGCAGCGGATTCGAGACTGTCGGGGGCGACGGGCCACTCGATGCGCTCGTTCAGGGACTTGGCGGCGAGCCACTGGACGCGGCGGCCGAACAGCGCGCCATCGCCGCCCGCTGGAAGCGCTGAAGCCTAGATTTTGAGGTCCACTCCGGCGAGCAGCACGACGCCGGATCTGGTCTCGCCGAGCGCGTCCTGCTGCCGCATCGCCACCAGATCGGTGGCAAGCGTGACGTGGCGGCCAAAATTGTAGCTGCCGCCGAGCCCGAGCAGCTCGTTGTCGAAGCCGTTGGCGGCGGTGCGCGCGGCCGAGACCGCCACCGCCCAATCGTCGGCACGCCAGGCGACGCCGAGATTGACCTCCGACTGGTCGAAGCCGTCGACGAAAAGATTGCTGTCGCCGCGGTCGACATAGGCGCCGCCGATCACGAGCTTGCCGCGGCGCGCCTGGAAGCCCAGGCTCCAGCTGTCGAGGTCGGCAAGGCCCGGAGTATCGGAATTGCCGTGTACATAGGCCGCGCTCGCTCCGAAAATCCACGCGCCGACCGGCTGCTCATATTGCGCGCCGAGCTCGAATGCGTTGCGCTGCACCGCGCCGAGGCGGTCCACCTTAGGCGCCCAGGACGCGCCGAAGCGCAGGCCGCCGATCGGCGGGGAGAAATAGGCGACCTTGAAGGATTGCCTGGTGTCGACCGGCCACAGCAGCGCGCTTCGGCCGGCGTAGCGGGCGAAGTCGCCGCGTATCTGACCTGACCCAACCACCGGAGCGTAAAAGGTCATCCGCCGTGCCGGGCCGCTGGTCAGACCGACTTCGGCCCTGCCCCATTCGCTTGCCACATAGGCATAGGCCCGGTCGTTCTTGAGCGTGTCGGGACGATTGTCGGCCGTGTCCCCCGAGGCGAAGGCGCCGAGGATGAGCCCGCTCTGCGAGGTATATTCGAAGTTGATCGAGCCGAAAGCGTCGATGTCGCCGGCTTCGTCGATGCCGCCGCCGAGCTCCGGGTCGTCGACCAGCGCTCCCAGCAACGAGATGCCGCCGTTCGCGACGATCGCAACCTCGCCCGATTCATAGCGCAATTCGGCGCCGGCGGGCGCGGCCGCCGCAATCGTCAGGCATGCCGCCGCAGCCCATTGGAAAATCTGCATAAATGCCCCCTTAATGGGGCTGCAACTGCCACCGCAGCGCGATGCTTGCAACCCGCTCCTCACTGAATTCGTCATTTTCCCGCGCGGCGGTGAGATGCAGGCTGATGCCGCGCGCCAGCTTGCGGCGGAGGCTCAGCCGGGCGGAAACTTCCGGCGCCGCTCCAGGCCAAGGCGCCTGCCGCCGTTCGAGCTCGACGCGCAGCGATGAGCGCCGCCCCACCCAGCCGTGCACGCCGGCGTAGATCTCCCACACATCGCGCTCCGAATAGAGTTCGGATGAGCCGCGGAGCCGGCGCGCCGCTCCCGCCCACAGCTGCCACTTTCGGACCCTGGTGCTGAAGCCGCCATCGACCACCGCTTCGACCCTGCCGGTGCCAAGGCCGCCGCGCACCGAGCCGGTCGGCAAACTCACGCTGGTCCCGAAATCGAACGACAGGCGGCGGCTGACGTCAAACGACCTTACGGCGGAAAAATCGAGGTCGGAAAGGCCGGAAGCGCGAAGCGCCCCGCCGCCAGGGCCGCGACCGAAGCTGCGCCGGAGCGGCGGAGCCTCGCCGGCACCGGACGTCCACTCGGCATGCGCCCGCAGCTCCCATCCCGCGATTATCCCGTCCAGGCTCAAGGAACTGGTTGTCAGGGCGACCGAGCCGGCCGAATGTCCCGCAGCTTCGAGGGGCGCGGCCGCCGCCGGGATGGCGGTCCCAGCCAGTGACGCCAGGCAAGGGATATAGATAAACGGTCGCACGATCCGCTCCATCCGCGGCACAGGGCGGTTGGGGTGGCGGCTGGGAATACCGCCACCCCGCCGCGATCAGTCGTCGGTGCTCGGAGCGCCGTGGCCGCCGCGGCCGCCCCGGCCGCGTCCGCGGCCGCGGCCTCTGCCGCCACGATCATCGTCGTCGGCATCGACCTCATCGTCGCGGCCACGACGATGCCGACCCCGGCCACCATGGTCGTCGTCATCGCCGTTCTCGACCTCGCTGCCGCGACCGCCGCGGCCGCGGCCGCCGCTATCGTGATCATCATCGTCGCTGCTGACATTGTCGCCATCACCGCGGCCGCCGCGATTGCGGTGGATGCCGTCGTCGTCGACCGTGCCGTCGCCGCGCAGCTTGATGCCGCCGACCATGTCATCATCGGCGCTGTGCCGGGCGGTGCCGTCCTCGACCTTGACCCCGCTGCCGCTCTTGGCCGACGCCTCGGCCGCGACGAAGGCCATGGTCATCGCGGCGCAGGCGGTCGCGAGCAGTTTTTTCTTGGGCATTGGGTGGTTCCTCCGTTGAAGCATCGCCGTCAGGCCGATCGACAACGGCAGCATCCCGCACTTATTCCTCGCCGCGCCGCAACATTTCCGCATCGTCACTCCCCATGGCACGAATGCGCCAGCGGAAGGCAGCTGTCCGGCTAGCCCGAACCTCGGCTATAGTCGCGCCACCCGGCTCCCCTGAGCTCGCATGCCGGGCAGGAGCCGCAGCCGAGGCCCCATTCATGGCGCGTGGCGCGGTCCCCGCGATAGCAGGTGACGGTATGGTCGCGGATCAGATCGACCAGCGGATCGCCTCCGAGCCGGTGCGCGAGCGCCCAGGTTGCGGCCTTGTTCAGCCACATCAGCGGAGTTTCCAGGACGAAGCGCCTTTCCATGCCGAGATTGAGCGCGACCTGGAGCGCCTTGACGGCATCGTCGCGGCAGTCCGGATAGCCGGAATAGTCGGTCTCGCACATCCCGCCGACGAGGTGGCGCAGCTTCCGCCGGAAGGCGACCGCGGCGGCGAGCATGAAGAAAAGCAGGTTCCGCCCCGGCACGAACGTGTTGGGCAATCCGTCGGCAGCGAAAGCTATTTCCGCCTCCCCCGTCAGCGCGGTGTCGCTGACTTGCCCGAGGATCGAAAGGTCGAGCAGGTGATCCTCCCCGAGCCGCCCGGCCCAGTCCTCTGACAGCGCGACGATGCGCCGGCGCACTTCGTCGCGGCAGTCGAGCTCGACCCGATGGCGCTGCCCATAATCGAAGCCGATCGTCTCGACGCGCCCGAACCGCTCGAGCGCCCAGGCCAGGCAGGTGGTCGAATCCTGGCCGCCGGAGAACAGAACCAGAGCCGCGGCCCCTGCCATCAGGGGATGCCGATGATCTTGTGGGTCTGCAGCGACAGCCGCCAGCCCGGGTTGCTCAGGCAATAGGCCGTCGCGGCGCGGATATTCTCGTCGAGGAGCGGCCCGTCCATCGGCTGCAGGAAGAAGTGTTCGAACGGCCAGCTTTCGAACAGGCTCGGCTCGATCGACGGCTGCGGATAGACCAACTTCAGCTCGTTGCCGCGCCGCGCGACCACTTCCGTGCCGGCCTTGGGGCTGACGCACACCCAATCCACCCCCGCCGGAGGCTCGATGGTTCCGTTGGTCTCAACCGCGATTTCGAACCGGCGCGCATGAAGCGCCTCGATCAGCGCCGGATCGAGCTGGAGCAGCGGTTCGCCCCCGGTGCACACCACATAGCGCCGCCCCGGATAGCCACCCCATATGTCCGCGACAGCGTCGGCGAGCAGGTCGGCGCTCGCATAACGGCCGCCGCCGGGGCCGTCCATGCCAACGAAGTCGGTGTCGCAGAAGGCGCAGTCCGCATCGGCGCGATCCGCCTCGCGGCCCGACCACAGGTTGCAGCCCGCAAAGCGGCAGAACACCGCCGCGCGCCCGGCCCGCGCGCCTTCCCCCTGCAGGGTCTTGAATATCTCCTTCACAGCATAAGCCATGCGCCGCGCTACTCCGCCGCCGGGCCGAAAGGCAACGCCCGCGACGGAAATGGCGCGCTATGTCCGGCGCTATGAGCGGCCGAACAGAACTTCCGCGCCCGCCAAGTGTTGATCGGGCATGCAGCGAACCGCCGCCAACGCCCGCCTCGCCAAGACTCTGGCGGCTTTGTGCGTGCGGGCGATGCTCGCCTCCCTGCCCGGCGCGGCCCTCCTGGTCGCGGGCCTTGGAACGGGATTGGGTTCCGCCGTCCGGGAAATCCTCCTGCTGGCGCTGATCATGGGGACGCCGGCCTTCATCGTGGCGGCGATCCTGCTCGGTGAAAGCAGGGCCGCCGCGGCCAGGACCTGGGCCGCCGGCCTGCCGCTGGTGATGGGCGTGGCGGTGGTGGTAGGCGGGCGGCTGTGACCACCCGGCCGCGCGTCAGAGAACGAAGTTCGCCTCCGACAGCACGCTCACGCCGTCGAGTTTGATCCAGAAGTCGGCGATGCGGTCGCCGTCAACATCCCCACACACATAGGCGTCGGGTCCGACCACGTCGTAGCGCAGCTGGCCGGCGGCCCCGGAAAAGGCGTTGCGGCCGATGAAGGCGAAGCGGTCGTCGGCGGCGGTCGCGCGGTCGGCGTCGAAATAGAGCAGATGCAGCTTGTCGCCCGCGGCGGCGCTGAAGTCGGTGATGCGGTCGGCGGTCAGCCGGGCGTTGGTGGTGTCGCCGTCGTCGAACACGAAGCGGTCGGCGCCGGCGCCCCCGGTGAGGACATCGCGCTGGATGCCGCCGACCACGGCGTCGTCGCCCTCGCCCCCGACCAGATTGTCGGCGCCTTCGCGGCCGTAAAGCTGGTCGGCGCCGGCGCCGCCGTCGATCAGATCGTTGCCGAGCTCGCCGTTGATGCGGTCGACGCCCTCGCCGCCCTCCATGACATCGTCGCCATAGCCGCCGTAGAGGAGGTCGTCGCCGGCGCCGCCGAAGATCGAATCGATGCCGCTCTGGCCGCGCAGCGTATCGTTGCCGTCGAGGCCGTACAGCACGTCCTCGAGCGAGGTGCCGTAGACGAAGTTGGCGAGCGCGTTGCCGGTGCCGGTACGGGCCTCGCCGGCGAGCCGCAACTCCTCGACATGGTCGGGCAGCACAAAATCGATGAACGCCCAGACCAGATCGTTGCCGGCGCCGTCCGCCTCGACCAGGGCATCGCCGATATTGCGGTAATCATAGGTGTCGTTGCCGGCGCCGCCCTCCAGCACGTCGACGCCCGAGCCGCCGGTCAGGGTGTCGTCGCCGTTGCCGCCGAGCAGATGGTCGTCGCCGACGCGGCCGGCGAGCGTGTCGGCGCCGTCGCCGCCGTCGAGCCGGTTGCCGGCGATGTTGCCGTAGATGCGGTTGTCGAGGCCGTTGCCATTGCCGTCCAGCAGCGCCGCGCCGGTCAGCATCAGATTGTCGACATGATCGGTGAGCGTGTAGGAAACCGACGCGTAGACGAAGTCGCTGCCCTCGCCGGCGGCCTCGATCACGGCGTCGGCGCCGTCCTGCACATAATAGATGTCGTCGCCCGCCCCGCCGGCGAGCTCGTCGGAGCCGCCCTCGCCGATCAGCGAATCGGCCCCGGCGCCGCCGACCAGGCGGTCGTCGCCGGCCCGGCCGCGCAGGACGTCGTCGCCGTCCTCGCCGTCGATATGGTCGCCGAAGATGCCGCCGGCGAGGTCGTCGTCGCCGGCCATGCCCAGCACCGTCCAGACATCGGCGCTGGGGGCGGCGAACAGATCGTCATCGGGCGTGGTGAATATGTAGCTCAGCAGCCGCGTGGTGCCGGTGATGACGATGGTGATCGTCGAATCGGAGCTGTCGCCCTTGGCGCCCTTGCCGATGCCGTCAGCGGTATAGTCGATCACCACCGTCGCGACCTCGCCCGCGCCGAGATAATCGTAGGCCGACGGATCGAACAGGATCCGGTTGCCGTCGATGGTGACGGCGCCGGGCGCGCCGTCGCGGATCGTGGCGGCGGTAACGATCGCCCCCTTCTGGTGGAACAGGTCGTTGGCAAGCACGTCGATCGCGACGATTGTGTCCTCGTCGGTCGCGGCCAGATCGGGCACAGCCTGATACAACATCCTCATTCCTCCCGCGCATCGGCGCTTTCGGACCTCGGCGGGCGGGGGCTGATAGGGTGCCTTCACCTGCCGATTCCGCGCGTTTACGCGCCAGAAGTTAATTTCTTCCTATCAATTCCTTAACAAGCCGTAGCGGGAATCCGACGGTGACGGGCCGAGGGAGCGGGCGAATCAAGGCCTCCTCAAGGAAATGCTAAGGCGCCTCGACAGCTGCGGTTTCCCGTTCAAGATAACCGACACGAGCTTCTTCCTGAGCCGGCAAAAGCCTCTGGCATCGGATCTGAAAGGAATGGCCAGGTGGAGGGAGCGGCTGTTCGCGTGGATGATGCGGAATGCCGAATCCCCAATGGAGTTCTTCAATCTGCGGAGGAACCGAGTGGTCGAGATGGGGAGCCAGGTGAAAATCTAGCGGTCTAGGCTTCCCAGTGGTGACAGGTGCGGCTGGTAATGGGTCGTTTGAAATCGATCACCGCGGGGGGCGCCCGCCTGCCA
>DASZDE010000050.1:0-14192 GCA_035942355.1 Allosphingosinicella sp. | reverse complement strand
CGCCGGCGCCAACGAGCTGACCGGCGGCGGCGCCGAAGCCAGGACGCCGGGCGCCAAGGAGCTGCTGGGCGAGTGACGATTTGGACGGGGAGGAATGGTGATGAGCAAGGACAAGTCTAATGCCGCTGCTGAAAAAGCCGGCAGTGAAAGTGCGCCAGCGCAGGGGCTTAGCGAGGCGCGGGTGAAAGAAATATTTTCTGAGGCGTTGGCCGCGGAGGTGGCCGAACGGCTGCCCCAGGCGTTAGAAACATTCTCCGAAACGCTGGGTGCGGATCTGGCCGAACGGCTGCCTGGCCTGGTCGAGGACCATGTGCGCGGCGTGCTGCCGGGCATGCTGGCGGCGCTGCTGCCCGACGCGCTGGCGAAGATCGCCGCCGACCAAGTGGCTGCTGCGACGGCGGCTGACGCGGCGAAGGCCGACGAGGCCTTCCGCGCCAAGCACGAAGCTGAGGCGGCGGCCGAGGAGAGCGACCGCAAGCGGCGCGAGGCGAAGGCGTTCGAGGAGCGGGCAGCGAAGCAGGCCGAGCGCAAGGCGGCCGAGGATGCGCTCGCCGACTTCATTGCCGCAACGGCGGCCGAGGCGGCGGTGTCGGGGCCGCTCGACGGGACGGCGACCTACCGGCTGCGCGCGTCCGACGGCGCGACCTTCGTGGCGGCGCCGGTCGAGGCCAAAGCGGCCGACTTCACCATGGCCGGCGGCCGCGCCGTCTATCAGAAGCGGATCGCCTTTTCGCCGGAGGCCGCGCCGGCTGTCGTCGCCGCGGTGTGGCTGGTCGGACCCGATCTGGCGGTGCGGTGCGAGATCAGCAGCCCGCTCCGCGCCGGCGGCGGCGCGCAGGCGGAGATACCCGCCGGCCATCTGATCTATTGAACACGTCGCGAAGTATTACTTCGCGCCGGGGAGGTAAAACGATGTTCGACGTCGAGGAGGATCTTCGCCGGCAGGCGCGAATGGAGAGCGAACGCTCGAACTTCGAGGCCTTGTGGCACGAGATCGGCCAGCTGATCCTGCCGCGCCAGGCGGATTTCCTCGGCTCGACGTCGTTCAGCCAGGGCGCGCGGCGGACCGAGCATATCTATGACGAGACGGCGATGATGGCGCTCGACCATGGCTGCGCCGTGTTCGAAGGCGAGGTGATCCCGGCGGGCGCGCAATGGCAGATCATCATGGGGCTGGACCCCGAATTGATGAAGAACCAGCGCGCGCGTTTGTGGTTCGAGCTCAAGACCAGCCAGCTGTTCCAGCTGCGCAACTCGGCCTATAGCGGCTTCGGCAACCAGACCCATGAGAGCGTGGCGAGCCTGCTCGCCTTCGGGCTGCAGGGCATGGCGCCGGCGCTGATCCGCGACGGCCGCGGCGTCCCGGTCGGGATCGGCTACCGCAGCGAGCATATCGGCCAGCTCTACATCCAGGAGAATTACCGGGGCGAGATCGACATCGTCCACCGCAAGTTCACGCTCACCAACCGCCAGGCGCTGCAGCAATGGGACGACAAGGCGCCGGAATGCGCGCGCAAGGGCGAGCGCGACGGGCGGCTCGACGATGCCAATGGCTATATCCATGTGCTGCGGCCCAACCCGGCCTTCGACCCGGCCCGGATCGACGCCGCCGGCAAGCAGATCGCCAGCTATTATATCGCGGTCGCCGACCGGCAGGCGTTCGACCAGGGCGGCTACAGGAGCATGCCGACGATCGTGTCGCGCTACGAAAAGAGCCCGACCGAGACCTACGGCCGCAGCCCGGCGATCAACGTGCTGCCGTCGATCAAGGCGACCCAGGCGATGATGCGCGACCTGGTGACGGCGATCGAGTTCATGGCCGGCCCGGCCCTGCTCGCGCACAGCGATATGCAGGACGAGATGCTGTTCTACGCGCCGCGCTCGGTCAGCTATGGCGGGCTCGACGACCGCGGCAACCCGACGGTCAGGCGGATGTTCGAGGATCCCGACATCTCGGCGGCGATGAAGCTGCTCGAGGACACGCGCGGGGTGATCAAGCGCGCCTTCTTCGAGGACCTCTACACGGTCCGGCAGGACCTCAAGAGCCACATCACGGCCTTCGAGATGATGGACCGGGCGCAGCAGCGCGGGCTGCTGCTGGCGCCGCTGCAGCGCCAGGAGACCGAATGGCTGACGCCGATGGCGCATCGCGAGCTCGACCTGATGAACGAGATCGGCCTGCTCGACGACATGCCGCCCGAAGTGGCCGAGGCGGGCGGGCTCTACCAGACGATCTACGAGAACCCGCTGGCGCGGGCGCGCAAGGCCGAAGGCGCGGCCGGCTTCTACAACATGCTCAACGGCCTGTCGGCGCTGATGCAGCTCGACCCGGTCAACACCGTGCCCGAATTCTTCCGCCGCTATCCGTTCGGCAAGGTGGTCGCCGGGCTCGGCCAGCTCCACGCCGTGCCGGTGGCGTGGGAAGCGAGCGAGGACGAACAGAAGGCGGCGGCGGCCGAGGCGCGCGCGCTGGCCGACAAGGCGAAACTGATCGAGGTCGGCACGGCGGCGGCGGGCATCGCCAAGGACATAGCGGCGGCGGCCGCGGCGGGAGGCGCCCATGCCGCGTGACGTCGCCGCCGAATCGCGCCGGCTCGAGCAGGCCGGGCGCGGGATTCGCGACCAGCTGACGCGGGCGATCGGGCGGCTGATCAACCCGCACCATCTCGCGGCGCGGCTGTTCTACGGCGAGGACGGGGAATTGAAGCCGGAGGCGGTGGAATGGTTCGCCGACCTGGCGCGGAGGAATTTCGTCGACAGCCCGACCTTCGACATCGACGCGCGGGTTGACGCGAAGAACCAGGGCCGGCGCGAGCTGGCGCTCGAAATCATGGGCTCGGTCCGCCTCGACACGGCGAAGCTGGCCCGGCTGACACGGCAATTGAGGGAGGTGGAGCATGACTGAGGCAGTAAAGGGCGTGGATGGCGGCACCGGCGCGGGCGCGGAGGAGATCGGAGCGGGGGCGGAGGGCGGAACCGGCGGCGGGAGCGGCGGCGGCGGGGCGCCGGAATGGCTCGGCGCCCTGCCCGAGGAGCTGCGCGGCGACGCGACGCTCAGCCGCTATGCCGACGTGCCGGCGCTGGCGCGGGCGCATGTCGAGGCGCACAAGGTCGCCAAGTCCAAGCTGGTGGTGCCGGCGGCGGACGCCGGCGCCGACGTGTGGGGCCCGGTGTTCGACGCGCTCGGCCGCCCCAAGGACGCGGCCGGCTATGAGATACCGCTGCGCAAGCTGCCGGAGCATATCGGCGAGGAGGAGGCCGGCAAGCTGACGGCGGCGCACCAGGCGGCGGCGGACGAGTTTCGCAGCTTCGCCCACAACCTCGGGCTGCTGCCCGCCCAGGCCCGCCAGCTCGCCGAATATAACAACGCCCGGATCGAGAAAGCGGAGGCCGATTATGTGGCCGCCGGCAAGGCCGACATCGCGGCGTTCAAGGAGGAGGTCGGCGCGGATTACGGTGCGAAGCTGGCGGCGGCCAAAGCGACCTATCTCAAGCTCGGCCTGCCCACCTCCTTCGCCAACGAGCTCGACCAGAAGGTCGGCACCGCCAATTTGCTGCGCGGCTTCTTCAAACTCGCCGAGCTGACCGGCGAGCACGGCCGGGTCGATGGCGACGGCGGCGCGATCGGCGCCGGCGGCACCGCCAATGCGGCCGAGCAGCTCCGCACGCTGCAGAAGGACGCGACGTGGCGCGAGAAGCTCAACAACGGCGACACGACCGTGATCGCCCAGCGCGACAAATTGCTGAGGGCGGCGCAGGCGCAGGCCTCGACGCGCTGAGTTAAACCCGAAAGGAGAGCGAGATGCCGATCGACCCCTATCAAGGCTATACCAGCCCGGTCCACGCCCAGGCCGACAATTGGGACGCCGTGACGCCCGACGACGACGAGGACCTGCCGAACGTCCCCAAGGCCTTGTGGGCGAACGTCGCCGGCGACATCGCCCTGGTCGGCGAGGACGGCCATGAGGAGATTTTCGCGGTCCCCGCCTCGGTGCCGATCCCGCTGCGCGCGCGGCGGGTGAAGGCGACCGGCACCACCGCGACGGGCATCCGCGCGCTCTACTGACGGGAGACGGACGATGTTCAGCCTCGGGCTCGGCTATGATACCGCCCGCCCGCCGGCGGCGGCGGGCGGCGGCGGCGACTTCGGGCCGGAGCTAATCGGCGACCCGAACACGACGGATGCGCAGGCGGTCGCCATCACCGAAGGCAAGATCTACCGCGTGGGGTGGACCCTAGTCAGCAACTCGACCGGCGCACCCGTTCCAACCCTCGGCGGCGTCCCCGGCACGCAGCAAACCGTGCCTGGCGCTTACGCCGAATATATGGTGGCTGGCGGTGCCGGTGCGGGATTCGTATTCGTCACTCCCGGCGACGCCGTGGTCTCGGGGGTTTCGGTCAAAGAGGTCCTGGAGCAGGACGATCTTGACAACGAGTTGTGGCCGCAGCCGGCGTTCGACGCCTCGGCCGGGCTGACCCTCAACAACTGCTCGGTGGCCGGCGGCAAGCTGCTGTTCGAAGCCGCCGGCGCGCTGATGAGGGCGCGGCTCACTTCGCCGACGTTGCTTGCCGCCGGCGACATCCTTCGCGGCGCGATCACCATCGACTCGAACGACGGCACAGACGAGGTCCTGTTTATGCTCGCGGGTACGACGCGTACATTCGAAACGGCGACAGGAGCGTTCTCGGTCAACGTCAGAGTCTCCGCATCGAGCCAGAGCCTGGAAGTCAGGGGTCCTGCCGACACTACCGCCCAAGTCGATAATGTAAGCATCAGGCAGGTAATCCTTCCCCCGCTTTGATCTTCTGCTATGGCGACGGGGTGATAATCGCGGTCTGCATACCCTGCTTCCGCACGCCGGAAATGAGCTTTACGACGTCGCTGGCGCGGATGATGTTCTACTCGGCGCGGGCGCTTCCGGAGGCCGAGATACAGGTTCGAACGGTGAAGGGGCGGCCTGTGCAGATGTCCCGTCACCATCTGGTCGAGCGGTCGATCAAGGAGCGGGCCGACTATATCCTGTTCGCCGACACCGACCATATCTTCCCGCCGGACTCGCTCGAGCGCCTGCTGGGGCATCAGCAGATGATCGTCGGCGTGAATTATTCGAAACGGGCCGAGGGAGCGGGGTCCACGGCTTTCGGGCTGGACGGCAAGCCGGTCCGCACAACGGCGCAAAAAGCGGCGGCGGGGGAGCTGGAGCAGGTGCTGTCGATGGGGTTCGGCCTTTGCCTCATCAAGAGCCTAGTGTTCGGGCACCTCGGTGAGAAGGCGAGGCGGGAGGGGGTCAGCATCTATCCTCTGTTCGATTTCGAAATGCGCGGCGCCGAGTTGGTGGTGGGCGAGGATGGGTATTTCTTCCGAAAGGTCCATGAGGCCGGTCTCAAAGCCTATGTCGACCACGCCCTGTCGAACGAGGTCGGCCACATCGGCGAGCGGGTCTATATGAACAGCGACGCCTTCTCCCCAGGCCAAAGTACCACTTTGGCCTGACCCTTTCGCCATTGGCGAAAATTTCCTACCGAAACGCTTGACAATTCCGCGTATAGCGAAGTATCCCTAGGTCCTCACGGGCGCCGGGGGGCGGACCTCACTCCCTTCAAAGTGGTACTTTGAAGGGGACCCATTGGAAAGCCCCCCGGACTCCGTTCCGGCCATCCCGCGCGCGAGCGCGGCCCCGGTGCAGCCGCGAAAGCAGCGGCGGGTCAAGCGTCCCGAGCCTCCGGCCATACGCCAGAGCGGCCCCGGCACAGCCGGCCATCCCGATCGAAACCAAGCAACCGCAACGTTTCTTTCGGGGGATTTTCCCATGGCAGTACCATCCGACATCGAAGTCGCACGGACCATCGAATATGGGCTCGGGGTCGACTATCAGCTCAACGAGCGGCCGGGCAAGCTGCGGCCGCTGGTCGGCAGCTCCAAGGCCTATACCGACAAGGCCGCCCAGATCGAGGACCAGTTCGACGATCTGGTCGCGCAGGAGAAGGACGAGCGCAACGGCGACACGGTCAATACCGACCTGAGCCTGGTGCGGCGCTGGATCCACAAGCCCAAGACCCAGAACGTCGCGCCGCTGCTCGACCGCGACGACGCGATGACCACCAAGGTCGACCTCCACTCGCCGGCGGTGGTGCAGACCGCCAAGGCGATCCGGCGCGCCCAGGACGACCGCTGGCTCGAGGGCTATTACGGCACCGCCTATACCGGCGAGACCGGCACCACCGCGGTGCCGTTCAAGGCGGCCAACATCCTGGCCGTCGACGCCGACGAAGCCGCGCCCCGCGGGATCACGCTCAACAAGCTGATCGCGATGCAGGAAATGATCACCGAGGCGCTGAACGACGAGGACGAGATGCCGATCGGCATCATCACCGCCAAGCAGGTGTCCGACCTGCTCAAGCTCAACCAGGTGCAGAGCAAGGATTATAATCCGGACCTGCCGGGGGCGCTCAAGACCGGCAAGGTCGGCACCTTCATGGGCTTCCGCTGGATCAACACCCAGCTCGGCAATGCGCGGGTCTATCCGCGCGGCGCCAGCCTCACCGTCGACGGCAGCGGCTACCGCCGGGTGCCGTTCCTGCTGCCGTCGGGAATGCACTGGGGCAGCTGGTGCGACTTCTTCGGCAAGATCAGCGACCGCGGCGACAAGAACCACAGCCAGCAGATCTACGGCGAGACCTGCGGCAAGTCGACGCGGGTCAACGAGGACAAATGCTTCCAGATGCTCTGCCTGGAGAGCTGACGCCGCCGGAGGGCGGGCGCCCGCGCCCGCCCCGAGGACGGCCTCAGTCCGGTTGGGCGGGGAACGACAGCGAAGGAGGATAGAATGGCTCAGGGTGTTTCGGCTGAATTCGCCGGCGTTCTCGACGGCTCGGTGCTGCCCGCGGCGATGGCCGACGGGCGCGTGATCGGCGCCAGGGTGCGCTGCTATGTGGCGACGTTCGACCTGGCGCTGGCGGCGGTCGCCAAGGCGGACGGCGACACCAATGTCTGCTTCCGGTTCCCGAAGGGGGCGCGGCCGATGTTCGGCTATCTGCTGTCGTCGGCGACGATGGGCGCGGCCGCGACGATCGCGGTCGGCAAGGCGGGCGCGGCCGGCAAGTACCGCGCCGCGGCGGTCCACACCGCCGCCAATGCGCCGCAATTGTTCATGGTCTCGGCGGCGGCCGCCGCCGCGCCGCTCGCCGAATATGAGGATGTGCTGATCACCATCGGCGGCGCGGCGCTTCCGGGCGCCGGCACCCTCCAGGTGTTTATGTTCGCTTCCGCTCGCTGAGCAATCGGCAGGGGCGGGGAGGCGGGTCCCGCGATGTGCTGCGGGATCCGCAAGTGCCGCCGGGCGGGGTGAGCGAGACCAGGCCCGGCGGCACGATTTGACCAGGAGCGGGGGTTTCGAGCCATGACGGCGCCGGCATCGCAGACGCGGATCGTCAACAAGGCCGCGGTCCTGCTCGGCACGCTCGAACGGATCGTCGCGATCACCGATTCCTCGGCGCTGGCGATCACCGCCAAGGCGCTGTGGGACGAGACGCGCGACGAAGTGATGGCCGACCATCCGTGGAACTTCGCGCTGTCGCGCGCGGCGCTGGCGGCGAGCGCCGACGAGGCGCCCGCCGGCAGCCAATATGCCTATGCCTACGAGCTGCCGCAGGACAATTTGCGCTGGCTGCCGTGGCGGCCCGACCATGTCGACCATTTCGAAGGCGAGCAGGAAGGCCGCTACATCCTGTCGAACGCCGCCGCGCCGATCTACGTGCGCTACATCCGCCGGGTCGAGGACCTTTCGAAATGGTCGGCCGGCTATATCGAGGCGCTGACCGCGAAGCTCGCCATGTACATGGCCAAGCCGATCACCGGCCAGTCCGGCATGATCGACCGGATGGCGCGGCTCTACGAGCAGGCGATCGCCAATGCCAGGCGCCAGGACGGGCTCGCCTCGGGCCGGACCGGGCGGACCGCGAGCTACCGCAGCCACTGGCTTGCCGCGCGCAACGGCGGCGTGGGGCGGATGTAGGTGCGCGCGACCGCGATCCAATCGAGCTTCAACGGCGGCGAGGTGTCGCCGCGGCTGTTCGGGCGCGTCGACCAGGCGCTGTACGCGATCGCCTGCAAGACGCTGAACGGCTGGCTGCCGCTGGTCGAGGGCGGCGCGGTGACCGCGCCCGGAACCTATTATGTCGAAAAGGCGGCCGGGCCGTGCCGGCTGATCCCGTTCGAATATAACGTCACCCAGGGCTATGTGATCGAGGCGTCGAACGGCCTGCTGCGCTTCTACACCAACGACGTCCGGATCGAGACCGCGCCCGGAGTGCCCTATGAGGTGGCGAGCCCGTACAGCCATGCCGAGACGCTGACGCTCGACTATCAGCAGAGCGCCGACGTGCTCTATCTCGCCGGCGGCGGCCAGGCGCCGCGCAAATTGTCGCGGACCGCGGCGGCCGAGTTCAGCCTCGCCGTGCTCGACCTCAGGAACGGCCCGATCGGCGACGGCAATGGCGACGAGAGCCTGACCGTCACCGCCAGCGCGACCACCGGTTCGGTCACCCTGACCGCGAGCGCGGCGATCTTCGCCGAAACCGACGTCGGCTCCTTCTTCGAGCTGGAGGCGGCCGACTATAACGACGTGCCGTCGTGGGAGCCGGGGATCACCGTCGCGGCCGGCGACAAGCGCACCTTCGCCGGCAAGGTCTATGAGTGCCAGGCGGGCGGCGCCGGGCGGACCGGGACGATGCCGCCGGTCCATGACAGCGGCACCGAATGGGACGGGATGGGCGCCGGCACCGACATCAACGCCAAAGGCCCGTACGGGGTCAAATGGACGTTCCTGCACGGCCGCTACGGGCTGCTCAGGATCACCGCCTTCACCGACCCGACCGAGGTCGTCGCGACGGTCGAGAAAAGGCTGGCCGACAGCCTGACTGCGACGGCGAGCTGGCGCTGGGCGTTCGGCGCCTTTTCGGACACGCGCGGCTGGCCGGACACGGTGTGCATCTGGGGCGAGTGCCTGACCCTGACCAAGGGCGACACGGCCTATACGAGCGTGATCGGCGACCTCGAGAATTTCGAGCGCCGCGATTCGTCGGGCGACTTCCAGCACGATCTGGCCGGGACGTTCAGCATCCCGAGCCCGACCCGGATCAAATGGGCGGTGGCGGACGGGATGCTGATGCTCGGCACCGAGAAATGCGTGTATCCGGTCGAGCGGGTGCTGACCAATACCGGCGCGGCCGGGCCGCCGGTGTTCGCGTTCAAGAAGCCGACCCGCGAGGGCAGCCGGAAGGTCAAGCCGATCGAGGCGGGCGGGCAGATATTGTTCGTCCAGCTGGCGGGCCGCAAGCTGCTCGAAATCGACTATACGATCCAGCGCGACCGCTACGAGGCGCAGAATCTGAACCGGGTGACCGACCATATCGGCCGGTTCGGCTTTCGCGAAATCGCCTGGCAGCAGGAGCCGCACCGGCTGGTCTGGGGCTGCCAGGACAATGGCCGGCTCGCGGCGATGGCCTACAACCCCGCCGAGAAGGTGATGGGCTGGTGCCGGCGGCGGCTGGGCGGCGGGCTGTTCGCCAAGAGCCTGTGCTCGATCATGGACCCGGAAGGGAAGCGCGACCAATTGTGGACCGCGGCCGAGGCCGGCGGCGATTACTGGATCCTGCGCATGGCGAAGGTGTGGGAGACCGGCGACGACCCGCACGAAGCGTTCCTGGTCGATGCCGGGCTCGGCTATGACGGCGCCGCGACGCAGGATTTCGCCGGGCTCGACCATCTCGAAGGCCGCACGATCGAGATACTGGCGGACGGCAAGCCGCATCCCGAGCGGGTGGTGAGCGGCGGCCGGTTCAGCCTCGATTATCCGGCGAGCAAGGTCCAGGCCGGGCTCGCCTTCACCGCCGTGCTCGAGACCCTGCCGCCGGAGGCGGGCCAGCAGGAGGGCACCGCCCAGGGCAAGCTGAAGCGGGTGATCGACGTCACCCTCAAGCTGTTCGAAGCGCTCGGGCTGCGGGTGCGCGTGCAGGGGCTGGCCGGGCAACCGATCGAGACGCGGCTGCCGTCCGACCCGATGGACGAGGCGGTGCCGCTCTACAGCGGCGACCTCAAGCTGACCACGGTCGGCGCCTACGACCGCACCGGCCACATCATCGTCGAACGCTACCAGCCCGCGCCGGCCACGCTCGACGCCATCATTTACGCGCTGGAGGTCGGAGAATGAGCATTGCCCACGAATCGGCGTGTTGCGGGGGTCGGCGATGATCTCGATCGAGCCGTTCGCGCCGCACCATCTGGCCGGGCTCACGCTGCAGACCGCGCAGCGGCCCGAGCTGGCCGGGCGCGCCGCCGGCGCCGGCGCCGAGCTCGGCCCGGCCTTCACCGCGCTCCGCGACGGCGTCGTGCTCGGCTGCGCCGGGCTGGCCGAAAGCCATGCCGGCCACGCCACCGCCTGGGCGCTGTTCGCCGAAGGCCATGGCGTGGCGACCTGGGCGGCCCTGACGGCGGCGATCCGGCGGGTGCTCGACGCGGCCGATTATCGCCGGGTCGACATGCTGGTGCGCGACCGCTTCGAGCGCGCGCATGAATTCGCGCGGCGGCTCGGCTTCGAGCAGGAGGGCGTGCTGCGCCGCTACGGCGCGGACGGCAGCGACTATGCGGTCTATGCGCGGATCCGGGAGGAGGGCGGCGATGTCCGGTGATCCGCTCAGCATCGGCCTGATGGTGGCGAGCTCGCTGATGCAGGGCGTCGCCGAGCAGGACGCGCTCGACGCCGGCGCGGCGGCCGACCTTGAAAATGCGCGCCGGGCCGAGCTTGGCGGCGCGCTCGAGGAGGAGGCGGTGCGGCGGCGCGAGCGGGCGGTGTCGGGCGAGGCGATCGCCGCGCTCGCCGGCAACGGGGTCGCGATCGGCACCGGCTCGGCGCTCGACCTCGTCCGCCAGAATGCGATCGAGCGCGAATATGACGTGCTCAACCGCCGCTACGCCGCCGGCAGCGAGGCGGCATCGCTCCGCACCGCGGCCGCGCAGAAGAAGGAAGCGGGCCGCTTCGCCCTGTTCGGCGGCGTGCTTCGCGCCGGCGCGGCCGCGCTGACCGGGATCGGCGAGGCCCGGAACGGCGCGGCGATCGCCGAAGCCGAAGCCCGCCGCCGCGCCGCCCAATTGCCGGGAGGCCAGCAGCTGCCGGTCCCCAACAGCCTGTCGGGCTGGTAGGGACATGGCGGTTCCGCCCACCTACAGCAGCGGCGGGCCGGCGCTGCCGGCGCGGCTGCCGGGCGTCGACCCGGCCTCGCGCGGGGTCGGGCTGGCGCGCGACGCCGCCGCCCTCGGCGAGGCCGCCTATGGCGCGGCGCGGGCGCGGCGCGAGACCGGCGAGCGGGTCAAGGAGATCGACCACCAGACCGCCCTGATCGAGGACCGCCGCGCGCTCGCCGCGGCGACCTCGGACCGGGCGGCGGCGCTGGCGAAGATGCAGGCCGATCTTCAGGCCGATCTGCTCGAAATGCGCGCGGCGTCGGCGGCGGGCGCGGCCGGCCATGAGGAGAGGGCCGCGAGCCTGATCGACCAAAGGGTCGACGATTATATGGCGAGCCTCGGCGACCGGCGCCTCATCGAGGCGTTCAAGCCCGACGTCGCGCAACTGGCCGGGTCGCTCAAGGTCGGCGAGACCCGGTTCGCGATCGAGAAGCGCGCGGACAAGCAGGTGACCGACATCGTCACGCTGCAGCAGCAACTCGCCAACAATCTGTTCACGAGCCCGTCGAGCGCCGGTCTGGCCGCATCGATCGCGCTTCACGACAGGACGGTCGACGCGCTCGACCTGCCCGAGGACGCCAAGGCCGAGCTCCGGCAGGCGGGCAAGAAGGCGTTCACGATCCGGGCGTGGCAGGGGGCGATGGAAGCCGACCCGGCGGCGGCGATCGCGGCGATCGACGCCGGCGACCTCAACGACGTCGCCGAGGATGGGGAGCTGGTCAGCCTGCGCCGCTCGGCGGTGGCGCTCAAGGAGCATCGCGACGCGCTGGCGCGGGCGGCGGCGGCGGCGCAGCTGGCCGAGTTCAGGGAGGCGGCGCGGGCCGAGGTCGAGGACGTCAACGAAGGGGTGACGGTCGATGCCGGGCGGCTCGACGCGCTGCGCAGCCAGGCCGAGGCGGCGGGCGAGACCGATTTGGCCCGCGACCTCGAAGTGGCGGCGATGAAGAATATCGCCACGCTCAAATATGCCGGCGCGACGCCGAGCGAGATGGAGGAAGCGCAAAATGCGATCGAGCAGAGCGGCGACTGGCGCAGCGACCGCGCCAAGGTCGCCGCCCACGCCCAGCTCGGCACGCTCATCCAGCGCACCCGCGAGCGCGCCAAAAGCGACAAATTGTCGCTGTACAGCGAGAATGGCGGCCGGCTGACGCCGCTGGTGCTGACCGACCCGGCGTCGATCCGTGCCCGGATCGGCCAGGCGCGGGCGGCCCAGGACCGCTATGGCGGGCCGCTGCAGCTGATGACCGAAGCCGAGGCGGCGCCGCTCGGCGACGCCTTCACCAAAGGCGGGCCAAGCGACAAGGCCGCCACGATCGCGATGTTCGCAGCGTTCGGCAACGAGGCCGGCAAGGCGGCGATGCGCCAGGTGGCGCCGGCGCGGCCCGAACTGGCGACGCTCGTCGACCTCGCCACGCTGCGCAATCGCGCGGCCGGCCAGGCGCTGGCGCGCGAGGCGCTGAACGGCTGGGAGCAGGCCAAGGCCAATCCCAAGCTGATCGACCCCCAGCAGATGCAGGCCGAGCTCGACCGGCGCTACGGCGCGGCCCTGCTGATGATGGACGGCGTCGCGCGGCAGGGAGTGATGGACGTCGCCAAGGGCATCTATGCCAACCGCGCCGCGGCGCGCGGCGAGACCCATCTCAACCGCGACCTGTGGCTGGGCGCGGTGCGATCCGCGCTGGGCGAGGCGGGCGACGGCACCGGCGGCATCGGCGAAGCGAGCGGCGGCGCGCCGTTCGTGGTGCCGCGCGGCATGACCGAGCGCGACGTCGCTTTGGTGCTGGCGCGATCGGGGCCGCGCGAGATCGTCACCGCCGGCGGCAGCGACGCGCCGCTCTGGAGCGGCAAGACGATGAACGCGGCGCAGTTCAAGACCCTGATCCCGGTGATGGTGTCGGACGGGCGCTACATGTTCCGATCGAAGGGCGGCGGCTTCGCGCGCTCGCAGCGTTTCCCCGACCGCAATTTCGTGCTCGACATCCGCCTGCTCGGACGGCTCACCCAGGGGGTGCGGTGATGGGGAATTATATCGTGCTGACTTCGCAGCCGGTTGATGGGTCGGAGGGCTTTAACCTGCACGGAGTCTTCCCGTCAATTGCGAGCGCTGTTCGGCATATTGCCAAGGATGCTGATCTCGGCCCGATTCGAATGGCGACTTTGCTCGAAAAATGGGGTGTTTCTCCCGAGCCCCGCAAAGAAACCGTCCAACTTGGCGAGGGCGACCGGCAGGAGTTGTGGGTTGCCAACCTTTGCCCGCTACGAGGCGAGGACGGATCGTGATGAGCGACGTCTGGTCCAACCCGACGCTCGACGAGGACCGCGCGCGCGGGATCGGCTCGCCGGCGGCCGAGGCGCCGGGGCCGGGCTTCTTCGGCGCGATCGGCCCCGGCTTCCGGCGCGCGCGGGCGGGCGAGGATTGGGGCTGGAACCAGACCAACTACGAGGCGCGCGGCTTCCACGCGATCCGCAAGGCGCTCGCCGAGCGCGGCCACCGGCTGCCCGAGATCGGGCTCGACCAGTTCCGCGCCGCCGGGCTTCTTGCGCCGGGCCGGACGTCGGGCGCCGCCGTCTACCGAAGCCAGGCCGAGGCCGCTGAGGCGATGTGGCGGGCGCTGGCGGCCGAGCGTGAGCGCGACCCCAAATTCCTGCCCGAGCTCGTAGCGGTGCGCGACCATGGAAGCTTCCGGCAATGGGCGCTCGACCGGCGCCGGGCCGACATGGCGAAGGCCGATGCCGAGCTGGCGGGGGGATCGACGCCGGGTCGGCTGGTCGGATCGCTCGGCGCCGGCCTTGCCGACCCGACCAGCTATGTCCCGGTCGGCGGCCAGGCCGCGCGCGGGGCCAGCGTCGCGCGGCAGATACTGACGGTGGCGGCGCGCGAGGCCGCGGCCAACGTCGCGGTGACCGCGGCGCTGGAGCCGCTGACCCAGATCGACGCCGGGCGGCTCGG
>DASZDE010000049.1:0-4433 GCA_035942355.1 Allosphingosinicella sp. | reverse complement strand
GATCTGGGTCGACGACAGGCTGGCATGGCCGAGCAATTCCTGCAGCGACCTGAGGTCGGCGCCGCGGCCGAGCAGGTGGGTGGCGAAGCTGTGGCGAAGCGCGTGCGGCGTGGTCCGGTCGGAAAGGCCGAGCCGGACCCGCGCCCGCCGCACCGCGCGTCGCACCAGTTCGCCGTTGAGCGGCCCGCCGCGGGCGCCGCGGAACAGCGGCCGGTCCTTGAGCGGCGGATACGGACAGAGCGCCACATAATGGTCGATCGCCGCCCGCACCGGCGCCAGCAGCGGCACGATCCGGGTCTTGCTGCGCTTGCCGGTGACGCTGAGCGCCTCGCCGAGCGGCAGCGCCGCCCCGGTCAGCCCGAGCGCCTCGGCCACTCGCAGCCCGGACCCGTAGAGCAGCAGCAGCACCGCATGGTCGCGGGCGGCGATCCACTCCTCCGATGCGTGTTCGGCAACCTCTTCCGCCAGCGCCACCGCCTCGTCCGGCGAGATCGGCCGCGGCACGCTGCGCGGCTTCTTCGGCCCTTTCAGCCGCGGCAGCGCCGCCTGGCTGCCAGCTTCGGCGGCGGCGAAAGCGAGGAAGCCGCGCACCGCCGACAGCTCGCGCGCCGCCGAAGCGTTGCCGAGCCCGCTCGCCCTCCGGCTGGTGAGGAAGGCGCGAAGGTCGGCGGCCTCGAGGCGGACGAGCGCCTCACCCGTCACCGCTTCGCCGGCATAGCCCGCAAGGAAGTCGACCAGCCGGTGCGCGGTCGCGGCATAAGCGCGCACGGTATGGGCGGAACGGCGGCGGTCGCGGGTCAGGTGGTCCTGCCAGCGCAGCGCCAGCGCCCGCGCCGGATGGTCATCCAGCGCGTTCCCCGGCAAAAGGCGCCGTCGAGCCGACGGTTGAGACTGGACCCCGGCCTTCGCCGGGGAACCGGATGGGTCCGGACTTGTCCCTAAGGGATCAGCCACCGGCCCATGCAGCGCGTCAGCACGCGTCCAAGGAACAACAGCAGCTCGGAGCCGTGGCGGGTCTCGAAGCCCTGCTCGCCGCGCTGGCCGAGCGCGAGCAAGCCATTGGGCAGCGGCGGCTCGCTGTCGAGCCGCACCAAAGCCTCGGCGCGGATCAGGTCGCAGGCGGGGCCGAACAAGGGATGGCCGCGCTTGACGCCGCGCAGCACCACGCCTTCGAACTGGGCGATCGAGCGGGCGACCACGCGCGGATTGACGAACTGCAGCCCCGAAGCGTCGGCGCGCATGCCCTTGTCGCCGACGAACAAGGCGACCGCGACCGCGTCCAGCCCCAGTATCTGCGGCCATTCCTGGGTCACGATGTGGATGAGATGGTCGAAGCCCTCGGCCTCGACCGCGGCCAGCACCGCCTGGTGGATCGAGGCGA
Organism: Allosphingosinicella sp.; assembly: GCA_035942355.1. Taxonomy (GTDB): domain Bacteria; phylum Pseudomonadota; class Alphaproteobacteria; order Sphingomonadales; family Sphingomonadaceae; genus Allosphingosinicella. The sequence goes on along the minus strand of DASZDE010000049.1, from coordinate 3,052 downwards.
CTGCGCCCGAATGGCCGCGCGCGAAGGCGATCAGATCCTGGTTGGCCTCTTCCGCCGCCGCGACCCGCGCGCGCAGCTTGGCCACCGCCCGGTCCTCGAAGTTGATCACCGTCCCCATCGCCAGGGAGCTTAACCCCGATAGGGTTAAGATGCGATGGCGAAATGACTGCCCCCTGTCAAAGGCGCTTCAGAGAGTTGGGCGAGCGTCACAAGCTACTGATCCGAAACCCAAAGCCAGACATCTGCCTGTTCTTCCGCCAGGCTGAAGCGGGTATCGGCTTCGGCCCGCCCCTATCGAGGGCACCGGATCGCAGCCGTCTCGCCGAGCTTGACCGTACCGGTCGAGAAAAGCCGACCAGGGAGATGGCTCCCCCTCGCGCCGCTGCCGATATGAATCAACCGATAGCCTCAAAGGCCGAGAAATCGATTTCCGTTCCTGGCTCGACAATGGCGAAAAGGATCTGTTCTGCGCTTCCGGTCCCATCTTCATCATAGAAAATCCGCCCCGCGTCTGAATCGTAGATGATGCGGTCCGATTCGTCCTGCGCTTCCGTTCCCTCTGTGTAAGCATCCTCGATGATGACTCTACCTGCACCGGTTGCGACTTCGGCAATCGCCGTGAATGCAGCGACGTTGAGCTGGATGCGCTCACCCGCCTTGAAATCACTTGTATCGATGCTGAAATCGTCGAACCGGAAGATGTCGACGCCCGCTCCGCCAACCAGCAGGTCGTTGCCCGCTCCGCCGGCGAGCGAATCGCCGCCTTCACCGCCCCGCAGCTCGTCATTGCCCTCGCCGCCCTGCAACGTGTCGCGCGCGCCAAGCCCGGAAAGCCTGTTGTTGCCGCTGTTGCCGCGGATGAGGTTGGCGGTCGCGTTACCGGTACCGTTGAGATCGGCCGAGCCGAGCAGCAGCAGATGCTCGACCCAGACTGACTCGAGCTCGGCCGGATTCTGATCCTCCGGCAGCTTGTAGCTGACCGAGGCGAACACCTGGTCATGATTCAAACTCCAGCCAAAACGGTTTTCGCCCAGCTCCTCGATCACGTCGCCGACATTGTCGACGAAGTAAATATCCTCGCCGAAGCCGCCGGCCATCACGTCCGCGCCTGAGCCGCCGTCGAGGACGTTGTCGACCGGGCGCCGGCCGTTGGCCTGGCCGCTCGCGTCGAGCCGGTTGTCGAGGGCGTTGCCCCAGCCGCGCCTAGCGAAGCCGGCCAGCTCGAGATTCTCCACCTGCTGCGTCAGCCGGTAGGCGCGAGTGACGATGACGGTGTCCACGCCCTCGCCGAACCGCTCGCCGACCCGGTCGTCGCGATGGTCGACGAAATAGGTGTCGTCGCCGAACCGGCCCAGCATCCGGTCCGCGCCGGCGCCGCCGTCGAGCCGGTCGTCGCCCGTCCGCCCGCGCAGCACGTCGTTGCCGCCGAGCCCGTTCATCTCGTCGTCTGCGCCCGTGCCGAACAAAGCCTCGCCTTCGCTCGTGCCGTTGATGACCGCCATGGACCGTCTCCTCGCGACGGCCATAGCATGGTTCGTCGGGCGCAGGCGGGAAAGCTGCACCGTTTCCGGGATTTATGGCTTTGCGGCCCTTGCCTCCGAGTCCGGACCGAGCGGCCGCTAGCCGATCTTCTGGCCGGTCTTCTGCCAGTCGGCGAGGAACGCCTCGAGGCCACGGTCGGTGAGCGGGTGGCGGAACAATTGGCGGATCACCGCCGGCGGCGCGGTCATCACGTCGGCGCCAATCTTGGCCGCCTCGAGCACGTGCACCGGGTGGCGCACGCTCGCGACCAGGATCTGCGTCTGATAGTCGTAATTGTCGTAGATCATCCGGATCTCGGAGATGATCTGCATGCCGTCGAAGCCGATATCGTCGTGGCGGCCGACGAACGGCGAGATGAAGGTCGCGCCCGCCTTGGCCGCGAGCAAGGCCTGGTTGGCGGTGAAGCACAAGGTGACGTTGACCATGGTGCCGTCGCCGGTCAGCTTGCGGCAGGTCTTGAGGCCGTCGATGGTGAGCGGCACCTTGACCGCGATATTGTCGGCGATGCGGCGCAATATCTCGGCCTCGCGCATCATCTCGTCATGGCCGGTGGCGACCACCTCGGCCGACACCGGCCCGGGCACCACCCGGCAGATCTCCTTCACCACCTCGAGGAAGTCGCGGCCGGCCTTGTGGATCAGCGACGGGTTGGTGGTGACGCCGTCGAGCAGCCCGGTCTCGGCCAGCTCGCGAATGTCGGCGATGTCGGCGGTGTCGACGAAGAATTTCATGCTGGCCTCGGCAAGGAAGATTCGGGACTTATCTAGCCGTGCGCCGGCTCAGGCGCGAGTCGGAGATCGGAAGCGGGGCGGCAGTGGCGGCGGGCGATCGGGAAGCGGGGCTGCACCGGGCGATCTGGGCGATCGCGCTGCCGGCGATGCTGACCAACCTCGCGACCGCCCTGTTCGGGCTGGCCGACATCTGGATCATCGGCCAGCTCGGCGATCCGGCCGCCCAGGCGGGCGTGGAGGTCGGCGCCAAGTTCATGATGGCGCTGCTGATCGTATTCAACTTCCTGCGCACCGGCACGATCGCGCTGACCGCGCAGGCGGCGGGCCGCGGCGAGGAGGCCGCGCAGGCCGCCACCCTCGCCCGCGCGCTCGGCGCCGCCTTGCTGATCGGCCTGGTGCTGCTGGCGCTGATGCCGGCGGCGGTGCCGCTCGGCCTCGATCTGCTGCACGCGCGCGGCGCCGTCGCCGCCGATGCCGCCACCTATGTCGGCATCCGCTATTGGGGCGGCCCGCTGTGGCTGGCGGGGGCGGCGCTGACCGGCTGGCTGATCGGCCGGCGGCGGGTGCGCGAAGTGCTCGTCGTCGAGGTCGGCGCCAATTTGCTCCACATCGCCCTCGACGCGGGGCTGGTGCTCGGCCTCGGCTGGGGCGTCGCCGGCGTCGCGGCCGCCACCCTGATCTCCGAAGCGGCCAAGCTCGCCGCGCTGGCGTTGGTCGCCGCGCGCCAGCCGCCGGCGGCGGCGGCGCTCGCGCTCGCCGGCCGCGCCGCCACCTGGAAC
>DASZDE010000048.1:0-22543 GCA_035942355.1 Allosphingosinicella sp. | reverse complement strand
GAAGAAGCGTGACCGGGCGCGGCAAATTGGCTACAACCGGTCCGATATACATGAGCTATTCAGGGGCTTGGGGCTGAAGGGCGGAGCGGGCCGCTCGTGGACCTTTTCTTGGGATCGTCACCCAGTCTAGAGAGAATTTATGATTCGAGCAGTTGTAATTGCAGGGATTTTGATGGTCGGCGCGCTTTCCGGCTGCGCGTCCAACAAGCCGGTCGTTCCGACCGGCGCGGCCGCCTATCAGAGCTTTCCGGCTTTGACGCAGGCAGCGCCGCTGGCCGAATATAAGATCGGGCCGTTCGACGTGATCAGCGTCACCACCTATCAGGAGGAAGGGCTGAGCCGGGAGAACCTCAAGGTGGATGCCAGCGGCAACATCATCCTGCCGCTGATCGGCGCCGTCAAGGCGGCCGGCAATTCGGCGGAGCAGCTGTCGCGCGTCATCGCCGCCCGGTTCGGCGAACGCTATCTCGAAAACCCGCAGGTGACCGTTGTCGTCAACTCGGCGGCTTCGCAGCGCGTGATCGTCGAAGGCGAGGTGAAGGATCCCGGCGTTTTCCAGATCGAGGGCGGGACCACCCTTTTGCAGGCGGTCGCGCTGGCCAACGGAACCACCGAAATCGCGTCCGTCGACGACGTCGTGATCTTCCGCACCATCTCCGGACAGCGCATGGCCGGCGCGTTCAGCATTCGCGACATACGGCGCGGGATCGCCGAAGATCCCCAGATACTGGGCAATGACGTGGTCGTCGTCGGGCTGTCGACCGGCCGGCGACTGTATCGCGACATCATTGCCGCATCGCCGCTCGTCGCAGGTATCTTCCGGCCGATCGCCGGCGGCGGCTCGAGCACGAACTGAATGGCCGTCAGGTCTGACTCCAAGGGAAGTGGCTAGGTTTTCATGAGACCAACATTCAGCTTGCGCGCCGACCAGGCCGGTCCGGTTCAGATCGAACCGACGCGCATGGAAGGGCCGGCGGATTTCCGCGTTTCGGAGGGCGGCGAGTCCACGGGCGGACTGCATCTCGATTTCCGGCGGCTTTGGGCCGGCCTGTTCCGCAACCGCTGGCTGATCGGCGGCATCTTGGTCGCAGCGATCATCGTCGGCGTGATCGCGACGGCGCTGACGGTGCCGCTCTATCGCGCCGCCACCCGGCTCGAGATCGAGCGGCAGACCGCGAACGTTCTCAATGTCGAGGATGTCGAGCAGGAGGAATCCGTCCAGGACGTCGGCCAGTTCCTGCAGACCCAGGTCCAGATCCTGCGCAGCCGCTCGCTGCGCGAGGCGGTGGCCGAGGATCTCGGGCTGGTCCGCGACAACCGTTTCCTCGAAGCGATGAACGCGCCGCTGCCCGACGAGGCGCTTCGCCCCGAGGTCCAGCGGGCGGCGCGTCGTGATGCCGTGCTGGACGTGCTGGAGGACAATCTCAGCGTCGTCCTGCTGCCTTCCTCGCGGATCGTCGAGGTCAGCTTCTCGAGCCCCGACCGCCAGCTTTCGTCGCGGGTCGCGAACAGTTTCGGCAAGAAATATATCGAGGGCAATCTCAGCCGCAGGTTCGAGACCAGCAGCTATGCCCGCTCGTTCCTCAGCGATCAGCTCGGCAAGGCCAAGGAACGGCTCGAAGCGTCCGAGCGCACGATGAACACCTATGCCCGGCAGGCGGGGCTGGTTGAAACCGGCGCCCCCAATACCGGCACCACCACGACCGAGGCCAGCACCTCGCTCACCTCGACCAGCCTGGTCCAGTTCAACACCGCGCTCAATGCCGCGCGGACGCAGCGGATCGGCGCCGAGCAGAAATGGAACGAGGCGCGCAATGCGCCCGCGCTGAGCCTGGCGGAAGTCTATCGCAACCCGGCGGTGACCGCGATGGTGCAGCGGCGGGCGCAGCTCCGCGCCGATTATGAGGAAGCGCGCCAGCGGCGCAAGGCAGACTTCCCGGAGATGCGTCAGATGGCCGCCGAGATCGAGCAGATCGACCGCGAGCTCAACAGCGTCGCCGCCGGCATCCGCAGCTCGATCCGGCGCGACTATGAGGTCGCCCGGGCCCAGGAAGCGGCGCTCGAGCAGAACGTCGCCAACCTCACCTCCGAGCGGCTCGGCGAGCAGGACCGCAGCGTCCAGTACAACATCCTGATGCGCGAGGTCCAAACCAACCGGATCCTCTATGACGGGCTGCTCCAGCGCTTCAAGGAGCTGAGCGCGGCGGCCGGTCTCGCCGCCAACAACATCTCGGTGGTCGACAAGGCCGAGCCGCCGCGCTTCCCGTACAAGCCGCAGCCGGTGCTCAACATGGTGCTCGCCACCTTCCTCGGCCTGGTGCTCGGCATCCTTGCGGCGCTCGCCCGCGAACGGCTCGCCGGCCGGCTCCGCATCCCCGAGGATGTCGAGCGCGAGCTGGCCGTGCCGGTGCTTTCCACGATCCCCGTGGTCCAGAAGGGCGAGCTGGAGGAGGTGCTCAAGAATCCGAGGTCGCCGGCCTCGGAAGCCTATCACACGCTGCGGACGGCGCTTGAGCTCAGCACGTCGGCCGGCGTTCCGAAGACCTTGCTGTTCACCAGCGGCCAGCAGGGCGAGGGCAAATCGACCAGCGCGCTCACCGTCGCCACCGACTTCGCCAAGGGCGGCCGCAAGGTCCTGCTGGTCGACGCCGACATGCGCCGGCCGTCGCTGCACCGACGCCTCGACCGGTTCAACGAGGCTGGCCTGTCGAGCATTCTCGCCGCCCAGGCAACGCTTCCGGGCGCGGTCCAGGAGATCAGCGGGAGCCCCAATCTCAGCTTCCTGTCGAGCGGCCCGCTCCCGCCGAGCCCGGCCGAGCTGCTGTCGGGGCCGATGCTTCGGGCCTTCCTCGACCAGGCTGGCACGGCTTATGACTTGGTCATCATCGACGGCCCGCCGGTCCTCGCGCTGGCCGACGCGACGATCCTCGCCTCCAAGGCCGCCGGCACCGTGGTGGTGATCGAGGCGGACCGGTCGCGAGTCCAGCAGGTGCGCTCGTCGATCGATCGGCTGAGGTCCGGCGGCGCGCACCTGATCGGCGCCGTCTTCTCCAAGTTCGACGCCCGCCACATGGGCTACGAATACGATTATCGCTACAATTACGAATATCGCGAAAGCGACGGCGATGCGGAGAAACAGGGCATGGGCGGCAAGGCCCGCCGCTTCCTGCGCCGGTGACCGGGGAGCTCCCCCGCTGGAGCAGGATCCTGCTGGTCCTGCTCGCGATAGCGATGGCGGCCGTGCTGCTCGTCCAGGGCATCGGCAGGTGGGCCTTCAATCGCGGCATACCGACGGTGCTGGAAATGTCGGGCTCGCAGGACGCCGACGGCTATGCCAAGCAGGGCCAGCGGCTGTTCGAGCTCGGCCAATATAAGGTCGCCGAGCAATATGCCCGGACCGCGCTCAAGCGGTCGCCGATGCACCAAAAGGCCTTGCGGACGCTCGGCATGGCCCAGGTCGCCCAGGGCAAGGAGGCGGAGGGCCGCCGCACGATGCAGGCGGCGGGGCGGCTCGGCTGGCAGGATGTCGCCACTCAGACCTGGCTGATGTGGGATGCGCTCCAGCGCGGCCAGCCGGGCGCGGCCCTGCTGCGCGCCGACGCGCTGGCCAGGCGGGGCACGATGGCAACCGGGCTGTTCAAGGTATTCGTCACCTTCGGCAGCGAACCGCGGACCCGCGCCTTGCTCTTGCGCCGGCTCGAAAAGGCGTCCGAGTGGCGGCCCGACTTCTTCCGCTTCTCGACCGCTGCGACGCTCGCCGAAGCCGAGACCGCCGAGCGCCTGCTGCGCGAGCTGAAGCGAGGATCGGCGCCGCCCGCGCGCGAGGAAGTGGTGCCGATCGTGCGGCGCCTGGCAGCGCTCGGAGCCTTTGAGAGAGCTGCCAATCTGTCCTCCGACCTGCTCGGCGAGCCGCGGGCCAATGCCGCCGACGCGATCGGCGACGGCGACTTCAAGCGCTTCGACATCTATGGCGACAGGGCGGTCTACCGAACTCCCTTCGATTGGGAATTCGGGACCACGCCCGGTGCGACGGCGGTGGTGGAGCAGCCCGATCAGCCCGGCGACGGGGCGCTCTACGTGGAGGCGAACGGCGCGCGCAAGGCGATGCTCGCCAACAAGGTCGTCAGGATCCCGCCGGGTCCGCATCTGCTCAGCTTCACGATCAGAAGCCCGGAGAAGAAGGCGCTGGCCCGCTTCCAATGGACCGTCACTTGCCTGTCGAATGGCCAGCAACTGCTTGGCGACGTCACGGGCTTCGAGATTTCGAACCAGCCGACCCGGCGCAGCCTGCCGTTCACCGTCCCTGCCGGCTGCCCGTTCCAGCAGCTGCAGCTGGCGGCGCTCGAGGCACCCGAGCGTCAGGCCGTGAGCGCCTATTTCGACGACGTGGCAGTCCGCTGAGGCAATAGGAACAGCGTTTCGGCAAGTCCGGCGCGGCCGTGCGGGTCGCCGCCGCCCTCTGGCTCTCTCTGCCTGCGATGATGGAAGGTGCAATGGAAGTTCGGCAGCTCAAGGCCAGGCGGCTATATCCCGAGATCCGCGCCGGCGGCTTCTCCCACGTCGACGGCACGATCGAATTCTACCAGCGGATCAACGCGCTGCTCGAGCCGGACATGATTGTGCTCGACTTCGGCGCCGGCCGCGGCGAGCAGCTGCTCGACGAGAGCGTGCCATACCGCGCGCGGCTTTGCCGGCTGCAGGGCAAGGTCAAGCACCTCGTCGGCGTCGATATAGACACGGCGGTGCTGGCCAATCCCTATCTCGACGAAGCCCATGTCGTCGACGTGACGCGGCCGCTGCCCTTTCCGGACGGTCATTTCGACCTGATCTATGCCGATTGGGTGCTCGAGCATGTCGCCGCCCCGGCCGACTTCGCCCGCGAGGTGCGGCGCCTGCTCAAGCCCGGCGGCTGGTTTTGCGCCCGCACCCCGAACCGCTGGGGCATTACCGGCCTGGGCGCGAATTTGATCCCCAACCGGCTGCACACGCGGATCCTGCGCACGGTCCAGCCCGAGCGGCAGGAACAGGACGTTTTTCCAACCGCCTATAGAATGAACACGCTGCGCTCGGTGAAGCGCTACTTTCCCGACCGCGAGTGGGACAATTGCTCCTACATCTCGAATTCGGAGCCCCCCTACGTCCAGCGGTCGATCATCCTGATGCGGCTTGTCCAGCTGTTCTGGCGGCTGACGCCCGGCCGGTTCCACACCACCTTGAACCTGTTCGTGCGGCGGCGGCCGCCCGCCTAGCCGCCGCCGTGCGGCCGTCGCCCATGGCGCCTATTTCTGCGCGACCTTGAACTTCTTCGAGCTCCACTCCGTGCCGAGCTTGCCCGTCTCCCGGTCGATCCACGGCCAATATTGCTTCTTCTTCTCGACCAGGAAGGCGAATTCATTGCTCTGCTTCGGGAACAGCTTGGCGAACAGGATCGCCGGCACCGTCACCATCTGCGAGGCGAGCTTGCGCACCGGCGAGCGGTGCAGCGCCAGCCGCTCGGTGGGCAGACGCATGCCATAGAAGAAGGAGACTTCGACCGGCCCGGCCGGATCGTTGGACGCAATCGTCTTTTCCACCTCGCGCTCGGTCCAGCGGTAGACGTAGTTCGGCACCGCGGTATTGCGCACGCCGCCGAACTCGCCGTCATTGTCGGCGACCGCCTCGATCTCGTAATAATGGGTGAGGCCGAGCTTGACGGCCGCCCGCATCAGCAGCGAATCCCGGTTCTCGAAGACGAGCACGGCCTTTCTCGCCACCCGGTACATTTCGAGCAGTCCGCGGTGCGGCGAGCCGCAATGGTGGAGTCCGGCATGCTCGATCACCTGGTCGAAGCTCTGGTCGGGAAAGTCGAGCGCTTCGGCATCCTGGAACGACCAGGCGAACGGAGCGAACTCGTCGCCCTTCATGCGGACGTCCAGATTGGAGATCGTCACCTCTGAAAAGCCCGCCTCGACCAGGCAATCGCGGTCATAGGGGCCGCCGGCGACCACCAGCGTCGGTGCGGCAGGGTCGAGCTTGCCCGACGCAATGAGGCGCTTCAAGGTTGCGACGTAGAAACTCATCCGTTGATCTTTCCGAACTGGGGCGCTCGCGGCATTCCCGCCGAGCGTTAGCCCAGTTCTTCCGCATGTGCCAGAAGCGGCGGCCGCTCCGGTTCCGTCGGCGCGGCCCCGGATCGGCCGGCGCGGCCGGTCCCGCGCCCGCTCCGACATCCGGATTGCGGATCGTGAAGCAGGCGCTATGGGTATAGAATGAACAGGCTTTCCCGTCTCAGTCCGTCCGCCTTCCGCTACCAGATGGGCGGCGCGGCCATGGTTGCGGTGGCCGCTGCCGCCTTGCTTTCGATCCTGATGCTTGCCGGCGGGATGGCGACGGGCGAGTACAGCGTGGTCTACGCGAGCATGGCCCTGCTCGCCTTCCTGATGCCGGCCGCGGCAGGGCTCCTGCGAGGGCGCGACTACGACCTGTTCGAGCCGATCAATCTGGTCGCGGGCGCGATCCTCTATGCCACCACCTTGCGGGCTTTCTATCTCATCGGCAGCAGCTCCTCGGTGGTCGAGTTCAACATGTGGGGCACCAACTTCGAAGCGGTCGTACAAGACGTCCCCTGGATGCTGTTCGGAGTAGCGGCCCTGGTGGTCGGCTATCTTGCATTTCCGGTCCGCCTGTCGCTCGAGCGGCTCGGGTTCGTCCGCGGCTTTGCCCTCAACCGCCGCTGGCTTGCCATCTCGATCGGCCTGGCCACCGTTGCGGGTCTGATCGGCACCGTGCTCTTCATGCGCCAGTTCGGCATCGACCTGTCCGGCAACATCCTCGCCCAGAGCACCAAGCGGGTGGTCGAATTCGAGGGCGAGGGCGGCGAGATCATCTACGGGCTCGGCCTCGCGGGCGTGTTCGGCCGCTGGGCCCAGTTCGGTTTCCTGCTGCTCGGCTCGGTGCTGCTGGCGCGGCTGCTGCCGGTGCGGCTCCAGACCCTGGTCCTGCTGGTCGCGCTGTTCATCCTTTCCGCGCTGGTGCCGTTCTTCGCCAGTTCGCGCTCGTCCATCCTGCTGATGCTGATCAGCCTGTGCATCGTCGCTTATTATTACCAGCGCATCCGGTTGAGGACGATCATCATTGTGGTGGTGGCCGGCGTCGGCATCGTATCGGGCATGGGCTATCTTCGCCAGATGAACCAGACCGGGCGGGTCACTCACGAATCGGTGCTGGACAGCACGCTCGGCGCGGGCAACGGGATCGATTTCGTTCGCACCTCGGCGATCATGGACCGGGTGCCGGAGGTGCGCGGGTACCAGAATGGCAGGACCTATCTGGCCTTGTTCTCCTCGGTCATCCCGCGGTCGGTATGGCCGAACAAGCCCGAGGCAAGCCTCGGCGCCTACGTCAAGGGCGAGCTGTTCGGCCAGCGCGTCCGCAAGGCGGGCTGGCCGCCGGGCATGATCGCCGAGGCCCACATGAATTTCGGGACGGCGGGGATCCTCCCGGTGATGTTCATCTTCGGAGCGTTGCTCCGCCTCTTTTACGAAACCTGCCGGCCGCTCCTCGGTGTCTCCTTCCTGGTCACCGTCTTCTATTCGGTGGCGGTGTGGCGCCTGGCGTTCGGCACGATCGGCCTCAACTTCGTGCTGGGGCTCACCCAGACGCTGCAGCTGGCGGTCCCGATGCTGTTCTTCCTGTGGCTGGCCAAAGCGCCGCGCCTCCGCCGGGGGAATCCGCTTGCTGGTGCCCGCCCCGGAGGGGCCAGTCTGGCCGAAGGGTGAACGGCGCAGGCTGCGCCGCGGCTGCCATGGCATCCCCCCCGAAGCGGAGGCGCCGCGGTCGGCGCCACCGTCGCGATCAGCTCGTCATCAAGTAGATCGCTGACGGAAAGTGGCCGGGGCTATCGGGCGGCGCGAGACCGTCGCGGTCGGCCTGCCGCTGATAATCCGGGAAGATCCGATGCAGGCCCGCCGGCTCGTCATAATGGAGGAGCGCCATCGACAGCACCACCGACAGACGGCTGTTGTTGGTGAGCAGCGCCTGCAGGAGCACGGTCTCGGTCCACTGGAACAGCGACGTCAGTATGTCGCGCTGGTAGGTGAACGGCAGGTAGATGTCGTGGATGTGGATCATCACGCCGGGTTTGAGGCGGGGAATGACCTCGAGGTAAATGAACTCGACGTCGCCCTGCGGCTTCAGCGCGTGCGTCGAATCGATGAACAGCAGATCCCCGGCCTCGAGCGCATCGAACGTTGCCGGATCGACCCGCTCCACCGGCGACCGGATCAATTGCACGCGGTCTGAAGTACGGATGAACTCGCTCGGATAAGGCTCGATGCAGGTGATTTCGCAGTCAATGCCGTCGCGGGCATTGAGCGCGGTCGCGTGCAGCGAGCAGAAGGTCGATACCCCCGATCCGACCTCGATGATCCGCCGCGGCTTCAGCGAGCGGACCATGCCGTGCAGGCACTGCGCTTCGATCGGGCCGTAGCCAGGGCCGAACCCTTTCGCCTGGCCTTCCCGGTAGACGGCGTTGCCGCGGACCTCCGACGCATAGGGGCCGACATGGGCCTCCAGATATCGGAGCTGCTCCGGCGCCGACATTTTGATGCCGTGCAGGCTGCTCCGCCGCGCCCATTCGCGCTGGGTACGCCGCAGCTGCGCCTGATCGGCGATCGGCACATAATAATGTTTCGGCAGGACGAACAGTCCGACCTTCAGCCCCGCGCGATGGGCCACGCCGAGCAGGTCCTTGCCTGCGTCCTTAAGCTTTCTCTTGTTCATTCAAGCGCCTCTTGGTTGGGCGGTCCATGCCATCGAGCGGCGGGAATTGCCAAGCCAATCCCCACCGGCCCTCGGTTCGCCGACGCGGCCGTCATTCGGCCGGATACCCCATCGCGCGGATCAACTCCCCGCATTGCCGCTCCACCGCCTCCAGGGCAGCTGGCGGCAAGGCCTCGCGCCACGCATTTGCCTGTCCCGTCCGCAGCGTCGGCGTGGCTTTCGCCGCGGTCGCCGCCTGCTGCTCGAGCCCCGCGGGCGCCAGGCCGATATGATCGCAGATCCTGCGAAGGGCCGTGAGCTTTGCCTCCATCGAGCCGCCGCCGCGCTCCCCGACCAGATCCTCGAACCTCACGCTGAGCGTGGCCGGCGAGTCCAGCCACGGCAGGAAGCCTCGCATCATGTCGGCCATCGGCCGCATGTAGGGCTCGCCGGCATGGCCTTCGACGAGGAGCCGGTATCGTTCCTCGTCGCTCCGAGCTTCGCGCGAAAGGAAGTCGTGGAGGTGGTGCCGTTTGAGGCCCATTATGTAGTGGAAGCGCGAGACCAGAATGGCTCGCGGATCCCGCAGCATGAAGATGGTGCGGACGCCTTTCGCCCGGAGCAGCGCGTCCAGCTCGTCCGTGAACATCAGGTGGGCGCTGAAGAATTGGCCCCTTCTGACGGTGCCGATGAGCTTGGCGACGCGCTTCGTATCGAGCGCGAAGGCCTCGGTGCGATGCCCGCCAGAGGCCGCGTTCACCAGGTGCGCCTGGATGTGCAGGCGCGAATTCTGCAGGTGCGGGAGCTTCTCGAGCTCGGCCGTGAGCAGGTGCGTGCCCGCCTTGGGGATGCTGTTGACGAGGATCCGCGTGCCGGACCGCCACAGCTGGGCGCGCGCATAGCCGCGATAGGCCGACAGCAGGGCCTGGCGCAGGACGGCGTTCTGGACGAAATTCTTCGACATCTCCGCGCCGCCTCAGGCCGAAGGCTCGGGCCGCGCCAGCAGCGGGCGGCTGAGGACGATCTGGGCGAGGAGCAGAGCGGTGGCGGACACCAATGTCGCGCTGGCCGCCCCCGCCGCCCCGAAGCGCGGGATGAGGATGAAGCACAGCAGCATGTTGAGGCCTAGCGCTGCGATGTTGATGGTCCCGAAGATCCGCTCGCGGCCGCCCATCAGCAGCATCGACGAGAAGGGGATCGTGATGCTGGCCGCGGTTTGGCTGACCGCGAGGATGGCGAGGGTCGGAGCGCCTGCGCCGAATTTGGGGCCGAACACCCCGTTCATGATGAAATCCGGGATGGTGAAGAGCACCAGCGCGGCCGGCACCGTCGTCACCGCGGCGAACAAGAGCGCCCCCTTCAGCTGGCGCCGCACGGCGTTGATATGGCCGTGGGTGAAGGCGTGGCTGAACATCGGAGTCAGTACCGTCATCAAGGCGACCTGAGGGAAGGTCAGGAGATAGGTGACCCGGAAGGCCGCGCCGTACAATCCCACTTCGTGCAGGGTCGAGAGCGGGGCCAGCATCAATATGTCGATCCGCGTCATCAGCTGCTTGGACGCGGTTCCGATCACCATCGGCAGCGCCAGCGTCGCCCATGCGGCGACCCGGTAACCCGCCCGAACGCCGCCGAGCTCGCGCGGCAGCCGCCGCCGAAACAAATAGCTGGTGATGAGCACGCCGACCGCCAGCGCCGACGCGTAGATCAGCACCGACTGCTCGAGCGACATCGCCCCGACCGCCAGGATCGCCAGCACGAGCGCCAACGCGCCGAAGCTCTGGTCGAACACGATCCCGATCGCGGCGTGCCGAACCGCCGCCAGCTGCTGCCGCCTCAGGATCGCCAGAGCGAGCGGCGGCAACAGCAGCGCCGCCATCTTGAAGCCGCGGCTCAGATCCCCGGTGAGGTCGCTCACCAGGAAGAGGGTCGCCGCGATCGTCACCGATGTCAGCAGCACGACCCCATCGCCGGCGTTGCGCAGCCCCTTGAGATGCGGCCAGTCCTGGTCCTTGACGAAGCCGGGGATGAGCCGGTTCATCAAGGTCGGCCAGCCGAGCCCGGACATCTGGCCGCCGACCATCGCCACGCCGATCGCGAAGGTGAAGGTGCCGTAGCCCTCGGGCCCGAGCTGGCGGGCGAGCAGCACCGCCAGCGTGAGCAGGATCAGCCGCGCGACCACCGCCGCCGAGAATGACGCCACCACCGCCCGCCCCGCGTCGGAGCGGAGCCGGGTGCGGAACTGGACGGCCAATTGGGACATCAGGTTCACAGCGTCGCCATCAGCCGCTCATATTGGCGGCGCGCCTCGACCTTCAGCGGCTCCAGCGACGAATCCTCGAAAGCGGCGGCAAGCTGCCGCTGCCGTTCCAGCTTCTCGGGAGTCGGGGTGGTGGTCTTGAGCGGATTGGCGGTGTGCTTCTTCGGGTCCCGCTCGATCCGCGCCCGCCGGTTGGCGGCGATCCGGTCGAATACCCGCTGCTGCATCTCGGGGCTGTGGTCGAAGCGATTGAAGCCGCTGCCGAAGCGGTCGTTCAGGCGGTCGATCGAACGGCCGAAATCGCTGGTCACCTCCTCGAACGGGGCGACCACGAAGCTGTCGGTGATTGCGAGCAGCGGGCGGTGAAAGGCGATGTAGCGGAGCAGCGCCTCGGTCGCGTCCATCGCGCCGTCGAAGATCATCATCGACAGGGCCGCGTCCACCGGGTTGCGAAGCACCAGCATGGCCGGGATGCGGTAGCGGCGCGCGAGCTCGAACTGGGCGGGGGTGTGGAAGTGATTGCCGAACCGTATTGAATCCCCCTGACTCTCGAGGAACGCATAGGATGCGAAGGTATTCGCCGACCGCGGATAGCCCTCGATGACCGCATCGTCCCCCGGGCGCACGACCCGCGCCTTCCAATGGGCGCGCTCCTTGCGTTTGTAGACGGTCTTGAACACCCACGGGTGGGCGCGCAGCCGCAGCTTGAGGTCGAGGAGCGGTCTCATCTGGTAGAGTTTCCGGCTGAGGGCTGCGGCAGCGGGGAGGGCTGCGATCGATCGAGCCCGGGACCCGGCTGGCTAAGCTGTTCGCGGACGAAGTGCAACGTGTCCGGGTCGAGTTCGACCGGCGCTGCCTCCGGCGCCGGGAGGAGCGTCCGGCGGAGGCGCTCGCGCAGGTGCGTCGGGATGAATCCCCTGACCGCCCGCTGGTAGAAAGACGAGTAGATCAACGAGCGGAGCAGCGGGTTGCGGATCGTCTTGGGATCGTCGGCCCGGTTCGAGATCAGGTCGAGCTTGATCGGGGGAAGGCGGGCCGGGTCGGCGCCGATGAAGCGCACCACCCGCTGGACCGTCTCCACGCGCCGCGCCGCATAATCGTCGAGCTCCAGCTGGAGCAGGCTTGCCGGCCCGAAAGCTTCGATCCAGGGCGCGATCTGCCAGTCGTAGCGGCTATAGTCGAGCAGCCGCGGGTAGCGTCGGATCGCTTCGGCGAAGCCGCATGCGATGGTGCCGCGCTGGCGCTCGTGCTGATATTGGCTGAGCATCCGCTCGATCGGGTCTCGGCGCATATAGATCAGCTTGAGGTTGGGGCCGCACAGCGCCCTCGCCTTGGCCGCAGCTCCGTCGTGGGTGGGGCGCTTGGTATAGGCGGTGGAGGCCTCCCCCTTCAGCTGATCCGGCCGCGCGGACCGGAACAGGGCGGCATATTCGTCCCGAATCTGATCCAGGTCCAAATCGCGGACCAGCAGTTCCGGCTCCTTCAGAATGGGCAGGAAGATGTCGGGATGGGTGGCGAGATCGTAATAGAGGGTGGTGGTGCCGGCCTTCATCGCGCCGATCACGAGGAAATCCGGAGTCATCGCGCCCCCCTGATCCATCCCAGCAGCGCGTCGCGTTCCTGCCGGTGGAGGTCGAGGAGCTGCTCGAAGCGGTGCCGGGCCAGCCGCGACGCCTCGGCGGGATCCTGGAGGTAGCGGCGCAGATAGTTGACCAGCGCCTGCGAGAAGTCGCCGTCCATGGCGACCGCGACGCCGCCGGTCGCGCCGATGTCGCCGGCTATGCAGCATTGCGCATAGGCCACCACCGGCCGGCCGCAGGCAAGCGCCTCCAGATTGACGATGCCCTGGGTCTCGGTCACGTAGCGGCTCGGGAAGACGAATATGTCCACCGCTTCGAAGAAACGCTGCTTGGCCTCGCCGTAGACCGGGCCGACATAGGCGAAAGCGCTCCCGAACTCCCGCTGCGCGAGCGCCACCGCATCGCGCGAGTAAGGTTCCGAGCAGGGGCCGGCGACGGTCAGCCTCGCGTCGAACCCCTCGCTCCGCGCCGTCCGGAAGGCGTCGATGGTTCGACCCATGCCCTTGGCCTCGGTGAGGTTGCTCATATGGCCAAGGCGGATCACGCCCTCCGGCGCCACCGGCCCCGGCCTCAGCGCGGGATCGACGACGCCGACATTGCTGTAGGGCTGAATCCGGCCGACCGACTTGTACATGCTGCGCAGACCCTCCCCGGCGGCGGCGCATTGGACGAGGTGAAGCGCCTCGCCGCCGGCCGCCTTGCCGAGCAGCTCCATGATCGGATCGCGCTTGGCGAGATAGCGGTTGGAATGATGGTGGAGGGTCAGCGCCTTGCGCTTGAGCCGGCCGAGCAACGCCAGCATTACCGTTGCCAGCATGCCGCGATGGGCGTTGACCGACAGATAGAGACCGGGCGCGCGGCTGCGCATCACCGTCCACAAGGCGGCAACCTGTCTGAGCAGGCGGGCCGACCCCCCGCCTGCCGTGCCTTCACCGGTGTCGACCGGGAGAACGCCCACGCCGCGGCCGACGAGCAGGTCGCGCAGGCCCGATGTCGCGACCGACTGGCCGTGGACGGGGGGCGGGAGCGGCCCCACCAGGATCAGCTCCGCAGGGCCGGTGGAGGCGCTCATCCGGCGCCTGCTCCGTGGGCAGGGCTCATGATCCGGCCGGCCTCCTGCGACATCAGGGCGCGCTGGGCGGGATCCGCCAGCGGCCCGTCCGCGCTCAGCCCCAGCGCGCCCGCGAAGGCATCGTCCGCCAGCCGCTCGAGCTCGGACATATCCCACTGCCGCAGCAGCAGCCGCCTCGAAAGGTCGGCAAGCTTGGGGCTTCCCAGCAGCGGCACGCAAAAGGCCTCGGCGCATGCGCCGAGAATGATGGGGTGCATGCGGATGCTGATGATCGAGCGTAGCCCGCGGTAAAAGGCGGCGCATTCGTCCGTGGTGGCGAACGAGCTCACCGATGTCCCTCCCCCGACCCGCTCCGCGAGATGATGGGCCAGTCCCAGGTCATAATCGGCCCGGTTGTCGTGGGCGACGATGCACAGCTCCCAATCCGGAGGGACCACATGTGCCACACGCTTGAGCATTGCAACGCTCTGCTCAACCGCCGTCAGCGCCAAATGGGGGGCGTGATGAATTGCAAAGCCGATGCGACGGCGATCCCGCGCCGGGCTCGCCCCGCGCAACAGGCCTGCCAAGGCGAACACGAAATCGGAACGGCTCCCGCTCTTGTTCGCCGCTGCGGGACAGATGCGCCTCACCTCCGCCAGCGAGTCCTCGTCGCGGGTGACGATCCGGCCGGCGAGCGCAAACAGGCGCCGGTAGATCCGGCGCACCAGCTTGGCCTCCAGGTTTCTCGTGCTGACTCCGCCAACCGTGACGCTGCCCCCGGTCGAACGGGCGACGACGCCGAGACCTGCCTGGACTGCCGCATTCCTGATGCCGGCAGTGCCGTCGATGATCTGGCCGCCGCCAATGAACAGGTCGCGCCCCGCCACCGCCCGCATCGCCCCGGCGATGTTCCGCCACGTGACGAGGGACAGTCCGCGATCCGCATAATCCTGCCGCGCCGCTTCGGCCGCCGGCTCGGAGCCGCAAATCACATTGATCGTGCCTTCATAGCCATTCAGCCGCGCTTGCTCGACCAGCGCGCGCAGGATCATCTCGTCGCCGCTGTTCACGCCGCCGAACGCGCCGATGACCGCCAATTGCCGTCTGACCCCCGTCACCGTCCCTCATCCGATCATATGCATGCCGCCAGTCCCATCAGTCGATGGTGACGCACTGTCCAGCCTCTTCGTCGAAGCAGAATTTGACGTTCCTGAGGACGGTGCCCGGCGGCAGCACGTCGCCCTGGCCGCGCTCCGCACCGGGCGCCCGGTACAGGAAGCGCGGCCGCCGATCGTCCCGCGGCACCGTCAGACGGATGTTCTCCAGGCGATTTCCAGCCGAGGCGTCGAAGCGGATCTTGTCCCTCCCGACATAGGCCTCACCCAGACGAAGGTTGATGTTGCGCAGCACATTGTCCCGCGCATATTCGCCGAAGCGGATCGGCGGAGCCACACCGCGCTGCGAACGGCCGCGCAGTTCGGCGTCGACATCCTCGACGATATTGTCCTTCGCGAACATCGCAAGCTCGATCCCCCGCTCGGTGAAAAAGCCGGTAATGCCCTGAAAACGAGTGTGCCGCATCCCCTGGACGGGGATCAGGCGCCGCGTCTTGCCGAAATGCACGTTGACGAAACTGCACCGGTAGCAACCGCTGCCGATCATCGCCTGACCGGCGGCGGATTCGATCTGGATGTTGCGAAGCCCGGCGTCGCGGATCGGAGCGTTAGGTTGGGAGTGATCGGCGACCGGCAAAGCCCGGCTGCCGTCGCTCCAGTGCAGAAGCAATCCCTGCTCGGGTGGGATGTCGATCCTGTCCTGGAGACGAATTCGGCAGCCCGAGACTCCAGTGGCCGCGGTGAACTCGCCATGGACCGGCTTTCGCCTTCCCATGCGGCCGGGGGTCGCTTCCCGCGACGAAAGCCACACCACCCTGCCCGGAAGCGTCGCGACCTCCTTCTGGGCGCAGCGCTCCAGCTCTACTTCGTCAGCGGCAAGGCGGCGGACAGGGCGCCCGGGATAACCCTCGCCCATGTCGTCCGAATAGCTGCCCGGAGTCAGGTTGCCGGCGAAAATGATGGTTCCGAACCACGAAGTCTCGTTGTTGAAGCGGCGGTTGGTGATGATCGTGTCGCGGCCGCGCCCGGCGATGTGAACTGCCGAGCGGAGATAGAGCGGCAAGGCGATGTCATAGGTTCCCCGCTCAAGCTGCAGAGTACCGCCGCCCGCTGCCGACAGCCGGTCAATGGCAGCCTGAAGCTGGCCTCGGTCGTCCCGGCCGTCGTCCGGCTTGTAGGCGGCAGCCGGCGTGCAGGCCACGGACGCGAATCCTCCCGCAAGGGCGAGCAACCCGAAAGATAGCTTCTTCATCATCTCAACCCTCTGCGCTGACTGGGGGCCTGCCGCCGTCACGTCCGCTGCCGCTCCGGCTCCGCTTGCCGGTGCAAAGGCCTTGGAGCCGTCGGCGACGCTCGGCCCCGGTCGAGCGGCTTGGCACCGGTGCGCTTGAACCGGAGATGAGCGGACCCCGCCACCCCTTCCCCAAGGTCGGCCCGGCGGGTCCCGGCGGACGCCTTCAAATCCGGGACGCGGCGGGGCTGTTGCGCATCACTTGCTGCTCGATCCAGGCATATGTGTATTCGAGGCCTTTGGTCAGCGACTGCGACGGCTTCCAGCCCAGCTTCTCGTCAATCAGGCGATTGTCCGAATTACGGCCGCGGACGCCGGTAGGGCCCTCGATATGGTTCTTGTGGAGGGCTTTGCCGGCGATGTCGCAGACGATGTCGACGAGCTGGTTGATCGTCACCATCTCCTCGGAACCGATATTGACCGGGCCCTCGAACTCGGAGCGGGTGAGGCGGATCGAGCCTTCGACGCATTCGTCGATGTAGAGGAACGACCGAGTCTGCTCACCATCGCCCCATATCTCGATCTCGCCCTGGTCGGCGGCGGTCGCGACCTTGCGGCAGACCGCGGCCGGCGCCTTCTCCTTGCCGCCCTGCCAGGTACCTTCGGGGCCGAAGATGTTGTGGTAGCGGGCGACCCGGTTGGTCATGCCGTGGTTGCGGTTATAGGCAAGGTAGAGCCGTTCGGAGAACAATTTCTCCCAGCCATATTCGCTGTCGGGCGCGGCCGGATAGGCGGAGCTTTCCTCGCAATTGGGGTTGTCGGGGTCCTCCTGGTTATAGGCCGGGTACATGCACGCGGACGACGAATAGAAGACGCGGTGGATGTTGCGCTTATGGCAGCGGTCGAGCACGTTCAGATTGATCGTCGCCGAATTGTGCATGATGTCGGCATCGTGCTCGCCGGTGAAGATGTAGCCGGCGCCGCCCATGTCGGCGGCAAGCTGGTAGACCTCGTCGAAGCGGCGGTCGACGGCCCGGTCGCAGACATTCTGGTCGCGCAGGTCGCCGATCAGGAAGTCGTCGGCCTGGGTCTCCGCGAATTCGGGATATTTGAGGTCGACGGCGCGGACCCAGAAGCCCTCGCGCTTCAGCCGCTTGACGAGGTGGCTGCCGATGAAGCCGCCGGCCCCGCAGACCAGAGCAGATTTCGTCATTGATTGTCTCCAGATGTGGGCCGCGCGAGGCGCGCCGCGATGGTTGCAAACTTTCCGGCTATGGTATCGATGTCAAAGACTTTTTCGGCATAGGCGCGGGCATTGGCACCCATCTCCGCGCGGATTGCCGCGTCCGCCTCGAGCCGCCTCGCGGCGGCGATCAGCGCTGCATAGTCCCCCGGCTCCTCGACCAGCCCGGCCTTCGCGCCGAGGATGATCCGGGCGGCAAGGTTGCTCTTCGGCACCGAGCCGAGGATCGGCCGGCCCGCACACAAATAGGTGAGCACCTTGGAAGGGACCGAGAAAATGCCGGCGTCAGGCTCGAGGATGACGATCAGCACGTCGCCGCCGGCAAGCGCCTGGGGAAGGTCGCCGAACGGAAGCCAGTCGCGGACGATCAGATTGCCGACGCCGGCCGCAGCCGCGTCCCGGGCGAGCGCCTCGGCGGCCTTGCCCTCGGAGAAGACGATGACATGGCCGCCCACATTCTGCGCGATCTTGAGGAGCAGACCGGGATCGTGCTTGAACCCCAACGTCCCCGAATAGACGAAGCGCACCGGCGATGGCGGCAGATTGGCCACGGCCCAGGCATTGTCCCGCGCAGCGACCGGCACCTCGGCGAGCGGCGCCCAATTTTCGATCACCGTCACCTTCTCGGCGGCGATGCCGGCGCGGCGGGCGATCAGCGCCTTGAACTCGGCGGAGATGGCGACAACGTGGTGGGAGGAGCGGATCAGCCGGCGTTCGATAGCGCTGTAGAGCCGGCCGACGGCGTCGCCGAAAATCCAGAATTTGGCGCGGAGGATGCGCCAGATCGCCTCCCCGTACAGATCCTGGACCCAGAATACGAATTTCGCGCCCGCCGCCCGCGCCGCGCGGCGGATGTGCACCTGGGTGTCGATCGGGGCGTTGCTGGAGAAGACGACGTCCGGTCCGAACCGGGCAATCTCACCTCCGATCAGGCCGCCCATCTCGATCTCCTGGCGCCGCCGCTTGACGAAACTGTCCTTCCTGAATGCCTCGGCCGAACGCATGCCCTTGATCTCGAATCCCGGGGGATCGTCGTCGCGCCGGAGGAGGTCGCCTTTGGGTGTCTGGAAGCTGGCCGAGTAGAGGTGCAGCACCTGATGGCCGAGGGCGGCGAGGGCGCGGGAAAGCTGCACCTGGAAGGGGTGCCCTGAATAATCGCTGACGACGATGCGCATTTGGATGACTTCCGAATCGCCGTTCAGCCCCGCCGGCTCGCCGCCGCGGCAAAGTGGGTCTTCTTTCCAAGCATCAGGTCAGCCTTGCGAGCCCCGTTGAACGTCAATGCGCGGCAATTCCCCACGTGCGGCACGCGGTAATGCGGTGTCTTGTGCGGTGCAACATCATAATGAGGGGAACGCCCGCCTCAGAAGGCGTTGCGGTGCGCCATCACCCGAAGCGTGCGGAAGATGATCGCCACGTCGCGGCCGATGCTCCAGCCGGACAGATATTCGAGGTCCGCCTGCAGCCGGTTGGTGAGGTCGGAAAGGCAGGAGGTGGCGCCGCGATAGCCCCGTATCTGGGCGAGCCCGGTCATGCCGGGCTTGATCGCATGGCGGTCCCAATAGCGCGGATCGATGGTCCAGAAGAGCTGGTCCTCGGCGGTCGAGGCCAGCGCGTGCGGGCGCGGCCCGACGATGCTCATGTCGCCCATCAGCACGTTGATGAGCTGCGGCAGCTCGTCGATGCTGGTTCGGCGGATGAACGCGCCGACCCGGGTGACGCGGTCGTCGTCGCGGCTGGCGGAGCGGGTGCCGGCATGGTCCGAGCTTTCGATCCGCATGCTCCGGAACTTGACGAGCTGGAAGATGCGGTTGCCGCGGCCGACCCGCGGCTGTCGGAAGAAGCAGGGTCCCGCCGATTCGAGCTTGATGGCCACGGCCACGGCCACCATCAGCGGGAGCAATAGCAGGAAGGCCGGCAAAGCGATCGCCAGATCCAGCGCCCGCTTGGCCACACGATCCCTGAGGCCGAGGGGACCGCAGCCGACCAGGACGGAGGACCGGCCGCCGAACCGCCGCAGGTCGAGCGCGCCGAGCCCGTCGAGCTCGGGCACCAGAACCTCGACATCGACGTCGGTGCCCTTGAGCATCGCCGACCAGGCGGCGCGCCGCTCGGCGGGACACGCCACCAGCACCCGGTCGCAATTCTTGAGCAGCCGCCCGATCCGGTCGAGCAGCTCGGGGTCGTCAGTGCGGGGCGTGAGCTGCATTTCGTTCGCGAACAGCACGATCTCGCCCTGCCGGGGGAAGACCTGCGTGCCGTCGACCAGCAGCACCTCGTTGATGAACCGCCAGTTCAGCCTGCGGCCGATCAGCTGGCCGAAGCCCCAGCGGCCGAAGCCGACGAACAGCACGGCGAAACCGCTGCCGATGGCGAACATGAGACGCGAAAAGCTTTCGCTCGCCTTCAGATAGAAGATGATCCCGATCACGGCCGCCAGGGCGAAGAGGAGCGACTGGAGCGCCTTGCGCACTCCGATTCGGGGCGCCTGCAGCACGTCGATCGAGTAGGCGCGGCTGTTGACGGCGATGCCGATGAACAGCGGCAGCATGACCAACATCATGTCGATGCCTTCGCCGTGGAACGGATCGTTGAGGCGGATCGCGCTCGCCAGCATGAACGCGAGGATCAGCCCGCCCGCATCGATCGCGATCAGCGACGCGTAGAGCTTGAGCCGCAGCAGCTCCTTCGAGGTGCCCAGCTCATTGATCGCGCTCAGGAAAGAATGATGTTCGGCTTCCGCGGGCGGCGTGAGAACCAGCGCCTCGTTCGCAGTGTCGTCAATCAGAAACGATGAGCTGGCCAACGCCTCTCCCCTTCAACCAGCCAAGTCCGGACGATTCGCTCTATAGCGAATTTATCCGGAAGACAAAGGCTTGAGGCCGCTACCATACAATCGGCGGCGGCACGCTTCCCCCCCAATGCGATGAGAAACGGAATTGTTGGCTAGACGATTCAGCTTCTCTATGAGGCACTTCTTAGCACTTTATCAGGCGGAACGCCAGCGACGGGCCCGGAGGGCCGGCAGCAGTGCAGGACTGCTCCCGAAGATCCGACGAGCCGGCGAGGCAGCCGCATCTTGGACCGCATCCGATGACCGCCGTCGCTCTCACGCCCGAATATGTCGAAAAACCCTGGGGACGGCGCGACTTGGCACCGTTGTTCGGACAGATAGGCGCGGACCGGCCGCCGGTCGGCGAGATCTGGTTCGGGGGTCCGGGAGGCGCGGACCGGCCGCTGCTGGTCAAATATCTGTTCACATCCGAGAAGCTGTCGATCCAGGTCCACCCCGACGATGAGCAGGCGCGGGCGGCGGGGTATCGGAGCGGCAAGGACGAGGCCTGGGTGGTGCTCGCCGCCGATCCGGATGCGGTGATCGGCATCGGCCTGCGCGCTCCGGTCAGCCGCGAAGCGCTGCGCGCCGCGGCGCTCGACGGCTCGATCGAGGAGCTGGTCGACTGGCGGCCGGCCGCCGCCGGCGACGTTTACTATTCGCCGGCCGGGACCGTGCATGCGCTGGGGCCGGGGCTGGCGCTGATCGAGGTCCAGCAGAATGTCGACCTCACCTATCGGCTGTACGATTACGGCCGCCCGCGCGAGCTGCACCTCGAGGCCGGCATCGCCGTTGCCAAGCCGGCGCCCTACGAGCCGCCCTTCGAACCGCGCGAGCAGAGGCCGGGACGGCTGATCCTGGCCGAAGGGGCGTTCGTGCTCGAACGATGGTCCGGAGCCGCGGCGGGGCGGCTCCAGGCGGGGGAGGCATTGCCGGTCTGGCTGATCCCGGTGGCCGGCGAGGCCAAGATCGACGGAGCGGACCTGAAGCCCGGCACCGCCTGGGTCGTGGAAGGTCCCGCCGAGCTGAGCATAGCCGAACGATCGGACCTGCTCATTGCTTACCCGAGGGCTAAGGCCAAGGCCGACCTACTCGTCTGACGGGCGGCGGCGCGCGTCGAGCGCTTCGACGATCTCCTTGACGCGCTGGCTTTGCCCCCGCGGCACGATCAGGACGGCGTCGGCGGTCGCAAGGACGATCAGGTCGTCGACCCCGAGGGCGGCGATCGTCGGACCGGTCGAGCGGATCAGCGATCGCTTCACATCACGGGCGATCACGTCGCCTGTCAGGGCCGATCCATCCGGGTCTTTCGCGAGAAAGTCGTAGAGTGCGTCCCAGCTGCCGATATCCGACCAGCCCATCTGTACCGGCGCGACGGCCGCGCGTTCGACCTTCTCCATCACCGCATAATCGATCGAGATGGAAGGCGAGGAGGCGAAGTCGTCCGGATCCGGATCGAAGCGGACGCCGCCGCCGGTGCGGCCTTTCGCCACGGCGCTGCTCACCGCGTGCAGGATGGCCGGGGCGTGACGCTCGAGCGCGTCACGATAGTCGCCGGCGCGGAACAGGAAAATCCCGCTGTTCCAGGAACAATCCCCCTGGTCGAGATAGGCCTGGGCGGTGACGCTGTTGGGCTTTTCGACGAAGCGGGCGATCTTGTGGACGCCGGCCGACAAGGCTTCGCCCCGGAAGATATAGCCGTAGCCGGTCTCCGGCCAGTCCGGCTCGATGCCGAAGGTGACGATCCAGCCGTCGCCGACGGCGGGGAGGGCACGCTCGACCGCATCCCTGAAAGCCTGAACGTCGGCCACCACATGATCGCTCGGCATCACCAGCAGCGGCGTCGCCGGCGCCACGGCCAGCGCGGCCAGCGCGATGGCCGGCGCCGTATTGCGGGGGCACGGCTCGACGATCAGCCGCCCCGGCGCAATGCCGATCGCCGCCAGCTGGGCTTCCACCTGATCCGCGTGCAAGGCGCCGCAGACCACGATCGGCCGCGCATAACGCTGCTCGTCCCGCACTCGCTCGGCGGTGAGCTGGAGCATGGTTGCGTCGGCGGTGAGGGCGAGGAGCTGCTTGGGCTGGTTCGGGCGGGACAGCGGCCACAGCCGGGTCCCCGAGCCGCCGGACAGGATCACCGGCTGGATGCGCACGGCCGCCTCCATTCAGGCGAGCGCGGCCCGGACGCGTTCCACCAGGCTCGCGTGGCAGATGAGAAGGTCGGGCAGCTTCGGGTCCGGCCGATTATATTCGAGCGGAGAGCCGTCGAGCCGGGTAGCGTGCAGGCCGGCCCCCAAGGCCACGGCGGCCGGGGCGCAATTGTCCCATTCGAATTGCCCGCCGGCATGCAGGTAGATGTCGCCCTGGCCGAGCAGGACCGCCATCGCCTTCGCCCCTGCCGACCCCATCGGCACGAGCTCCGCCCCGAGGGCTTCGGCAACCTTATTGGCCTCGGCCGGCGGCCGGGTGCGGCTGACGAGCAGCCTGACCG
>DASZDE010000047.1:0-29794 GCA_035942355.1 Allosphingosinicella sp. | reverse complement strand
CCAATGCGGTGGTCACCACAACCACCCGGCTCGACGGCTCTTCGACCGTCGTCACCAACGAATACGCCGATGATCCCGCGCGGTGGTTCCTCGGGCGTTTGGTGCGGACTACCATCGACAAGTCGAGGCCGGCGACGGCTGCCACTGCCGCGGGCACCGAGCGCCGCGTGATCGCCTATACCTACGACACCATGAGCGGCCTGCTTCGTTCGGAGACGAGCGACGCGGGTCATCAGGCGGCGGTCCTCAAGCGCTATGAACGCGATGCCAGCGGCAACGTGACGAGGATCACAACGTCGGCCGCTGGCGTTCCCAGCCGAACCAACGAATCCGATTACGATCCCACCGGCCGATTTACCGTTGCCGAACGGATCATCGGGACCAACCTGCGGTTCGAGACGCGCATCGATCGCGATCCTAAAACCGGGGCGCCGCTGTCGCAGACCGATCCCAACGGCGCGGTCACGACGATCAGGTACGACGGGTTCGGCCGGGTCGTCGAAGCCACCTCAACGACCGGCATCATCAGCCGGACCCGCTACCTTCGGGTCGGCGAACTCGAGGATAGCCAAGCCGCCGCGGGCGTCACGGCCGCCTACGCGACGATCTCCCAGACCGGCTCGCTCGCGCCCGTGATATCGCTCCACGACGCTCGAGACAGGGTGCTGCGGACTATCGCGCAGGGCTTCGACCGCGCAGAGCGGTCACGGCCAGTCCACACGGACTTCGAGTTCGACCGCCTGGGGCAGATCGTTCGCGAGTCACGCCCCTACGACCGTGGTACGACGGCGCAATGGGCCAAGATCACTTACGATGCGCTCGGACGCCCGCTTGCCACGACCACCCCCGACGGCGCTCGCGTCACGCGCAGCTACCGCTCGCGCCCCGGTGGCGGGCGCATGCTGGGTGTGCGCGATGCGCTGGGGCGCGAGGTGTCGGCCGAGCTCGACGCGAGCGGCCTTACCCGGTCCTCGCGCGATGCGATGAACGGCCGGACCACGTACGAGTACGATGCGTCGGGCCGGATGGTGGCAACGACCGGTCCCACCGGAATCAAACTCCGGCACCAGTACGACGAGCTCGGCCGGCGAGTGCTGACCAACGACCCGGACATGGGCATCTGGCGCTACCGCTACGATCCCTTCGGCCAGCTCGTCGAGCAGGTCGACGCGAAGAATCAGCTTACCACTTTCGCTTACGATCCGATCGGCAGGATCGTCGTGCGCCAATCGCCCGACCGCACGGTCCGCTGGGAATACGACCAGGGCGCGGGTGCCACCGGCAAGCTGTCACGGGTCTATGAAACTGATCGCTACGAGAAGTCGCTGAGCTACGACGCACTCGGCCGCGCGAACGGCGAGCTGATCACTATCCGGGGCGAGCAATACCGCACCCGCGTGGTGCTCGACGATTACGGCCGGATCGTCGAGACGACCTATCCGACGATCGATGGCCAGCAGGGGCTCTCGATCCGGAATCATTACGACGACCGCGGCTTTCTCTATCGGATAACCGACGCGACCGGCTCGGAAGGCTATTGGGACGCCGTAAAGGCCGATGCCGACGGGCGCGTTGTCGAAGAGCTCTTCGGGAACGGGATCGCGACCGAGCGGACCTACGACGGGAAGACGGGCCTCGCCAGGCGGATTCAGGTCACGCCGTCGGCGGGCGGGGGCAGCCTGCTCGACCTAAACCTCGATTACGATCAGGCGGGCAACCTCACGCGGCGGCGCGAGACGACGCGGAACATTAACGAGCGCTTCGCCTACGACGAGATCAACCGGCTCGTGCGCCTTACGCACAGCAATGGGTCGAACGACCGCTACGTGTTCGACGGGGCCGGGCGGCTCGTCGCCAAGCCCGATGCCGGCACGCTGGCCTACCGGGACCCCGGCACCGGGCCTTGGGCGCCGGCGCATGCGGTGGTTCGCAGGACCCTGGCGGGCGTCGGCACGGACTACCGCTACGATCCCAACGGGAACCGGGTGGAGGACGGCCGTCGGACCTTCATCTACACGGCGGACAACCGGGTAGCCTCGGTCACGCTCAAGGCATCCCCTGAAGTCGGCGTCAGCTTCGAATACGATCCGTTCGGCGATCGGTATTTCGAGGCCTACACCGAGCGCGGCAAGCGTGTTGAAACCGTGACCGTCGGGCTGTTCGAGCGGGTGCGCGAACTCGCGGTGGCACCCGGCGATGCGCCGCGGCTGAACAAGTCGCGCTACCGTTACCAGATCGCGGGTCCGTCCGGGGTGTTCCTCACGCTCGAGACCGTCGTGCGGGCCGACGCCCCGGCCGCCGTCCAGCGGCACGCCTGGTACGCCCACAAGGACCAGCTCGGTTCGGTGATGCGAATCACCGACGGCAACGGCCAGCTGGCCGCCCGTTTTTGGTATGACCCGTGGGGCAAGGTGACATCGACTTTCCTCCCGGCTGGAGCCGCCATCTCCGGGGCGTGGCAGCGCACGTTTGCCTCGCAGCAGCTCTTTGCCGAACTCGGCCTCATTCATATGAACGGCCGGATCTACGACTACGTGACCGGCCAGTTCGTCAGCGCGGACCCGCTGGGCGAGGGCGTGGGCGACCCGCACGGCCTCAACCGTTATGCCTACGCCAAAAACAACCCGCTGCGATCGGCGGACCAGACCGGGTACGGTCTGTTCAAGAAGATCGGCAAGGCCTTCAAGAAACTGGGCGACGGGATCAGCAACGGCATTCGCAACATCGGCCGCGAGGCCGGCAAGTGGTGGAAGGAAAACTGGCGCGAGGTCGTCATCGTGGCCGCCGCGGTGATCACAGTCGCGTCGTTCGGGACGAGTTGCGTCGCGACTTGTGCGATCATGGCCGGTATGGCGGCGGGGGCGGTCGCCGGGGGAACCGCTGCGGCGCTCTACGGCGGCAGTTTCGAGGATATACTGACGGGGGCGGTCACCGGCGCCATAATCGGCGGGGTGACCGCCGGGTTCTCCTACGGCATCGGCGAAACTTGGGCGGCGGGCTCGGCAGCCAACATCGGCGCACACGGGGTGCTCGGGGGCGTCACCGAAGTGGCGCGCGGGGGAGAGTTCGGGCGCGGGTTCTTTGTCGGGTCGGCGGGTGCGCTCGGCGACGCCTACCTGCCCGATTTCGGCGAGGCTGGCTCGACCGCGAATGTCGCGCGAGCAGCCGCCGTGGGGGGCACTCTTTCAGCGATTTCGGGTGGGAACTTCTCGAACGGAGCCATTCTCGCCGCCTTCGCGTACAGGTTCAACCACGCGGTTCACAAGAAGATGGGCGTGCTCAGCGCCTTTGGCGACTATCTTGCAGGCGGCGGCGAGACTCACATTTACGACGTTTCGGAGTTCGAAGAAGTCGGCTTCGGCGACCTCGTGGCAAGCGGTTCCGGAGACGACCGCAGACTGACGCAGGTCGGCCTGTCCCTGGCGGCCGGCGACGGCGACTACTACATCGA
This sequence comes from Allosphingosinicella sp., assembly GCA_035942355.1. Classification (GTDB taxonomy): domain Bacteria; phylum Pseudomonadota; class Alphaproteobacteria; order Sphingomonadales; family Sphingomonadaceae; genus Allosphingosinicella. The sequence goes on along the minus strand of DASZDE010000047.1, from coordinate 26,343 downwards.
TACCGAAATGGCCCTGCCCCGGATCGGGGACTTGCCGGGCGCCAAGGGCGGGGGCATCGCCTACGCCACCCGGACAATGCCAAACAAGTACGTGCTCGGCAGTGTGACGCTGCACCTCAAGGGTTCGCTACACGTCTATCAGGGACAGTACTACTTCACCGGAACGATGCGCGTCGCTAACGACAACTACAATATGAACCGATCGACCCACCGGTCTCGCTTCGGTGAAGCCGCGACGACATTCGGCAGGCGCACGGGCCGGGTCACCGGTGGCAAGCCGTTCGACGTCGAAATTCGCGGCTCGCGGGCCGTCAATGCCGGCGGTTATATCGGCCCCTGACCATGGAGAATCGCACGGTGCACGTTCGACCGATCGCTTCCCGCCGCGCGCTCGCGGCGAGCGCACTGGCGGTCGTGGCCGCGTTGCAGGGTGCCACCCCGATCACAGCGCAGAACAGCCCGACCGGCCCGTCCGCGCATTTCGAGGTCCATTTCGCGACCGACAGCATCGCGCTTTCGCCGGCGGGCCGACAAACGCTGGCCCAAGTCTCCGCCGAAGTGACCGAGCGCGGGCTCACCCGGGTAATGATCACCGGTCACGCCGATTCGGTCGGTACCGAGGCCTACAACCTCGCGCTGTCGCGCAAGCGCGCGCACGCGGTGGTCGCCGAGCTGCGCAATCTAGGGCTTCCCGCCGGCATTCTGTTTGCCGACTGGAAAGGCGAGTATGTCCCGGCCGAACCGGGCGAAAATGAAACTCCTGCGGCGCTCAGCCGACGGGTCTCGATCCACCTGCCCGATCAGCGCTAGGTTGCGTTTTCTTCCTTCGACTATCAGCAAAGGATCGTAGCGCCTGGCGGCCCAGGGAAACGCTGTCGATCCGGCAAGATTCTTTCGCGATGAAGTCGCTTGGTCGACACATGATGACCTGGCCCGCACCGCCTCGGCATCTCTATCATTTTTATCGCCACGCGTCACTTGGACATCCGGTGCTGACGTGACCTGAAGAAGCGGACTGTCTGGAACTGGGGAGCTGATCGACGAACTCGAATGACCGAGAGTGGCGCAATGCGGCCACTGTCGCGGCACCCTGCCGCCGCTCGTCACCGCCTCGCGCGCGCGCTGAACTTAGCTACGCGGGAGGTCGCCGAACATCGCGACCTAAGCGCATGGATTAACGTAAGAAAGTGAAATCGCGTTTGGTGCGACCCCACATTCGTCCCCACGCGCAGCATCGGCTTCAATGGGTTTGCCTGCACTCTTCTGGGAGTCCTCAGCGGCGGCTGGCACTACGAAGCAGGCCTACTTCTCCCCGCAAGCAATGGGGCTCAGTCTCGGCTCCACATCTCGCTGGGAACGAATGAACGCCTACCACCTAATATCAGCTTCGGATGCTCTGGAGCGCCGCCACTGAAAGCCTCTGCCCGAGAACCTCCTCCCATGCTAGTGATGTGGACTCGTCGGGCGAGTACATTCGAATGAGCCATTCTACCGCGATTCCGCTCGAATGGGGTCGCGAAACCGTTGCCTACTTCAGCAAGCTGCCGGCGAGGCGGCTGATGGTGTTCGTGCACGGCTTCGGCGGAGGCTCGGCGAGCACTTGGTCCGGAGCCGAGACGCAGCTGATCTCAGATTCACGTACCGGCGCTACGGATATCGTCTTTTATGGCTACAACAGCCTCCGCGCGCAGCCGGAACTGTCTGCGGGAAAGCTTCGAGCCTTCCTGCGCGCCGCCGCGAGCGCTTCGGCGGACTGGAACCGCGTGATCGCCAGCGCCCTGGGCGAACCGGTCGCCCGGGTTTACGACGATGTGCTCATCGTCGCTCATTCGCTGGGAGCGCCTGTCGCACGGCGTGCGGTGCTCGATTCGATCAGCGAAGATGCGCCGTGGGTCGACAGAGTCCGTCTACTGCTCTTTGCACCGGCGCATATGGGGGCATTACTTAGCAAGCTGCAAAAGGAGCTCTCTGGAACGATGGGCGGATTGGTTGCCTCCATCGCTGCGCTCGCGAAGCTCCGTGTGCTTCCACTGGACGGCCTTGAGCCGGGAAGCCCCTTCCTGAATCAGTTGCTGAGCGATTCTGACAAGGCCCTCAAGAAGGGCTGGGCTGATCAGGTGCGCGCCCGCCAAGTCATTTTCGGAGATGAGGAGGCGGTCGTATTGCCGCAGCGCTTCCTAGAGGACCCGCCGCCCGAAGTGTGGGAGGGCTATGGTCACTGCGAGATCTGCCGCTGTCCGAAGACGGTTCCAGCGATCGTAAGCCACCTATGACAAATGAGCCGTTCCTCACTGCAAATGCGGTGCCGGTGCTCCAGAACGTTTAGCGCGCGTACTCGATTCAATCCAACGCGCAGCAGGTTGCCGCGGTCTGGCGCGACAAGAGACGCAAGCCCGATCGGGTGTTCCGCTCACACGAAGCTGAGGAGGGCGACGTGGTAGTCGAGCCCGACATCGGCTCCCGCGTAGCGCTCGACCTGCTGTTCGGCGGCCTGTCGGCGCTTCACGCAGGCGGGCTAGGCGCCGGCCCCACCCGCGCCTACTCAGAGCCTGGGAAAAGTGAGATACGCAGCTTGCTCGAGCAGGTCGCGGTTCGCCGTTATACGGAGAAGCACTACCCATACGCGCCGCCCATCCTCGTTCGGCTCTCGCTGAGTAGTGACCTACCGGAATGTTATTGCCGCGCGTGGGCGGAAGAGTTGGAGGATCCTCGCTTCGAGGATTTGTACCGCCGTTTCCTCCATCTGAACGCGCGGTTCATAGCCAATGACGTCATTGGCGACTTCATAGAACTCCTCGATGACTTCTACGTGCGAGGGGACCATCTCGAAGACCTTTGCTGGGCACTTGAGTCTCCGCAGCGGCTCAAGCGCTGGTTGGAGCAAGGAGAGCATCGGTGGCACCTTCTGGACGGAATGCAGAGCTTCTTCAACATAGCTGAGGAGCTGGACGTGCTCCTTCGCGAAACACAGTTGCCCATCTTGCGCGGCCACATCTGGCTGCACTTTGCTTATTGGTTCGGAAGCGGAGGCAAGCGCATGGTAGAAGTCGCACATTGGCTGGCGGAAGCTGCCAAGGCGGTTGAGGGTCCTGAGTCCGATCAGAGCGCGATGGATCTGATTGCGGCCCTTGAGCGGCTGCGCGACCCCAATGGTTATCCTTATGCTGTCCTGCAGCAAGCCAGCGAGGCCCTGTCTACGTGGCTAAGTTCGAGCGGGCTCGGTCGCCGACTGAGGCCCTTTCATTAACATTCCCCTATCCAAGAACGACCAGCCGGGCAGGCCCCGAAGGTGGCATGCTGCAGAAGCAGATAGCCTTCCCCGTTTAGCCAGGTGCTTTCGACGAGCCTTCTAAACTCGGGGTCCCAGTTCGAGTCTTGCAGCCTCAAATCGGGCGGTTCGGATTCCTGGCTGGTGGGCCTCGGCACATCTAGCTATGCGAATTCGAGCCTGAAGGCGGCGCCGTGCATGCTGGCTAGCAGCACCACTTCACCGCCGTGAGCGCGCATGATCTCTCGCGTCAGATGAAGGCCGAGCCCGCATCCGTCGCGATCCCACCGCTCCCGCGCAAAAGGCTCAAACAGGTTCGCCCGAAGGGGCTCAGGCACACCGGGACCTTCATCGATGACATCGATCGTCCGCCACGCACCGACGACGATCTGAATCTGGCCTGCCCCGCCGCCATGGGCGACGGCGTTCCCGATCAGGTTGGCAAGCGCGCGGTTCAGCGCATGCAAATCCCCCGCAACCGCCACCGGGTGGGGGGGCGCCTGCAGCGACAGCTCATAGCCTGCCTCCATCGCCATCGGCGCCATGTCTGCGATCACGTCGCTGGCGAGCGCCACAAGGTCGATCTCGGTGCGTTGCTGCCCGGCGAGGGATAGCCGCTCCACGTCGACCATTTGCGCAACGAGGTGCGACATGCGCGTGACCACGCGCTGTAGCGCCCGCCGCTCGCCGCCGTCCTTCAGCGAGTCCACCTGAAGCGACGCGATGGCGAGCGGCGTGCGCAGCTCGTGGGCGACGTCGGCGATGAAGCGCTTTCGGCGGGCGAGCTCCCCCGACAGGCGGTCGAGCGCCGCATTGAAGCCGCGCACGAGCGGTAGGAGCTCATGGGGAACCTTCCTCTCCTCGATCCGGCGGTTGGGGCGCTCCGGACGGATGGAGGCTGCGTCGGCCGCGACTCGTTTCAGGGAATTCCAGAGGAGAAAAAGTGTGAAGGCCATCGCCGCGAGCCCCACACCGCCCAGCACAAGGAGTGGAAAGAGACCCTCGCGCATGAAGTAGAGAAAGGAATCGGCGAGCGTCAAAGTCGCCGGGTTGACGCCGCCCGCCGCGATGAGGACGATCCCCGCACCTGTCCTGCGCTGCCTGATGACAGAATCGGAAACGGGGTGCGCGAGGTCCGGGACGTGAAACTTGCCAGTGTCGAGGTTACCGGCGTAGACGGCGAAGAGGCGGCGTCCGCCGTCCGGTACCGGGCCGAAGGCGAAGCGCCGACCGTCCCTTTCTCCGATCAGCCACAGCGACGGATTCCGCCTCGCCAGGTCGGCAAAGCGGCCGGCAGGGGCGAAGCGGACGGTGCCGCCCTCGTGGCGGAGATCGGCGGCGGCGAAGGAAAGAGCGATCGCGGGGCCAGCATGGTGGCCGTCGCCGTCGGGGCTGAGGCTGCTCGCGCTCATGAGCAGGAGAACCGCGCAAAGATCGCGCCGTAGACGGCGACGAACACGAACGCCGCCCGCATCGTCAGCGACGGGTTGCGGCTCAGCATGGCTGCAGGATGTAGCCTACCCCCCGGATCGTCTTCAGCTCGACACCGGCTCCCGCCTCCTGGAGGCGCCGCCGCAGCCTCGACACCTGTGTCTCGAGCGCGTTGCCCGACACGTCCATCTCGAAGCCGTAGAGTTCGGAATCGAGATGAGTCCGCTGAACCACGCGGCCGGCGCGGCGGACGAGAAGCTCCAACAGCGCGAGCTCCCGGCGGGCCAGGCTCAGCGGTTTTCCCTCGACGAATGCCTCCCGCGTCGAAGGATCGAAGGAAAGGCGGCCCACCTGTACGGTCGGATTGCGCGCACCCGAGCTCGGGCCCCGGCAAGCGGCGCGAAGCCGCGCGAGAAGCTCGCCCATCGCGAACGGCTTTACGAGATAGTCGACCGCGCCAGCATCTAGTCCTTCGATGCGGTCCGCAATGTCGTCACGCGCCGTCAGGAAGATGATGGGCGCGGGGCTGAGCCTCGATTTCAAAACGGGAACGAGCCCAATTCCGTCGCCGTCGGGGAGCCGTCGATCGAGCAGGATGGGGCGGAAGGACCTTTGGATGATCGCTTCGAACGCATCGGCGAGACAGGTCACATGATCAACGGGCCAGCCTTCCCGTTCGAGCCCGCCGATCAATTGGTCGGCGAGCTGCGGATCGTCTTCCACGAGAAGAATGCGTGATGCGTCGTTCACCTCGCCCATGCTCCAGCTATCCGCGCGCAACCTTGCCACAAGCTGTCATGATTTTCTTGGCTGCGACAGCCCCGCGCAAGCGGGGGCACCTAAACGTCTCGGAGCCGAGATGGCGGGCCGCTCCTAAAGGCCTTGCCGACTGACCCAACGATGCTTCCAGGGTGCCGAGGACATGATCGAGACGTCCGTGAAATCCTACTCTCGCGCAGTGGGAATATTCCTGATCCTCACGATGTTCGGGGGGTTCTTCGGCGAAGTCTATGTCCCCTCGCAGATGTCCGGCGCCGATGCCGCGGCGAGAATCGCGCAGCTGAGGACCCACGAGGACCTGTTCCGCGTGGGATTCGCCGGATACATGGTCGAAGCATTCAGCGACGTCGTCCTGGCCTGGCTGTTTTACGTCCTGCTGCGGCCGGTCCACCGCGACCTCGCGTTGCTGTCGGCTTTCTTCGGGATCATCTCGATGACGCTGTTTGCGGCCACGCAGATGTTTTACTTCACGGCTCCCATGTTTCTCGGGGGGAGCAGGTACCTGGCCCATTTCTCCGGGCAGGAGCTGGAGGGCCTCGCGAGCGCGTTTCTCTCGATCTCCGGCTATCTGAGCGGCGTCTTCATGCTGTTCTACGGCTCGGCCTGGATCGTTCGCGGCTACCTGACCTTCAAGTCGGGCTATCTGCCCCGCTTCCTCGGCTTGCTCATGCTGGTCGCGGGCGCAGGATTCGTCGCCCAGAACATCACCAAGGTACTCGCCCCCGCCTATTCGTCGAGCATGCTGCTGGCGCCCATGTTCCTCAACGTCGTGGTGCTGGCGATCTGGATGCTCACCAAGGGCGTGAACCGAGACAAGTGGCACAAGGCCTTGCGCGCCGAAGGCGACCGGCTCGGTGCCGACGCAAACCGACAACCACCCAGCGAGAGACAGCAACATGAAACCTGACTATGGACGCACCGGCAGGATCGTTGGCCTTCTCCTCCTTGCGCAAGCCCTGCTCGCCATACCCGTATTTACAGAGATCGGAATGATGCGCAGCGTCATCGCACCTGACTTCTTGACCGGAGCGGCCGCGAACGCCACCCAGATCCGGGCGGCGCTCGTTCTCACCTTCCTGCTCAGCGGGTTCACCTTCGCGGTGGCGCTGGTGGCGCTCCCGGTGTTCCGCGCGGCGAGTGAACGCATGTTCTGGCTCTGTTTCGGCCTTGCCGTGGCGGGACTGGCGACCGTCGCGATCGAGAGCGCGGTCGTCCGCGAGATGCTCGCCATGAGCACTAACTACACCCGGCCCGGACGGGCGTCGATCTACGAGGCTCTGGCCCCGGTCGTGCGTTCCGAATGGTCGGCGGCCCACTTCTTCAACCTTGCCTCCGGCCACGTCAAAGCCCTTATATTCTTCCTGATCCTCTACCGCTTCCGCTTCGCGCCGCGGCTGCTCGCGGGGCTGGGCGTGATCGCTGCAATGCTTTCGACGACAGGTGCTACGGCGGCGCTGGTGGGCGTGCAATTCTCCTATTTCATGATCGCCCCCGCAGGGCTGGTCCAGATCGCGATGACGCTGTGGCTCATTTGGAAGGGCTTCTCGAACCCGAACACACCGCTGGAGGTCCTTCCAGAAGACGGCAAAGGTCGAGATGCCTTCTAAGCTTGGGGTCGCAGGTTCGAGTCCTGCCGGGCGCGCCAATTTTCTACCATTTTTCTGTTACCAAAATCTGCGTCAGGTAATGCATAGGTAACAGGCGAGCGGGATATCGTGACCGCTGGTGCTCCGCGCGGCCTCCGCGGATAACCTTGGCCGGGATGCCGGGCAAGCTCCTACCGCACGTGAGCGGGTCTAGGGCTTCCAGATTAGCTTGCGAGACTGGACGCGAGCCAGCTTGCACTCAAGCCCAGGATGATCTCAACTTCCCCATCTTTGTTCGGAGCCTGTCGAGTGGCGATCCATTTTACCAGAGGCGCGGCCTTGCAAATGGCACGCTCTCATGTTGCGCGGAGCGACGTGGATTTCCTGCTCGGCGCGGGCTTGTCGATGAAACCCCCTTCGCGGCTTCCTTCGGGGATGCAGCTCAAGGACCTCGTCGTCACCCTCGCCCTGGAAAGGCTGGGCGATCGGGAGCTCGTCGCCGAGTTGCTCGACCATTCTGCATTCAAGGCCGTCCAGCCGGAGATCCTATTCGCAGACATCTACACCATCGCCGGCAAGTTTGTGTTCGCCGCAATCCGCCACGAAATAACCGGGGCCCTCCCAAACGCCTCGCATTACGCCCTTTCCCAGATCGTGAAAGCGCGCGAAGCCACCTTCTATACGACGAACTTCGATGATCTGCTCGAGGCCGCGGGGATCGACCCGGCCAAAGTGAAGCACCTGCACGGAAGCATCGACGAGCCAGGGAGCATCGGCGCGCTCATCTCCGACGTAACCCGTCCCGCCTTGATCAAGGAGCCGCACAGCAACCGCCGGTTGCTGATCGTGGCCGGATATTCGGGAAGCGACCCCGACGTGCTGCGCTTCCTTCGGCGAAGTCCGTATCGAGCGATCATCTGGCTGCTCAGACCGGGAGGCGACGAGGCGGTCGAGGCACGCGTTTCCCGCGCCGATCTGCCGATGTCCGTTCATTACTGCCTTACCGACATGCATGGCTTTATCGATGCGCTCGCTTCCGTGCGAAACGACGCGCACGGCGCTCGCCGCAAGCCACGAGCGTACCGCCCGGCGCCTCCGGGTGTCGATCGCGCCGTACTGATCACGGCGATGCTGCTTTACCGCTGCGAGCTTTATCCGAAGTGCGTCGAGCTAATCGATCAATACCTCGCGTCGGTCGGGCCGAAGTCACGCTCGGCGATCACCCGAGCCGAAATTTTCCGGGCCGAAGCCGGTCGGCCGTCGCGGCTGAGCCCTGAGGCCTCCCTTGCCCGTCTCCAGCCTCTCGGAGCCGGAATCCCCCCAATGCTTCGTCTGGAACTGAACAACATCAGAGGCGTGCTCAACCTCGACATGGCGGCCCATGACCAAGCCAAGCACCACTTCGAGCGGATCATTGATCACCCTGCCCACGAGGACGGGCCGATGTTCCATCGCGATCGCGCCACCCGCATGAAATCGATCGTCGCCAACAATCTCGGCCTAGCGCACCACGAGCTCGGCAATTTCCGCGAGGCGCGCAGATACTTCCTGATGTCGATCAGGACGAAGATCCGAACCGGTAATCCTCTCGGCCTGGTAAGCGGCTTTCACAATCTGGCCCTGGTGCACACCGCAGAAGGCCGGTTCGAAAGGGCCAAGCGCTGGGATGACAAGGCGCGCGAGCTGGCCGAGCGCCACGGGGCCTATCGCCGGAGGATTGAGCATCTCAAGGACATGCACGACCTGCTGCTAAGCAAGGGTCTGGCAAGCGAAGCGCGATCCCTGCTGACGGAGGCCTTGCAGCTCTTCCGAGACCACGTCCCCCACCTGACCGCCCTCGGCGAAGAGCTCCAAGCCCGGACGGCTTAGCACACTACCGCAACAGCCGCTTTAAGCGCGCGTTTCGCGGGGGGCCACGGCGAGGCGGCGGCTCGTCCTCGGGCGTGGGAGCGGCTCGCCGCCCAGCAGCAGCCACGGCCATCTGCAGCTGTCGCAATTCCACCTGCCGGCCGCCGGAAAAAATTACAGGCGACTCGTCGAGCGCCATCATCGCTCGAGCGCGGCAGCGCGGGGGAAAATTCGACGCCCTTATCCCCTCATGGGCGTCGTCCAGGTCGCGGCGGAACGTTAAGAGTGGACTATGGGACAGACGTTCGACCCGCCGCTCGGCCTGCTCGAGAGCTTCCTCGAGCACAATCGGGAACTGATCGCGCGCGATGCCGAGAAGGTGGAACAGGAGCTCGGCGAACCGATCAAGGCAAGCCTCGGCCAAGCCCGCTCGCGGGCCGCGCAATATCGTCTCATCTCCGCTGCGCATGACCGGGCCGAACGGCTGTTCGCGGCCGACGCGAGGGCGCATTCGAAGGAAGCGCTGATGTCCTTCCTGCGCCGCGCGCCGCGGGCGTTTCTCGACCGCAGCGAGCTGCTGCTGGCCGTGCTCACCGCCAAATATGGCGCGCCGGAGCCAGCCGCGAGCCTTTCAGGACGGGTGGAGGGCGGCTTTCCGCTCGCGCTCGTCGTCGGGCCCGGAGACCTGCGTACCTTCTTCCGGCTGATCGCCCTCGCCCGCTCGATTCACAGTTTGCAGGGGCTGCGGCGGCTCGTCGGCAAGGGCGGGACACTGGTCGTCACCCCGGACGGAGGTCTTAGGGTGGATCTATCGCCCGCGCTCCGGCGGGCGGTCGACTATTATGAGCGGCGGCGCCCCGTGAGCGCGCTGTTCGACAGCGGCGGCTACTTCGCCCGGGCAAGCCGGAACGGCATGTCGGGCCATGCTGTCCCGGTGGTGCTGCCTTTGAGCGAAGCGCGCTATATCCGTTCGCGGGCGGGCGGCGACCTGCGACTCTATTTCGAGGCGCGGTTCGCGGCGTTTGACGCCGGCCCGCTGGGCCGACTGCTGAGGGGCTACGAGACTCCTCTGCTCGAGGCGGTGCGTGTGTCGCCCGAAGCGATCCTCCACTTCCTTACTGCGCTTACCCTGCTGATCCTGCGCTCGGTCCCCGACTGGCCCGAGCAGGGAGAGGCATTCGAGTCGGACGACGACCAGCTAGAGCCTAAGCTCCAGTTCCTGTTCGGCCTCAGCCGCAAGGGATACCTGCGCATGCCGAAGGACCATCTCGCCGACCGAATCGGGCAAATGGCCTCACCCGCAGCGGCGGCGGGCGCTCAATCGCGCAGGCTCGCCCAGGAGTTCATCGAAGCGCTCGCGATCAGGCCCGAGGAAGCCGGGCGGATTGACGTCGCCTGCCCCGGAACTGCACCCTTCCTTCACATCTCGACCGACGATCACATCTATATCGATCTGCTTCTTCTGCCCGACTTCCTCGCCGGCCTGCTCGAGCGGTGCAAGCAATGGTATGCCAGCCAGCATGGCGACCGTTTCGTGCTCGACCTCAAACGATGGCTCGACCAAGCGGCGCCGGGAGCCGTTATCGGCGCTCGGGTCCCGGTGGCGCTTCCAGGCGGCTCTGGGCGCACCGACATCGATCTTCTGGTCGAAGCGCAGGGAGCGGCCTGGGTCGTCGAATGCAAAGCGTTCGGGAAGTCGCCGGCCTTCATGATGGGAGATCCGAAGGCCGTCTCCCAGCGCCGCAGCAAGATTAGGGCCGCGGTGCGCCAGGCCGGCCGGACAGCCATGAGTTTAGCGCGAGAAGTCCGGGTCGGCCGCACCAAGCTCGCGGCGGACATTCCTGTCCGTTGGCTGGTCTGCACGCCGAGCGTCGAATGGCTCCATCCACTCGACGAACATGGGATTGCTGCGCCGGACATTCCGGCCGTGCTGACGCCGGAGGAACTGCTGAAGCTGATTTCGTCATCACAACCTTCGCGCACGGCGCCATCGCGATCGGCGACTTGAGAATCGCTCGCTAACGCAGCCCACCACCATTTGACCCGGAACCGGACCCAGAGCTTCGGCGAAAGGCTCGGCAGAGTTCGGGATGCGAGCAGCCGAAACTGCTCCTCGCGATGTCGCTCATCTCACTTGCCGCAGAACCTAAGTCTCAGCTGTCGAAAGGAGCTTCGGCTTAATGATCGGTGCCTAAGTGTCGGCCGATGGGCATTGCGGCGCGAGCTCGCTGTGCTCCCACGCTTGGAGCGAAGAGGGACTCCCGGCGCGCCGTAGGATTCCCAGGGGCGGGATCGAAGAGATCACGTAGCCGGCCCGTCCTGGCGATCGTTTCGTAGCTGACATCAGTTTGTACCCCCAGAAGTACCCCCACATGCGAATCTGGCAGCGGTTGGATTCCTGTTTGAGACCGAACGACATGGAGACGCGGCAGCCGGTTATCGAAACAGATCTGAGCGTGTCTCGATCATGTCCAATACCGCTGTGATAGCACGGCCCGGGGCAGCAGCGAGCTCATCGGCCGAGAAATCCGGGAGCAGCGAGAGCAATTGCTGGACCCTCGCACGGGCACGCCCCTGCAGGCCAGACCCGGCCGTACGCGCGACGAGAGACGGAAGGAGCTCGAAAAGTGCGATTTCATGCGCTCGGCGATAGAAGCAGGCTTCCCGAACCTCCGGGTGTTCTGGATCGCGGGCGAACTCATCGACGCTTCGCGTGTGCGGATGGCGCTCGCGCCAGCGCGCGATCCACGCGGCCTCCCGCGGAAAGCCCTTGGTCGCGAAATGGAGCGCCGGATCCGCGATAATGCGCCGACGGGAAGCCGTCGCCTGGGCCGGATTAACTCGGAGCTTCTCCACGCCGTGCCGTAGGTGAGCGCGGATGAACAGGCGCGTCGTCTCGGCGTGGATTTCGCTGCCAGCTGCGTCGTATTCTCGGAATTGGCCGCCCCATGAGAAATAGTCGGCCAGGAGGTAGCCGCACGCCTTGTCGTCGACGACGACGTCGTCGGCGTCTTCAACCGCATCACATTCGAGCCCCTCGTCGACAAGCCGCTCCAGCGCTCGATATCCGACATGTTTCGCGTCGAAATCCTCGGACCGCCGTAGCGCCCCCTCGAGCAGCAAGCCACGTCTTCCCTGGAGGCGATCCCACATCCACCGGGCATAATCGGGCCAGTAGACGGTATCGGCATCCGCCTGAAGAATGAGCAGCCGATCAGCAGGAATCCCTCTCCCGTCGGCCATTTCCGCCGCCAAGACCACGCCGCGGCGCCGTGGAGGAACGAAGCCTCGTTCGGGCTCGGAAACCACATGGACGGTTCCGGGCCGCGACGACGCGGCGATCGCCTTCATGAGAGTGAGCGTGCCGTCGGTCGACCCATTGTCGACGAGGATCAGATGGACGTCCTCATCCGCCCTGGCAGCAGCGCGCTCACCAAAGCCCAATGAAGCCGCGGCCGCCGCCAGATACTGCTCCTCGTTGAGGCAGGGAATGACGAAGGCGACAGGCATCTCAGCGTAGCTTCGGCCGCAGCCCGCCAGACGCCTTCGGGCCGATCCGATTCCGCAGATGGAGCGCCATCACCAAGGAGGGACGGCAGCGCGCCGAGCAAGGAACGTGGCTGATCAAGGCCTCACCCGAACCATAGGCCCCTGGCCGAATGAACTTGAACAGACCCACGAACGGCCGCCGGGAAAGCGACCCAGCCCAGGAGTCCAAGCCTTCCTCCAGGCGCCGCGCAGCCGCGAGGCAGCAACAAAGCGGATAACCAAGCAGGCGGCCGAGCGCGACGATATGGCGGCCCGGCCGCGAATCGGTCCGAAAGGTTCGGCGGACGGTTGAGGAATCCGGGCCGAGCGCGAAGAAGCCGTCCTTATCGGCGACCAGGTACAAGCCCCGGCGACGGGCCCACTGCCTCACTCGAACCAGATCAGGGCGTCCGGCGAATTCGCTGCGGATAACCGGCCGAATGCCCCCGGCGAGCTGAGCCAGGTCGACCCGGGCCGAAGGGCGCATCCATGAAGGCGCGGCCCCGAGCCGCCTCACTGGCGCTTCCTCTCCCACTTCATGATCAGCTGAGTGAATCCGGGCGGCGAGACGTCGATATAACCCGCCTCCTCGGCCGCGCGGCGCGATGCAACATTGGCCTTACGCATATGGGCATAGACCTCGTCATACTGGCTGGCTTCGCTCGCCAGCCGATAGGCCACCCGGCCGACGCCGCGGCCCTGGCTCTTCTGGTTCAAGAAAATCTGGATCGAGGCGTGCTTGCCGACGGGCGGCTCGTCGATGAAATTGATGTAGATGACACCGGCGCGCTCGCCGCCCGTCATGATCACCCAGGAATGGCCTCCCGGCCCGCTCCCCTTCCCCGGCGTGCCCTTCGTGGTAACGAGATCCACATCGGACGGCGCGACCTTCTCGAGGTTGGGCTTCGGCTTTGCCACCTTGGGCTTGGGTGTCGGCCGCTTAGGAGTGCGCGGGCGCGCGGGCGCCTTGCGCTTCTCAGCCATAGAGCTCCTCCAGACCCTCCTGGAGCTTCCGGTCGGCCGGCTCCCATAGCTCCGCGGGGAAGAAGCCGGGCGAGAAGGCGATGACGGCATCGCCGATCCGCGACACAACGCCGGCGCCTCTCAGAGTCGCCGTGACCCGATCCACCTCGGCCAACACCTGATTCACCGCTGGATCGAGCACTTCCGCGCGCTCGCGCCAGTCGCCGTCACCGTCGTACCGGTTATTGAAATAATCCATGTCGACGTGGAGCAGCACCGGTCCAGGCCGCACATCCTCCACCCATCGCTGGGGATCGTCGGTTATCCGGTAGTGCCCAGGCCCGGTGCCTTCGACGCCTTTCTGCAGCCTGACCGCCGGCCGCTCCGCGCCCGGCTCCAGCAGGTTATCCGCCTCCGTCGTGAGCTCCACCCGATAATCCGTCGTCCCCGTCACCTTGGGCGCTTGCCCCAGCTGACGCACATCGGCCTCGGGGAAACGATGGAGCACGGGAGTGAGGAAGCTGCCCATGCCGACCGCGCCGCTCTCGATCGCCGAGCGTACACTTGCAGGATCGTCGAAATCGAAGACTTGTCCCGTGATCGGATCCACCCACTGCCAGCCCATCTGGAACAGCCGCGGCGAGCCCAGGTCGCGATGGTCGTCAATATGGAGGATCGTCAGCGTCTCGCCCGAAGCGATGTTCGCCCCGGCGAACCACTCGCTCCAGCTATGCAGGGTCCAGGTATCGTAAAGCGCCCTCAGCACCCGGCCGCTACGCCGCTGCGCCATCGCCATCTGGTTGAGTTCGATACCACCCCAGAGGCTCAGGCCTTCCTCCAGCTTCGGATCGACATGACGCTCCTCGCCGCCCGGCCAGGCCAGCTTTAGCTCCCAGCCGTCGCCATTGCGAACAGCCTCGGCATCCTTGTCGCAAAAATAGTCGCGAAGCGCCCCATGACGCTCGGCGGCATCCTCGGGCAGGCGATCGAACGGAACCTTCAGCATCGTCAGGCCGCCAGCGGCTGGCGAGCCCGCTGGCCCTCGAGCAAGTCCGCGAGAGCGCGCCCCGCCGGGGTCAGCGGGCACGAGCGCAACGTCTCATAGGCCTCGACCAGATTGCGCTCGGTATCGGCAAGCTGATTGATCGCCCGCCGCCGAAGCCGCTCAGGCCCGCCGTCGCGAACATGCTCCCAAAAACGGCGAAGCTCGACGAAAACGAAGACAGCATGGAGCAGCCCCGACGCTGGACGCAGGTCCTCCCGCCATGGCGACACGACCAGCTCACCCGGCTCGGGCGTCGGGAAGCGCCGCTCGAGCAGGTAGAGCTTCTGGTGGCGATGCTCGTGGATCAGGGAATCCGCGAGATCGTAAGCATCAATCACCCGCTCGCCCTGCATCACCGAGACGTAAAGGGCCCCCGGCACCGAATTGTCGCTGAACGAGACGATCTTCTCCGGATGCGCCGAGGGATCGCGCACGAACTGAACCGCCTTACAAATCCGCGACATCTCGCCTTGGAGCGACGGCCGCCAGGCACGGACAATCTCCAGCGCCTCGGCAACCACCGGCGCCGCACGCTCGGTCACGTCAGCACCCTCGAAATGGATCGAGGAGCCGAACGGAAGCCGGAGCCATTCGTCGTCCTCGCCAATCCGTAAGTCCGCCTGGACCGGCCGATCGAGAACCTTCTCGAGGTAGGAGAGGTCCGGCACCAGCAACCCCCCTTCCACATCGTACACACGCCGGCCGGCCCGCGCAGCCAGGAAGGCCCGCTGCCACGCGATAAGGCCAGGCTCGGCCGCCAGGGCTCGCTTGGCCCCCGGCGTCAGGGCTTTGATGCGCGCCCTCAGCGCAGCACTCCCGAGCTCGGCGGCCCGTACCTCCTCGAAGAAGGTCTCGAGATCGGCTTGATTTTCGGCACAAGCCTCGGCCCAGAGGTCCTCCACGATCGACGTTGCCTGCTCGGCCAGCTCGAACTGCGCCAGATCGATGTCGAGCTCCCGGAGAGGGGTTGCGGCAGCCGCGGCCAAGCCTCCCTCGAGGCGCATTCGGACATGCGCGATCAGCGCCTTCATCTCCGCGCAGTAGATAGTTGGGTTCTCGAAACCCCCGCCGCCGAAACGGTGAGGCACCGACCCCCCGCCACAAATGTCCACCACCTCGCAGCGGCGGCAGGTGGCGCTCAATCCTTCCTTCGTGAGCAGCCGGCGATGCGCCGCGATCGCCGCCGAAGCCACCACGGCTGAAATTGGAGTGTCCCGAACGGAGCCCTCAAGCCGAGTCGCGCCGTCGCCGACCACCTTCAGCACGTCGAGGTCGTGATAGGTCCCATCGGTCTCGATCGTGATCAGGCTGACGTCCCCGAGGCCGAAGGCGTCGGTGCCCGAGTTCAACCCCGTGATCGAGTCGAGCAGCGCCTCGAACGTGCGCACAGGCAACTCCGGATACTCACCGAACCAGATGTCGAACGCCTCGATCAGCCACCGCTCGTACAGCGCGGGATCCGCCTCGCGGCCCGGCGGCAGCCGGCCGTGGTGCGAATCCGGCAGCAGGAAATCGAGCTTCGGAGGGCGATGGCCGGCAAAATATTCGAACAGGGTCCGCGGCGGCACAGCGGCATCAATCACGGAAATGACGCCGGCGAAGGTATCCGGCCTGGCCTTCAGACGATCGAGAGCCGCCTCCACCTTGTCGAAGCTGGACCGCCCGCGGCGGGTGGTACGGTGAAGGTCGTTCACCTCCCTAGGCCCATCTAGGCTGAGCGACACGGCGATCCGCTCGCCCTCCAGGAGATCCAGAACCGGGTCCGTCAGAAGCAGGCCGTTCGTCTGGATGCCGACTTCGAGGTCCACCCCGGGACCAACCGCCGCCCTCAAAGCACGAGTGAATTCGACGATCGTCTCGGCGCCGGCGAGGAGCGGCTCTCCACCGTGATAGATTACCGCCGCCCGCTTCAGGCCGGCCTCACGTGCATATTCGGCCAGCCGCGCCGCAAAAGCCGCGCGGTCCTCGGCCGAGAGCAGTTTCGGCAACGATCGCCACCCCTGGTCGGCGTGGTGATAGACGTAGCAATAGTCGCAATCGAGGTTGCACCTCGATGCGACCTTGACGAGGAACGACGTTATCCTCGCCGCGGCCATAGATCCGTTCCTACGAGCGGCTGTGGCGGTGATGCATCCGGTCGTAGCTGGTGATCACCTCGCTCGCCTCGGCTTCGGCGAGCACGCGCTGCTGGAGGCGCTGAAGAGCGGGATTCGCCGGGCGGGCACCCAGAACTGCGGAACGGAGGGGAGCAGACGCTGCGGACATGGTTCGTTCTCCTGTATGGGCGGCAACCCTAGTCCCCCGGTCCGTCGACCGCAACCGCCGCGAGCGAGTTTTCCACGGGAATCCTCGCTTTTTCGAAAATAAGCGATGCC
Organism: Allosphingosinicella sp.; assembly: GCA_035942355.1. Classification (GTDB taxonomy): domain Bacteria; phylum Pseudomonadota; class Alphaproteobacteria; order Sphingomonadales; family Sphingomonadaceae; genus Allosphingosinicella. Next base: position 9,519 of record DASZDE010000047.1, on the reverse strand, counting down.
GGCCCTCAACCTTCCGGCCTCCATCGGCTCGCTGTGGAGCCTAGACAACCAGCAACTGCAACCATAGCACTCGCCTGCAGGCAAAACTCGCGGCAAGCTAGCTTCATCACCGGGGCGTTAGCGCCAGCGATAAAGATTTCAAGCTACGATAGAGCAAGCATAGTGCCTCCGTCTGCTTTGGGATATTGTTACCAAAGAGATACACTTTATGCAAACGTCCGATCCAATCGCCGTACCGCACATCCGGCACTATGATTCCTTGCTATATCGGAACCATTATTCGCTTAGCGCGCTCTATGATACGCGCCACAGATGGCTGTTATCAGGGAAGCAAGTGCTCACCGACTCAAGAAGGGGTGCCGACATCCTCGCCGGCGGAGTCGGTGAGGCTCACCAAGCTATCGGGATCAAGCTCCGCGCTCCTGCGCCTCACCATCTTGCCGAGCAGGAGCTCAGCCACCTCATGGTCGGTCGACGAAATGGCTTCGAGAGGCTCATACCCACCATGCGGAGAGGCGTACCAGGCCTGATATCGATCCTTCGCCATGCCGCCGATATGGCGCTTGGGTCGGGCGGATCAACCCGCAGTGCAGGAGCGCCGCAGCAACTCCGACAAGGTTCGGCGGGCCGCTTGCCAGGGCAGGGCCAATCCGCCAATTCCGCTGCGCTCCACCACGCGAGTCGCCCCGATGTCGACTACTCTTGAAGCCTACCGTATCTTCATCGCGTCGCTCGGTGGGCTCAAAGACATACGCGAATGTTTCCGGTCAACGACCGAGAAATACAACGAAACGGACGCGAACCGCCGCGGTGTCACGTTCATCCCCGTCGGCTGGGAAGCGACCCTTGGTGGGGTCGGCCGTCCCCAAGCCATCATCAATGACGATCTCGCCGAGTGCGATTACTGCGTGCTCGTCCTCCACGATCGTTGGGGAACCCCTGCATTCGACGAACCAAACGCCCTCACCGGAACCGAAGAAGAGTTCCAGTTGGCGATGAAGCTCATCGAGGATCCCAACAGCCCGATGCAGCGCGTTGTCGTCTTCTTCGTCGCGGTCGACCCAGGTAAAATGAGCGACCCCGGCCCGCAGCTCCGAAAGGTGCTCGACTTCAGGAAGCAGATCGAGACCGAGAGGAAGCTCCTCTACCAGCAGGTGGAAGGCGAGCGAGATTTCGCCGACGAGCTGCGCAAGCATCTCGCGCAGTGGGTCCGCGATTATGAAGCGCAAAGAGGCGGCGCCGCCGTCGACGAGCAGTTCGAGGCTGCAGGAACGCAGGCTGCCTTGCCGGCACCGGCACCGTCCACGGGCACGGCGGAGGAGCCGCCGGGGCTCATCGCCGAATCCGCGAAGCTGATAAGCGAGTCCAAGTTCACCGAAGCAGAACGCCTGCTCGCCACCGCCGCCGCAAAAAACGACAACCCCGTAGCACTCCTCGCCTATGCCGAACTGCTGACCCGTTTGAATCGCAGACGCCAGGCCATCGAAGCTTATGAAGCAACGGTCGGTCTCGCGGGGGACGCCGGGGAACCGGCAGTCGGAGCCCCGGCCCTTCTCGCTCTTGCCAGGCTGCGCGACGACCTCGGGATGGGCGATGCAGCCGAAGAAGCCGCCCGCCACGCGATCGAGCTCTTCTGGCGCATCGACGATCAGGGCGGGGCCGCAAGAAGCTACATCCTCCTTGGCGAACGTAGCCGCCGCGTCGGCGCCTTCCAAGAAGCGGAAAAGCTGTATCGGACCGCGATCGACCTCGCCCAACGCGGCGGCGACCGAGGAGTCGAAGCCGACGCCCTGATCGCCTGAGCGAGGTATATCGCGACGAGAGCGAAACCTCCCGCGAGACGGCCCGGCTTGAAGAGGCGCGGGAAGCGCTTTGCCGAGGCATTGCGCTGAAGCAGGAGGAAGGCGCGACAGACCTGGGCGATGCTCACGCGGCGCTAGGAGCGATCCTTGAACGTCTAAATGATGAGGAAGGAGCGGATAACCACTACCGCATGAGCCTGAACCTGTTCCGGGAAAAAGGAGATCGCGCGGGCATGGCCGATGCGGCCGATCACCTGGCCCAGGTCTGCGAGCGGCGCGGCGCCCTCGATGATGCAGAAGACGCCTTCCGCGAAAGCGCATCTATGTTCGAAGTGCTTCAGAGCTTCGAAGGCGCCGCCGATGCCTACCTCAGCCTGGGCCGCATCCAACTCGCCAGAGGCGATCGAGAAGGGTCTGAAGCATCTCTCCGGGCTGCGTTGTCTCTCGCAGATCGCCGCAGAGGCGATGCCGCTCGGGCCCTGCAGGAGGAAATCACGACCCTGCTGACGCAGCATCTGGAGCAAGATGGCTCCCCCTGACCAAGGGCCGAGTCCTAATCGCCTACCACTACCCCTTCAGCTCCTCGCCCACGTCGTGCAAGCGAGTGCGATCTCGCCAGACAGCTCGGGAGACGCCCCTCTCAGAGACGACAGCCGCGTGGAGGCGCAAAAATCGCCGGTCGTCCTAGCCGATAGCAGCTTATTGCAGTTGAGAGCCGGTCACGCTGAGCAATGCGGCCTCGACCTCGGGCCAAAGCCCCTGGTTGCGGTCCACCCATGCACGGCGAAGAAGCTCGTCGGACAAATAGCTGTCATACTTCGCCGTCCGCAGGTTTTCGGCGAACTCGGCCACAACCTCGGTCGGCGGTATGCCCGCCAGGCTATCCAGAAACGACCGCACGACGTCGATCTCGGCGTCAAGAACGGTCAGGCCTATGTCGTGCGCCTCACATTCGAAGCCGGCGCAGATCAATATCACCGCGGCGATCGAGTTGATCGCACTGCCTCGCCACAGCAAAACATGCACGTTCTTGCCTGCGGCGACGACTCGCTGACGATGAAGGTCGAGCTCCTCGAACGCCGCCCTGCCCTCAGCCAGCAACTCTCGCCCTACTGAATCCAGATAGGCCGGAACATCAGCCTCCAGATACATCGCAAACATCTCCTCGACGAGCCGATCGTGGAGCGGCTCGGACGATAGCCTGTCGAACGCCGGCACACGTCCGGCGGGATGAGGCACGACGTCCAGCACCTTTGCCAGATCGTCAACGGCCGCGACTCGCCACCTCCGCCCCGCGAACCCTACGATGCTCCCAACACCCAAGACGTTGACGATCGGGAGCGTGCCCAAGGCCGTGCCCCCGGCGACAAGCCGCCATTCCTCGTCGGTTTCGAAGACGGCGTAGAAGTCCCTCCCCGCGACGAGCCGCTCCCCAGTCCGTCCGAGCATGATCGTCCCGTCAGGCGCCTGCTCGATCAGGCCGGCTTCGTCAGATGCCGCGCAGCGCAACAGCGCGATAAAATCGCCGCGGTCCAAAGCCTCGAAAGGACCTGGCTGGCAGAGCAGCCCGTAGAGGCGCTCAGCGCGCGCTCCGCCTTCCTCGGCAATGATCGAGAGAGTCTGGTGGAGCGCCACCGTCAGCAAGGACGGATCGGCCACTGGCGGCTCAACGAACTTGCGAAGCAACAGCCGGATCGCCGCCACGGCGCGAACGGTTCCAAGCCGCAACCGGTCCAGCGGATCATCGTCCCCCATCAGATACTTTTCGCGCTGATACACCCGCAGAACCGCCGGCCTGCCCCGGCGCCGGCCGCTCCGGCCAAGGCGCTGGCGAAGTGACGCCAAGGACCGCGGGGCCCCGACCTGGGCCACGGATTTGACCGACCCCAGATCAATCCCGAGCTCAAGCGTCGTCGTCGCGACGGCGGTTGTCGGCAGGTTTCCCGCCTTCAGCCGCCGCTCGAGGTCCTCGCGCAGCTCCTTCGAGAGACTGCCGTGATGCGGGAAAAACTCCTCCGGCACACCCGCTTTCTCGGACCGCCGGCGTAGCCGGTCGGAGAGAGCCTCAACCGTACGTCTAGAACCCGCGAAGACGAGATTGTTCGAGCCCCGTAAGGTGGCGAACATGTGATCGGCGATCCGGCTCAGCGCGTCCGAGGTCTCCTCATCCTCAAGCTGATCGGATCCGTCCTCTTCGGGCGGCTCGATATAGCCCCGGATCTGAAGTCGCAGGTCCGCGGCATCGCCGGGGGCCTCGAGCAGGCGGACCTCACCGGGGGCCGTTGGCCTGAGCCAAGCTTTGGCAGCTGAGAAGTCGCCCAGAGTGGCGGAGAGCGCAACGCGCCGGCAGCGGCGCCCGGCAGCGGCATCGATCCGCTGAAGGAGGCTCGCCAGGTGCAGGCCTCGGGGTCCCCGCAGGAAGGCGTGCAGCTCATCGATCACGATCGCATCCAAAGAGCCCAGCAACCGATACGCATCGCTCGGACGCCGAATGAACAGCGCCTCGATCGACTCCGGAGTGATCAACGCAACACCGCGAGGGTCAGAGATCGTCCGCCGCTTTGCACCCTGGGGGGCGTCCCCATGCCAACGCACCACCGGGATCTCCATCCGCTCGCACAGCAGGTCCAGCCGGCGGAACTGATCGTTGATCAGCGCCTTCAACGGACTCACGTAAAGGATGTCGAGCCCTAGCTCCTGCCTCCCCGCGACCCTCGTCAGAAGCGGCAGGAAGGCGGCTTCGGTCTTGCCCGCGGCCGTTGCCGCAGCGATGATGATGTCCCTGTCATGGTCCAGAACCTCGCCGATAGCGCGGTCCTGGACTTCGCGAAGCTCGGTCCAACCCTCGTCCCTGATCCAGCGGCGGACCTCCGGATCCAGGCGGTCGAAGGAGGAGAGACCCTCAGAGCGTGAGGGTGGCGAGGTCATCATTCTCCACGCCCGGCTCGTCGACAGCCTCGGGCTCCTCCCGCTCCAGAATGACCTCACCCAGCAGCTCCTGCCACTGGACCCCCGGGTTCTGCTCGAGCACCCGCAGGAACTGCACGAACGCCTTGATCGTGTTCCGAGGCGTCCGGAAATAAGCTTCGCCGATCCGCCGGTTGCAGTGCTCCATGAAGGCGCTCAGCGCCTCATCGGGCACGAGATGCTTCGTCTCGTCGCCGCAGGCGAACACCCACCGAAGATTGCCGAGCAGGACCAGCAGCTCCTCGGGCGTAAGGTTCTGGAGCCGAAGCACCGGACCCGTCATGTCGACGAGCCTGCCGGTCGCAAAACTGTTCTCGACCAGTCGGCTCTGGAGCGCCTGATAGCTGTAGAGCCCCCTCCGGCTGTCCATCAGGAATTCCGGCGTCCCACCGAACAGGAAGCCGAGCCCCTCGACGCCGCCCTGCAGCACGTCGTTCAGAATGCGCAAAATCTGCTCGAAATTCTGGTTCCGGGCCTGCGAGCTCTGCAGCTTGTAGATGTTCACCATCTCGTCGAAGATCACCACGAGTCCCGTATAGCCGGCCAGCCTCACGAACACCGCCAGCAGCTTGAGGCTGTCATAGACGTCGGCATCGTCGATGATGCTCCTGACACCCAGCGCTTGGCGTGCCTCGGTCTTCGTCGGATATTCGGCTCGAAGCCACCGCAAGGCCGCCGCCTTCAGCGCTTCGTCACCGTCCTCGTTTCCACGCCAGTAGCTTTTAAGGACAGTCGCATAGTCGTGGCCGCCCAGATGCTCCTGCAGCGGCCGCAGGCGTTCGTCGATCGTCTTCTCGACTGTTCCTCCGGAGTTCTCGGCCGCCTTCACGCATTCGGTGACGAACCGCTCGACGATGCTGGTAAGCGCACCGCCTTCCGCCTTGGTGCGAGTAGCCATGTTGCGCAACGCCTCAGCGTACAGTCCCCTGGCCTGCCCGCCCGTCGCATGGATCCGTCGGTCCGGGGCGAGATCGGCCTGAATGGTCACGCATCGCCGCTCGAGCGCGATCAATCTGACCAGGTTCAGGAAGAAGGTCTTACCGGCGCCATATTCGCCGATCACGAAGCGGATCGCCGCCCCTCCATCGGCGACGCGGTCGATATCCTGAACCAGCGCGGCAATCTCCCGCGCACGGCCGACCTGGATATGCTGAAGTCCCACTCGGGGCACCACGCCGGCCGCCAAGGCCTGCAAGATTGTGTCCCGGTCCCGCTGACGGATTGAAGGTGCAGTGCTCACGCTCCCGCTCCCATGGCGGCGAGCTGCTGAGCCAGGTGGGCCGCGACAGCGACCGGATCTTCCTCTTCGATGACTGGCTCTCCCAGCATCTCGAACCCCCATTCATTGATCGTCTCGATCGCGCCCGCCGGCAGCAACTTCGCTCCCCTCGCCTGCTCCTCGAATTCGTCCCAGCCTAAGGGACCCTGGACGAGGACCCACAGAAGCTCGGCATGGGCCGTGTCGAGTCCGTCAAACCGAACCGCGACAGTGACGGTCGCCTCAGGCGCCGGCGGCTTTGCCTCTTCGTCCTCGACAAAGATACCGGCCAGAAGCGCCGACACCGCAGAGGTTTCGCCTCGAATCCTCTCAAGGCGCGCTGCATCGATCCGGACCGCCTCACCGATTGCCGATCCTGCTCGACCACCAGGCCCCACCTCCGCGCCCGCCACCCGAACCGGCTGGTCTTCCTCCACCGATCCACGATGAAGAGCGGAATAGACCTCCTCCTGCGGGAGTGCGAGTGCGGTGTGAAGATGCTCCAGAAACCGCACCTCGGCGGGCAAGACATGGCCATCAGCCAGGACGGCCGCGACCGCGCACTGAGTGACACGGCGGCGCTCTTGAAGCGGGAGCGCCACCATTCGCGCGATCGCCTCCTTGCGTTTGGGAGGATCGGCGAGGAGGGCCTCGGCGTGGGCCGCCAGGCGCGTACGCTCGACCTCATCGAGATCCGGAAGCGAGGCCAGGTCCCTGCGAATCGACTGAAGCTCCACCGGCACGGCCTGGCCGTCGGCCAAGGCCGCCAAAGCCGCGATCTCGACCATGGTTCGTGCAGCGGCATAGCTCGGCCGTTCGCGATCGACCCGTCCTCCGCCAGCCGCGGGGAACAAGAAAAGATTCGAGCTCCCCGTCATCGCGAGGCTACAGCCATAGCGACGGTCCGGCTCGAAGCCGTATCCGACACTGTCGAGAAGCGCTGCCACCTGCCGAAGCGTTGCGGCCGAAATCTTGCCGTCCGGCTTCGCGTGATCAATCTCGAGCAGCCCCAGGATCTCCCGAACCGGAATCGCCGCCACTCTTCTGCCGACCCGGCCGGCAATCGCTCGACTGCACGCCCGCAGTCCCTCGCCGAGAAGTCCATCCAGCAGAGCCTGCGGCGCTACGGCTGCCGCGGCAATCGTGCCTCTCGCCTCCGGCTGACGCCCAAGAAGCCGGCTGAGCGGATCGAGCTCGTCGGTGCAGGCCTCGAGCAAAGCCCGCAATCGCCCCAGAGGAGCCGAGATCGTCGTGATATCCGGCAACTGGTCGATTGACACGTCCTTCGTGAAAGCGGCGCTTGCGGCCCGGTAAGCGTGCTTGATCCGTGCTTTGGGCTGCCTCACTGCCAAGCCCTGAGGATACGTCTCCCGGAAGCGTACCGCCCAGAGTTCGCGAAGCTCCGCGAAACATCTCGTCGCGGCCGTTCTCAGCGAGGCCCCAGGGGTGCCTAGCACCCATAACAGCCCGGCGTCGGCGTCGAGCGGCTGCGCGTTACCGATCAGCGATCCGAGATAGACCCGGACGCGAAGGGGCATCTCCCAATGCCGTGCCAATGCAATAGTCGGTTCGATCGGCTCGGCGGTCCCTTCCGCGAGAAGCACACCTACATCCAGGAAGCGCTCGGCGTAGCCGCGGAAGGAGTGATTATTGCCGTAGATCTCGAGTAGCCGGCGAACCTCTGCGACCAGAACAGCGGCCTCTTCGCGCTTCCCCTCGTGAAGTAGCCGCCACTCCAATCCGTAGAAGAAGATGAAGACGTACCCGATCGGCGTCGAAGGATCGATGCGGCCGCCGGCAAGCCACTCCAGATACGTTCGACGGGCCGATTGGTGGAGGTCCTGATAACATCCCCAATAGGACAAAGTTGAGCCTTCAGGGTCACCGTAGCGCCCAACCGGAAGGGTGGGATCGATTAGTGAATTGTTGCGTGGATACTCGTACCGATCGATCTTCCCGACGTAGAGCATTTCGGCGGCGAACGAGACGCCCCCGATCTCCATTTGTGTCGGTGGCCCGATCCACCGCGGCTTGCCGGTCACCCGGGGAGCTGGCGGTGGCGGCGACGACCAGCGCGAGGGGCTGGTGGCTGGAGGCGGCGGAGGCGGAGGGGCCGGCGGCCGCTCACGCACAGGCCAGCGAAACCTGTCATCCGCCCTAATCGGCAGCCTTGGCTCGGTCGGAACAGATCGGCCGCTTCGCCTGGCCCAACTGACCGCCTGATCGAGCGTCTTGAAGACGAAGCCCCGCGCCGCAAAACAGCCGTCGTCGGACGACGAAATGCCATAGGCGGACATCAACTCACGTTCCGACGCGCTTCGAGCCGCGTGAGACTGTTCGGATGGGCGTAGCGCCTGGCGGGGAAAAGACGGCGGCGAAGGTGGAGGTGACGGCCCCGGCGAGGCTTTCGGAACTCCGGACCGCTCTAGAAACTGCCGGGCCTGTCGCTCAGAGGTGAAGATGTAGCCGGCCGCTCGGAAGCGGCCATCGCGGGTTGGCTCGATATCGTCGATACGCCTGGGTTCCGACGCCCCAGGAAAGCGACTTGGGTCCAGCGTGGCAGGACGAGGATCGGGCGGCGCCACTCCCGCCGAATCGCCCCGGATCAGCCGTCGCACCGAGCGGCCGAGTTCGAAAAGCAAACTGTCCACCCGATCACCCACGTTTCCCCCACTATGTTAGGAGCTTGCCGCATGCTGAAGGAGTCGTCACGCTCCTTTTTTAGGCGTCTTGCGCCGGACCGCGAGATCGCGACAACCCGGAATCGGCGATTTCTTTTATATTTGGCGCCACGCCCACATCCTCTACGTCGAGCAAAGCACCCGGCTTGCGCGGGCCCGGCCGCTTGAGACAAGTCCGAGTATTTGTCGCAAAGCGGACGTACGACCGGGTTCGGGAGCAGCTCCCTCCTAATCAGCGGGTCCCAGGTTCGAGCCCTGGTGCGTCCACCAACTTTTCAAAGACTTAGCAGCCCCCTCTCCTCCTGCTCAGAATCAGCAGGTGGCAGGCTAGGTAGCGAGCGCCGTGGGACGAGCTGAGACTTTCTCAGGCCAAGTGAGATGTGTCGATTCAGGAGGTGCGTGTTGGCGTTTCTCCCGGACGGCGGCGGCTCCATTCCAACCGTCGTTCGCCGCCACAGCTAACGAGGCGCACTGCGGTCTGCGCGTACAATCGGCCTCCTTGCGGCTGAGCGACCCTGCCTCCTATCTAGCCCGTCGGGACGTGCTATGCTCCCACTTTGATGACTTCTGATTCACCAGACGCTTTGAAATTGAGAGAATCTCAAGAGCGGTTCATCAAACATTTCAGGGGACGGTTTGCTCGACGTTCACTTCTCGTTGGAGCCTACGGTACTGGCAAGACAACTGCCGCCATGAAGGCCGCGGCTTCTCTCCTGGACAGCGGAGATGTGGACAAGCTGCTCGTGATACGCCTCCTGAAGGATTAGCTGTGGCAGTGGGTCGCAATATGGTAGGCAGCACGCCGTAGCCT
>DASZDE010000046.1:0-9177 GCA_035942355.1 Allosphingosinicella sp. | reverse complement strand
CGTCTGCACGGCGGCGCCGGACAGCGCGACGTCGCGATCTACACCGACGCCGGCGCAGCGGTGCTCGTCGACCTGCGCGTCCGATCGGCGCAGGACACCGGCGGCGGCGGCATCGACACGCTGACGCGGGTCGAGCGGGTGATGGGCTCGCGCTTCGCCGACCTGCTGACCGGCAACGGCGCCGGCAATTGGCTGTGGGGGGATGACGGGGACGACAAGCTCGCCGCGGGTGCCGGTAACGACGTGCTGATCGGCGGCGCCGGCGACGATCTCCTCGACGGCGGTGCCGGCAACGACCTGGCGAATTATGACGGCGCGGCCGGCGGAGTAGCGGTCGATCTCGGCCTGATTGGGCCGCAAGACACGATCGGCGCCGGCATCGACTCGCTGGCCGGCGTGGAGCGGGTGTACGGCACCGGCTTCGGCGATAGGTTGGCCGGCGATGCCGGCGCCAACGGCCTGCGCGGATCGGGCGGCGACGATGACCTGACCGGCGGCGGCGGCAATGACTGGCTCGACGGCGGCGCCGGGGACGACCGGATCGACGGCGGGGCCGGCGAGCGCGACACCGCCAGCTATGCCGGCGCCGCCGCGGGCGTCGCGGTGGACCTCGCGCTGACGGCGGCGCAGGATACGCTCGGCGCCGGCCTCGACACCCTGTCCGGGATCGAGCGGCTGGCCGGATCCGCCTGGGGCGACAGCCTCGCGGCCGCCGACGGCGGCACCCTGCTGTCAGGCCGCGCCGGCGACGATTTCCTGACCGGCGGTGCGGGACGCGACATTCTGGACGGGGGCGCGGGCGACGACATCCTGGCCGGCGGCGCGGGCAGCGACCGGCTCCGCGGCGGTGCGGGCGGCGATCGCTTCGTGTTCGCCCCCACCGGCGACGACCATGTCGTCACCGACTTCGAGGACGGCATCGACCGGCTCGACCTGAGCGCGTTCGGCCCCGCTTTCTATATGGACGTCTATACCCTCAACCAGTTCTTCCCCGACGACCATAATGTCTACATCTACATCGACGGGCCCGATGACGGCGCCGACGCGCAGATCGTCACGCTGGAAAATTTCCTGCTGCTCAATCCGTTCGGCTGGGTGACGGCCGAAGACCTGGCGGCGGCCTCGGCGGGCGGCGCGATCTGACCGACCCCACGGCTGTGGCCGGGCGCGCTGATTGATGGTCGGGGAGACAGGATTCGAACCTGCGACCCTCTGCTCCCAAAGCAGATGCGCTACCAGGCTGCGCTACTCCCCGACGGATCGGGTCAAAGTGGTACTTTGACCCGGGGCAGGAAGGAAGAAGAAAGGGGCAGGGGACAGTCACTTTTCCCGTGTCCGGAGTCTCTTCGGCACCGGCGCTCGGAAAAGTGACTGTCCCCATCCGATCGTGGTGGGCCCGGAGGGATTCGAACCCCCAACCTAGCCGTTATGAGCGGCCGGCTCTACCGTTGAGCTACAGGCCCTTAGCTCGGCTCAGCGCCCGCCGATAGCGGAGCGGCCGCGGGCTTGGCAAGCGACGCGCGTCCTTCCCTCGCCCTGGCGGCCGCCGCCTCGATCTGCGCGAGCGAGGCCGGGGCAATGCCGCGCCGGGCGAAGCGGTCGAACACCCCGTCCCACCACGCATAGAAGAGGTCGAGGTCCGCACGCGTGCGGACATAGGGGGTGTGGCCGGGCTCGACCGATGGCGAGTGGAAGGAGATGGAGAAGAGCTGCAGCCCGTCGTCGATCAGCCGGTCGATCGCCTCGAGCACCTCGCCGAGCGGCATGTCCTCCGGAGTGAGCGCGACCCGGCCGAGCAGGCCGGTGCGAGCGAGCAGACCGTGGGCGCGCGGAACCCGGCGCGCCGCGGCATAGAGACGCCCGCCGCGGTTCCGGAGGGCACCGATATAGCCGGCCGTGAGCGGCACTTCGAGCAGGGCGCCGTCGCCGACATAATAAGGCGTGGGCCTGACCCCGCTGAAGTCGGGCCCGCCCTCGCCGCTATAGTCGTAAAGCGCGCGCACCGACACGTCGGTGGTATAGCCCGCCTGGAGCAGCAGCTGCGCCGTATTCGGCCCGACGCCGTAGCGGCCGGCGCGGTAGACGGTGGGCCGCCGGCCAAATCCCTGCTCGATCGCCTCGGTCAGCCGCTCGATCTTGGCATATTCGAGAGCTATCGGAAGATTGCCGACGAAGCTGTTGTAAGTGCAGAGTTCCTCCTCGAACGGGGGGTTGACCCATGGGTGGAGCTGCGTGCCGACCACGCATTCGCCATTTTCCTGATATTCGCGCAAGGTGGCGACGCAGCGTATGTCGGTCGCGATCGGGTGGTCGATCAGGTAGACGGGCTCGACGCCATGGCTGCGCAGGCGCCGGTGAACGAGCGGGAGCGATTCCGCCGCCCGCGTCGAGCGAGCCTCCCGGCTAAGCGGCTGGGACCAGTCGAACTCCTCCTCGGTATCGACGAACACCGCGAAGCGGAGGCCGAAATCGTCGGGCAGCTTGAGGTAGCAGCTTTCGTGCGGCGGCCGATCCAGCCTGCCGCACGCTGCCCATTCGGTGAGCAGGCCGCGCGCCACTGGCAGCTCAGCTGCTCTGTCCAGAGGAGCGCTCCGCGGCCTGGAACGGCGGCAAATAGAGCGAGAAACGCTCGCTGTCGATGATCAGGCCACCGCCCATCGCGTCGGCAAGATTGCGGACGAGACGCAGCGCAAAGCCGAGGCCGAGCGCCGGTGCGCCCGGCCAATCGCCTTCCGGGCTGTAGCCCGGGTCGAGCATCGCCGCTTCCTCGAGGCCGGCGATCGCCTTGGGCCGGTCGATCGCGAAGCACAGCATGCTGCGCCCGCCGAGCGGCGCCGCCGCCATGCCGGCGCTGATCGTCTCGCCCTCCCGCGCGAGGCCGATGGCGGCCCCCAGCAGACGCGTGAACATCCGCTCGAGCGCCGCCGGTTCGGCTTTGACAGGGGGCAGGCCGGGCGCAACCTGGAGCTCGATGCGGGCCCTCCGCTCCGCGGCCACAGCTTCGTAGGCGTCATGCAGCCGGCGCAGCAAGGCGGCGGCGTCGATCGCCTCGGGATCCAGCGGCAACCGGCTGGTCTCAATCCGCGCGGCGGTATCGAGATCGTCGACCGCGGCGAGCAGCCGGCTGGCATGGGCCATGATGTCGGCGGCCCGCGAGCGGTAGCCGGCGCCGGCCGGGCCCATATATTGGCCGTCGATCATCTCGGCGAAGCCGACGATCGCGTTCAGCGGGGTGCGCAGCTCGTGGATCAGCTGGCGGAGCGAATCGGCGGGAAGACCGGTGCCGAACAGGCCGGCCGGCGCGTCGGCCGCCTGCGCCCGCGCCACCTCGTCGAGCCGCGGGCGGCGGGCGGTTCCGCGATAGCCAAGGAACGCGCCCGTGGCCAGATTGAAGAACGGCACTCCGGAAATCCGCCAGTCGCCCGCGGACGGCCCGGCGCCGGCCACGCTGAAGCGGGCGTCGCGGAAGGGGGACCGCCTTTCGAACGCGCCGGCCGCCTGGCCATCGACGCCGTGATGGCCAGGACCGCCGATGCTGGCGATGCTCTGGCCCACCAGCGCGCTGCGCGGCGCGTCTTCCACCCACAGGAAGAGACCGTCCGCGCCGGTCTCCCACCGAAAGGCCTCGACCGGTTCGGGTGCGGGCAGCGCCTCCTCGGCAGGCGCGGCCGCGCGGTGCTTGCGAAAAGCCTCGATGCGGGCGACGAGCTCGCGGATCTGGGCCTCGCCGCCCTCGACCCCGGGATCGGCCGCGGCTCGGCCGGCTCCGGCGCCCTCGTCGATGCTGCCCGGCAGCGCGAAGTCGCTCGCGCCGAAGCTCGACAGCGCCTGCACGACCTTCGCATCGAGGTCCCGCCGATGCCGCAGCAGCGCCCGGGCGGTGGGCGTCAGCGATGGCAGGAGGTCGATCCATTCACCCGGGCTGAGCCGTGCGCCGGCCAGCAACGGGGCAGCTACCGAGGGATGATCCTCGGCGAAGAAGTGCAACAGGTCCGCAGTGACCGCACGCCCGGCGAGCGAATCGGCAATCTCCCTGCGTACCGAGCGACCGATGGCGCCGCGCTGGCTGCGCAACCAGCGGAACGCCTCGGCTGCGCGCTCGCCCTTCTGACCGCGTGCCTGGGCGAGGATATCGACCAGCTGACGCCATTTCGCGGCGCGCGCAGACGAGCTCGCCGCGGGCAACGCCATAACCGTAGCGATCCTGTCGTCGAAACGCACGCCTCGTCCCCAATCCGCCAGGTGCCGGCCCCCGCGATTGCAGCAGCCCCAGCGTTAACGCGGAGCGGGTGAATGGGGAAGCCTCCATCACCCGCCAAGTCGCATATTGGGACGCGGGGCGACGGACCTGTTGCCGTGAGGAAGGCGCCGGCCTGGCCGGCGCCCTTTTTCGGCTCGAACGCGCCGAGGCTCAGCCGCGCTGGTTGAGCCAGAGGAGCCACAAGCCGGCCAGACCGGCGCGCACGCCGGTCACCGCCTTGAACGCCGCCTGGGCCTCGGCCTTTTGACCGGCCAAAGCGAGTGCCATGCCGAGCCGGGTGTTGACGACGTTGCTGTCGACCGAGCCCTTTTGCAGCGCCGCGCGGTAGAGCGCGGCCGCCTTGGCGTAGTCGCCATAGCCGTAATAGACGTCGCCCGTGGTCAGCGCGAGCTTGCCGTCCGAGGCCGCCATCGCCTTCCGCTCCTGACCCCCCAGCGCTGCCCGGTCTTCCGAGATACGGCCGCCGGCCACCTTCGCGAGCGCGGTAAACGTCGCCTTGTTGGACTTGAAAGCGTTGGCGGCCATGCCCTCATCGATCACCGCCTTCGTCTCCCCCGGAAGACCGCGGGTGTTGAGCGTGTTGGCGAGGCGGTAATAATCGGCCTCGCTGGTCAGCGCCTTGGCGGCCCGCATCAACCGCAGCAGATCGAGCTCGGAAGCCTCGTCGAGCTGCGCATTCTGACGATAAAGAACCAGCGCGTTGCGCCAATTGGCCGGGCTGGGATATGCCGCGGCGAGTTCGCGGCTGAGCTGCACGGCCTTGGCTTGCATATTCCTGTCGACAGCCAATTTCAGTGCGAGCCCATACGTGTTTTCCGGCGGCTTCTGGCCGGCTGCCTTGGCCGCCGCGATCTGCTGTTCGAACGTCGCGAGCGCCTGATCCGGATTCTGCTGCGCCTGCATGGCTGCAACCACGGTGGCGATCTCCTGATCGCTCGGATTGAGCTTTAGATATTCCTGGAAGGCGCGCAGCGCCTTGGCGTTATCGCCTGCTTTTTGCGCAAATGCGCCATGATTCCTGAGCAGGAGCGCGCGGTCGGCAGGATCGCCGCCGCCGCTGGCGACCATCGCCTCGATCCCCTGCGCCTGCATCTGCATATTGTTGGTGTCCCGCCCGATCTGCAACTGGAACTGACCGACAAAATAGCGGGCGTCCGCCCCTTTGGCGGCGGCCTGGGCCGCCGGCAATGCCGCCGTGGCGGCAGCGAAATCCTTCGCCAGGAGAGCGGTCTGGACCGGCTCGAGCGCGGCGCGCTCTTCCTTGCTGAGCTTCGGTGCCCACGCCGCCGGCTGCGCGGCCTCTCCCCCCTTCTGGGCGACCGCCGGGGTGGCGATAACCGCCGCGCCGGTCGCGGCGGCGAGCGCGAGAGCAAGTGTCGAAAGGGTTTTCATGCGGATATCCTCCTGTTGATCGACCGCCTGTCAGCCGCGCTGGCGGAGCCAGATCAGCCAATAAGATGCGAGCGGCGCCCTGACGCCGGTCACGGCACGCAGCGCCATTTCCGCCTCCGCTTTCTGCCCGGCCAGCGCCAGCGCCATCCCCAGCCGGCTGTTCGCAAGATCGGTGTTGACCGAGCCCTTCTGCAACGCGGCCCGGTACAGCTCCGCCGCCTTGGCATATTCGCCATAGCCGAATTGGGCGTCCGCCGCGCTCAGCGCGAGCGCTCCGTCGGCCGCCGCCATCGCCTTGGCCTGAGAGCCGGCAAGCGCCTTCCGGTCGGCAGCCGCGCGCTTGGCGGAGGTCGCGATCAGTTCCTTGAAGGTCGCCTTGGCGGGATCGACCATCTTGGCCGCGACGCCTTCCTCGAGCACGGCCTTGGCCTCGGCGGGGTAGCCGGCGCTGCTCAGCGCCTGCGCCAGCTCGAGATAGTCGCGCTCGCCGGCCAGCGCCTTGCTCGAGCGCATCAGCCGCAGCAGATCGAGCCGCACGGTGGGATCGGGCTGACCCAGATCGCGATAGAGGAGCAGCGCGTCCCGCCAATTTTCGACCGAGGGATAAGCGCCGACCAGACCCTGGCTGAAAGCGATGGTCTGCGGCCATAGCTGGCTGTCCGCGGCATGCTTCAGCCCGCGCTTGTACCAGCTTTCCGGAACCGGCTGCCCGGCCGCCTTGCGAAGCCCGATCGCGCGGTCGATCAGCGAGGCTGCCTCGGGCACTTTCCTGAGATCTTCCTTGACCTCGGCGAGAGCCACCAACGCTTCGGGATTGTTGGGCGCCACCTCGACCCAGCGCTGGAACGCGGCTTCCGCGCGGTCGTGCCGGCGAGCGCCGAGCGCGAGCACGCCCTGGTTCTTGTAGAGCTCCCCGAGGCCCGCGGCGGGCGCGGCCCCGCTCGCGATCATCGCATCGATGGCCGAGGCCTGGGTGGCGGCATTGCCGGTCTCGAGGCCGAGGCGCAGCTCCAGCGCGCCCGCCAGATACCGGGCATCGCCGGTCCGCGCGTGCGATTTAGCGGCGGCGACCGCGGCGGCGGCTGCGGTGTAATTGCGTTGCTGCAGCGCGGCCTGCGCCTCGGCCAGCGCAGCGCGTTCGTCCCTGCTCAGCGTCGGCGCCGCCAGCGCGGCGGCCTCGGCCTGAGCCAAAGCGGGAGCACCCGCCGCGGCGCCGATCCCGCCAAGCGCGAACGACACGCCGAGCGCGATGCTGGAAACCGACTTCATAAGGTGCCTCCTGTTTGCCGCCCTGCGCCGGGGCGGCCCGTGTCGGATGGGCGGGGTAGCGCGCGCTTCTATCGCCAATCGCGGGGGCTTGCTAGGGGTCTGGGGCTGAATAGCGCTTGAACTGCAACGCGCTGCGATTTCTGGAGAAAAGCATGGCTTACCGCCTGGTTCGAGGTGCCTGGCCAGGCTGGCTGCCGGCCGCCCGTTTCCACGCCAGCGGTTGGCGCCTAGTGGGATCGAGACTATGGAGAGCCGAAGCCTCGCGCGCGTACGCGTACGCGCGCGGGGTGGCGCCCGCCGGTTCGATCGGCTAGGTTCCCTCCGACCCCGCCCGCGCCAGCACGCGCATCGCCCCGAGCTTAGGAACCGACATTGGCCAGCGCCCCGCCGACCATCGATACCAGCGACATCACGCCGATCTCCATCGTCGAGGAGATGAAGGCCTCCTACCTCGATTATGCGATGTCGGTGATCGTCGCCCGCGCGCTGCCCGACGTGCGCGACGGGCTGAAGCCGGTCCACCGCCGCATCCTCTATGCGTGCAACGAAGGCGGCTTCGTGCCGGGCCGGCCGTACCGCAAGTCGGCCAAGATCGTGGGCGACGTGATGGGCAATTATCACCCGCACGGCGATGCCTCGATCTACGACGCGCTCGCCCGGCTCGCCCAGGATTGGGCGATGCGGGTGACCCTGATCGACGGCCAGGGCAATTTCGGATCGATGGACCCCGACCCGCCCGCCTCGATGCGCTACACCGAGGCGCGGCTGGCCAAGGTCGCGATGACCCTGCTCGAGGATATCGACAAGGACACGGTCGACTTCACGCCGAATTACGACGGCTCGCGCGACGAGCCGCAGGTGCTGCCCGCGCGCTTCCCCAACATCCTGGTCAACGGCGCCGGGGGCATCGCGGTCGGCATGGCGACCAACATCCCCCCGCACAATCTGGGCGAGGTGATCGCCGCCTGCAAAGCCTATATCGACAATCCCCTGATCTCGATCGACGAGCTGATCGAGATCATCCCGGGCCCCGATTTCCCGACCGCGCCGCTGATCCTGGGCCAGGCGGGCGCCCGCAGCGCCTACCATAGCGGCCGCGGGTCGATCATCATGCGCGCCCGCCATGTCGTCGAGGAAGGCCGCGGCGCCAACCGAGGAGAGGGGCGCCGCTCGATCGTGCTGACCTCGATCCCGTACCAGGTCGGCAAGAACGGCCTGGTCGAAAAGATCGCCGAGGCCGCCAAGGACAAGCGCATCGAGGGCGTGTCCGACATTCGCGACGAATCCAACCGCGAAGGCGTGCGCGTGGTGATCGACCTCAAGCGCGACGCCACCCCGGACGTCGTGCTCAACCAGCTGTGGCGGCACACGCCGGCCCAGTCCAGCTTCCCGGCCAACATGCTCGCGATACGCGGCGGCCGGCCGGAAACGCTGAGCCTCAAGGACATAATCGAGGCGTTCGTCAAGTTTCGCGAGGAGGTGATCACCCGCCGCGCCAAGTTCGAGCTCGCCAAGGCGCGCGAGCGGGCCCACCTGTTGCTCGGCCTGGTCATCGCCGTGACCAACCTCGACGAGGTGGTGCGGATGATCCGCGCGTCCGCCTCCCCCGCCGAGGCGAGGGCAGCCTTGCTCGCGCGCGACTGGCCGGTCGCCGAGATCGCGCCCTATATCGCGCTGGTGGAGGCGGTCGAGCACGAGGTCGAGGGCGACAGCTACCGCCTCAGCGACGCGCAGGTGCGCGCAATCCTGGAGCTGCGCCTCCACCGCCTGACGGCGCTCGGCCGCGACGAGATCGCCGGCGAACTAAGGGAGCTCGCCACCTCGATCGGCGAGCTGCTCGAAATCCTCGGCAACCGCGCCAAGCTGTACGAGGTGATGCGCGAGGAATTCGATGAAATCGCGGCCCAGTTCGCCACCCCGCGCGTCACCGAGATCGCGCCGGCCTGGGACGGCATCGAGGACGAGGATTTGATCGAGCGCGAGGACATGGTCGTCACCGTCACCCTCGGCGGCTATATCAAGCGCACGCCGCTCGACACGTTCCGCGCCCAGAAGCGCGGCGGCAAGGGCCGCGCCGGCATGGCCATCAAGGACGAGGACGCGGTCACCAACCTGTTCGTCACCTCTACGCACACGCCGGTCCTGTTCTTCTCCACCCACGGCAAGGTCTATCGGCTGAAGGTGTGGCGCCTGCCGGAAGGCCTGCCTCAGGCCCGCGGCCGTCCGATGGTGAACCTCCTCCCGCTCGCGGAAGG
>DASZDE010000045.1:0-36408 GCA_035942355.1 Allosphingosinicella sp. | reverse complement strand
CAGCCGGTGCTGATCAGCCTCGACGATGCCGAGACGCTGTTCCACGAGTTCGGGCACGCGATCAATTACCTGCTGGTCGACGTGAAATATCCGAGCCTGGGCGGCCTGCAGCGCGACTTCGTCGAATATCCGAGCCAGGTGAACGAGAATTGGCTGCTGACGCCGGAAGTGCTGAACCGGTTCGCCAAGCATCACAAGACCGGCGCGCCGATGCCGCAGAGCCTCGTCCGAAAGATCGAGAAGGCGCAGACCTTCAACCAGGGCTTCGCGACCGCCGAATATCTGTCCTCCGCGCTGGTCGACATGGCGCTGCACATGGATGCGAGCGGGGTGGTCGATCCCGACCGCTTCGAGCGCGAGACGCTGGCGAGGATCGGCATGCCGAAGGAGCTCGCGATGCGGCACCGCCTGCCGCAGTTCAACCACCTGTTCTCCTCGGACGCTTATTCCGCCGGCTATTATTCCTATCTGTGGTCGGAGACGATGGATGCGGACACCTGGTCGGCCTTCCAGGAAACCGGCAACGTTTGGGACAAGGCGACGGCCGACCGGTTCCGCACGACATTGCTGGCGACCGGGAACGAGACCGATCGGGCGGAGGCCTATCGGGCGTTCCGCGGCCGCGACCCGGACGTCAACGCCTTGCTCAAGAAGCGCGGCTTTCCGACCAAATAAGGTTTGCTGCCGAGCCCCCACCCACCCTCTTGTGGTGGGGGCGGCGGCGGTCAGCCGGGGACGGGCTCGCCCTCGGGCACCTTCATCGTCTCGATCAGCAGGTCGAGCTGGGCTTCGCAGCCATTCTTGATCAGTGACGCGGCGGTGGCCTCGATCCCGGTGGGCTTCGAGGGGAGGGTGCGGAACTTCAGCGACGTCGGCTGCGGCGCCCCGTTCCAGCTGATCGTGTAGGCCGCGCCGTCGGCGATGGCGAGATCGGCCGGCCATTCCAGCGTCGCTTGGCCGGCCGCCCAGTCGAGCTCCTGCCTGGCGCCGCCTTGGCCCGCCAGGGTGAGCGTCACCGGCTTGGAAGCATCGGCGCGCCACAGCGTGACGTTGGCGGGATCGGCGAGGCAGATGGTCGAGCTCTTGGCGATGTCCACCACCCAGATGCTGCGCGGGCTGCCGGCTTCGACGCCGCGCACCGCCCCGATGCGTCCGCGCCGTGCGGTCGCCGCGCCCGCGATCGCCGTCGCGCGGCCGGCCGCCTGGGGCGGCGAGCTCGGCGTGAACGTGCCGGGGCCGCGCAAGGTACGGGTTCCGCGGCCATCGAGGAGCGTGAGCGAATCGTTCGCCTGCAGCGTGATCTTCGCATTGTCGGCGAGCGAGCTCCCGGCGCGGAAATTGCGCGCCGACGGCCCGGTCGCCCGCACGACGAGGACGTCGGCGGCGGCGGCGGTGGCCCCGGCCGCGGCCAGGATGATAGCGGCAAGATGCCTGAGTTGTTTTCTATTTCGACCCCAAGACAAAGTGACCTCCCGGACCTGCTTCGCGGATCCGATACACGAAATTAGCCAGGGCTGCATCCTCCTTGTGTTCGTTGGCCAATTGCTCGAGCTCGGCGAGCGCCGAAAGGTCGCCGGCCTCGAAGCGGAGCCACAGGTCCACCTGGCGCTGCCGATAGCCAGGGTCCATGAGCGGCCGCGGCTCCCACACTTCGACCGGGGTGGCGCGGCCGCTGAGCACGATCCGGCCCATCGGCCTGAAGCAGTCGAGCGTCGACTGCTCCTTCGCCTCGGTGCTGACGAGGATGGTGGTCTTGAGCGACTTGTTGGCCGATTCGAGCCGGGCGGCGGTGTTCATGCCGTCGCCCAGCGCGGTATATTGGATGCGGCCCTTGCCGCCGAAATTGCCGATCACGGCATCGCCGCGGTGGACGCCGACGCGGGTACAGCCGATCGGCGGGAACTCGCCGCCGGTCAGATTGTGGAATTCCTCGCCTGCCTCGTACATGGCGATGGCAGCCCGGATCGCGCGGTCGGCATCGTCCGGCCGGGCGATCGGCGCGCCCCAGAAGGCGACCACCGCATCGCCGACGAACTTGTCGATGGTGCCGCCATGGTCGAGCACGGTGTCGCTGAGCACGTCGAGATAGCGGTTGAGCAGCGTCGAGAGCTGCTCGGGCGTGATCGCGTGGGATAGCCTGGTGAAGCCCTCCATGTCGGTGAACATCGCGTAGATCTGCCGCTTTTCGCCGTGCAGGGCGAGCCGGTCGGGATCGCGCAGGATCTCGGCGGCGACGTCGGCCGGCAGGTACTTGCCGAGCGTCACTTGCGCGAAGCGGCGCTCCTCCGCGCCCACCGCGCGTTGCGCCGTGCCGACGGCGGCAAAGGCGAACAACCAGCCGACCCACCAGCCGAAGGCCGGCAGGCCGAGCGTGTCGGTGTTGCCTGCCTGGAACAGGAAGGGCAGCGAGACGAAGAAGATGATCTGCCCGACCAGCACGGCGGCCAGCTTCCAGCCGCGCACGTCGAGCAGGCTGGTGAGCCCGCCGGCGGCGACGACCGCGAACGCCACCAGCCACAGCGCCCAGCCGGGCACCTTCGCCGGCAGCTTGCCGTCGAGCAATTGCGCGAGCAGGTGGGCGTGGACCTCGACGCCCTTGCTGAGCCGGCCGTCGATCCGCGTCATCGGCGTTTCGTAATCGTCGGCGTCCTGGATGTCGCCGCCGATCAGCACGTAGCGCCCCTCCACCTGCTCGCGCAGCGCATCCGCGAATTCGGTCGTGAACAGCTCGATCGGCAGCTTCGAGAAGACCGGATAATCCTCATTCTCCGGCAGCCGGAAGGCGATGCTCCTGCTGTAGGTGCGGAACGCCGGGTCGCCGGGTGCCATCGCGGTCGCGAGCAGCGGCGGCAGGTCCCGCCGCCGCGCCGGCCAGCTGCGGGTGACGCCGTCCTCGAGGTCGGGCTCGAGGCTGATGCTGGCCGGCCGCACCGGCCCCCCTGCCACCTGCTTGAGGAAGCCGGTCAGGAATTCCTCCTGCCAGACGCGCATGTAATCCGGGTGGGCGGCGTTCGACGCGAAGGCCAGCCAGACCGGCGTCCTCATGCTCCGCAGGGTATTGATCAGGATCGGATCTTCGGCCTGCGGCTGGTCGATCAGGATGTCGACGCCGATCGCCTTGGGCTTCATGCCGTCGATCTTGCGGAGCGCGTCGGCCAGCATCTTGCGGTCGAGCGGGGAGCGCTTGCCGAGCGCCTCGAGCGTCTCGTCGGTGTAGACGATGAGGACGATCCGGTCGTCCTGCCCGACGCGCTGCGCCGTCTGGTTGAGGCGGATGTCGTACAGCCCTCGCTCGGCATCCTTGGCGAGCGGAATGTGCCAGCTGTAGCGGGCGAAGGCGAGGCCGAGCAGGATGAACAGGATGGTGCCGGCAAACCGCACCAGGCCGATCTGACGCAGCGTTCGCCTGACCCGTGTGGACCAGCCTGGACCGCTTTGACCTGCCGCCATTCCGCCCCCCAGCCAGTGTCGGCTCGAATGCCGCCGAGGCTAGTCTATCGCAAGCTCAGCGCGCACCGGCAAGCTCCGCCTGCCGCCACGCCAGTTCGGCGAGGTCGCCGAGGCCGGCCACCATCTTGTCGGCATGGGCGGACGCGGCGGTCCCGCGGACGAGGCGTCCTTTGATGCCGTGGAGGATCCCGGCCAGGCGGAACATGTTGAAGGCGATGTAGAAATCGAGCGACGGAATCGAGCTGCGCCCGGTTCGGCGGCAATAAGCGGCGACATAGTCCGCTTCGGAAGGGATGTTGAGCGTCGCCAGGTCGAGGCCGGCCAGCCCCGCCGTGATCCCGGCCGGCATCCGGTACATCATCAAATGGTAAGAGAAATCGGCCAAAGGATGTCCGAGAGTCGACAGCTCCCAATCGAGCACGGCGAGCACGCGGGGTTCCGTGGGATGGAAGATCATATTGTCGCAGCGGAAGTCGCCGTGGATGATGCGGGCCTCGCTGTCCTCCGCCGGGATGTTGGCGGGCAGCCATTCGACGAGGCGGTCCATCGCCGCGACCCGGCCGGCCTCGACGTCGCCGGCATATTGCCTGGACCAGCGCGCGATCTGGCGCTCGAAATAATTGCCGGGCTTGCCGAAATCCGCAAGACCGGCAGCCGCGGGATCGATGCTGTGGAGCTGCGCGATCGCCGCGTTCATGGCATCGAAATGAGCCGGGCGGTCGGCGGCGGCGACTTCCGGAAGGGCCGCCTCCCAGAAGATGCGCCCCTCGACCATCGCCATCACGTAGAAAATGGTGCCGATCACCGTCTCGTCGGCGCACAGGCCGAGCGGCTCGGCGACCGGAAAGCCTTGGGCCCGCAAGGCGGAGATCACCTGATATTCCCGGTCGACCGCATGCGCGCCCGGCAGCAGCTTGCCGGGGGGCTTGCGGCGCAGCACGTAGCAGCGGGCGGGTGTGATGAGCTTGTAGGTCGGGTTGGACTGGCCGCCTTTGAACTGCTCGACCCGGAGCGGACCGGCGAAGCCGTCAATCTCGCGCCCCATCCATTGCTCCAATTCGGAGACATCGAAGCTGTGGGCGTTGCGCACCTCGATGGTACCGCTGTTTTGAGCGCTCCTGTCCATGCCTTCGATCTTCCCTCCGGCCGTTCCGCGCGGCGCTAGCAGATGCAGCCGGGGAATTCGATGAGCACGCGAGCGCCTGTCGCAGGATTCGAGCGGGTTGGGGCGGCTCCCAGCCAGAAGCAGCTGTTCGAGCAGGTGAGCGCCAGCTGCAGCGGACTGATCTCCCGAATCGCCCTTGCTTGCGAGCCGGACGAGGCGCTCCGCAAGATCCTCATTCAGGACATACTTCTCGCCGTCTGGGTCGCGCTTGCTTCGTTCCGCGGGGATTGCTCGTTCCGGATCTTCGTCGCCGGCATCGCCCACAGACGAGCCATTTCCCACATGACGCGGCACCCCCGCGCGCCGGGGCGAGCGGGGCTTTCGGCAAACCTGATGCCACCCTCGCTTGCGCCGAACGGTGCGGCGATGTCGAACGACAAGAAGCAGCATGTCGTGAACGCGATCCAGCAGCTTCCCATCCCGCTGCGCGAGGTGATCGTGCTCTGCTTCGAAGGCTTCAGCGACGCGGAGATCGGTCAGGCTCTCGGCCTATCGGAAGCGGCGGCGATCGCGCGCTGCCGCCGCGCCAGGAGCGCGCTGCGAATGACTGCGGAGCAAGGCCGGTGAGCGGCCATCGCGAGTTCGAGGAGATCGCCCGGGAATTGTGGCGGGAGGAGCCGTCGCTGGTCGATCAGCGGGCTTTCCGCACGATGGCGCGCCGCGCCAGCGTCAGGGGCCGCCTGCTTCGGCATGCCGATCTCGGCCTAGCCCTCATCCTCAACATGGCGGTGTTCGTGGCGGTGCTGAGCCGGCCGGCGCCAGCTACCGTCCTGGTGGGATTGCTGCTGTTCGCCGCCATCGGCTGGTCCTCGTGGAAACGGCACATGCTGGGCCGGCTGGCGAGCCTTGGACAAAGCGGCGACGGCGCCGCCTTCCTCGACCATGCCGTCGCGAGAGCGGCCGCCAATGTGCGGCGTTCGACCATCGGCCTGTGGCTGTTCGTGCCCTCGATCCTGCTCGGCGGGCTGCTCGGGCACAGCTACAAATCACAGGGGCGAGTGGACACTTATCCGGACGCGCTGCTGACTGGGATCATGGACTGGCCGCAAGGGACGGGCGCGGCCATGCTGGGTGCGGCCCTGCTTGCCGTCCTGTCCCGGAGCAGCCGCAGGCAGCGGCTCGAACTCCAGCGGCTCGAGGCGCTTCGCCGCGAGTATCTCGACGAGGATTGGCGCGACCGTTCCGGCCCCGGCTGAAGCCAAAGCCGCGGAAATGCGCCGATATGGTGGTAATTTTTTTATTAACCCAGCGACAGCTTTTCAGATTCTCCGAGACTAGGCGAATCGGGAGAGGAGTGGACACCACTCTTTCCGAGGCGCCTCTTCCGGATGGGCCGTTGCGGCAGACGCGGCGGCCGGGATCCGGAAACGTCACGGAAAAGGGGCTTTTGGCCAAGCCGGGGCGACCATTCCCTCTCAGTCGTGGCGACGAAAAACAGAGGGAAGAAATCGATGAGGAAGATCGACATTGCTCAGATCCCGGAGCTCAAGACGGCGATCGGCATCCATGGTTCGGTGAAGCAGAAAGAGGTCGGCGGACCGACCTGCCTCGGCGCGCTGATCGGGCTCGCCATCCTGATCCGGCACCTGTAAAACCGATGCCTCGGGGCGGGAGCAAGTCTCCCGCCCCGCTTTGGCAGAGGGTGCATCCATGATCATCGGCGCCGAAATGGCGGCCTGGCTCGCGGCCCCCGAACGGAGGGCCGCATCCCGTGACCGCGCCGACGCCTTCGCCCGGCGCTGGAGCGAACTTCCCTTCATCCAGGATTTGCGGCTCGAGCTCGACGCGCTCCGTCCGAAGAGCGCCGACGCGGTGCTCGCGGCGGCCGAACGCCTGATGCGCCGAACCGGCGACATTCGGCGCCTCGTGCGCGAGCTGATCGGCGAGGCCCGCGATCCCTTCTTCCAGCCGCCCTTCCTGGTGCTGACGAGCGACATCGCGAGCGGCATCATGCTCTATGACGACGAGAACGTCACGATTTCCGTCGGCGTGACCGGTGCCGACGCGCTCGCAGCGAAGAAATCCGGCGAGCGCGGTCCGGCCTCGATCCACTTCAACGGGCTTCGGACGGTCTTCCACTTCCTGAAAGCCGGCGGGGCCACTCTATCATTCTGGGAGGCGCCGCCCATTGCCGATCATCCAGGAGGCGGCGAAGGCGCACGCTGCCGGCTGGTCGAGCGCCGCCGGATCGACGACGGCGAACGCGTTGCGCTCGATGGGCGCACGCAGAGCTTCGTGATCGAGCATGCGACGTCCGACATCGTCTGCATCCAGGCGGCCGTGCATGCCGAAGGCGCTCCCCTGGCCGTCGAATATGATTGCCGCTCGCTGGAATTCGTCGGCGCGAGCAGCACCGACGAGGGGACGTCGCGCGTGCAGATGATGGTCAGCCTGATACGGGCGATGGACCGCCGGGACGCTGCCCCGGTGCTGGAGGAGCTGCTCGCCGGCTCGGACTTCTACACGCGCTGGTACATCATGCGCGAGCTGCTCGCGCTCGATGCGGAGGCGGCGCTGCCGGGCCTGAGGCGGATGGCGGCAACCGATGCCCATCCCGAAGTGCGCGATGCGGCAGCGGCGACGCTGGCGACGTTCTTCGGCGATGCGCGCGAGCAGGCCGCCTGATGCCGCGCGTCATTCCAACCGAGACGGAAGACAGGATCGAGCTGGGCGACCTCGCGGAGATGCTCGCAAGCGGCGGCTTCGATCCTCGCGACGAGGAGAATTTCGTCTCCTTCGGGCCGGCGCTGAAGAAGCTCGCCAACAACCGCGGTTTCCTGGCCGAGATCGTCATCGAGGAGCTCAAGGCGCGCTGCCGCAACCAGGTGGAGGCCAATCAATATACGCCCCAGGTGATCATGCTCCATAGCCGGGCGAGCGAATATCTGATCCGCGCCAACATCTGGCCGGCGGCGGGCGACAGCGTCGTCCGGCACAGCGGCACCGATCCCTTCTTCTACGGCAAGGCGCACGACCATAATTTCTCGTTCCTCACCGTCGGCTATCTGGGCCCCGGCTATTGGAGCGAATATTATGAATATGATTATGCGAGCGTGGCCGGCTATCCGGGCGAGAAGGTGGAGCTGCGCTACGTCGAGAAATCGAAGCTCGATCCGGGCAAGGTGATGCTCTATCGCATCCACCGCGACGTCCATCTCCAGCTGCCGGCCGATGCGCTGTCGGTCTCGCTCAACATCCTCGAATCCGCCGCCGCCAACCACTTCCTCGACCAATATCAGTTCGACGTCGAGCGATCGGAGATCATGGGAAGCCTGACGCGTACCTCGATCGAGCCTTTGCTCGCGCTGTCGGCGCATTTCGGAGGCGAGGACGGCATGGATCTGATCGAGACCTTCGCGCAGCGCCACCCGAGCGACAGCATCCGCTTCCAGGCGGTCAAGGCCAAGGCGGCTGCCGCCGGCGGGCTCGACCGGCGGATTTCGGTGTACGAGCGGGCGGCGCGGAGCGACAGCCGCCTCGTCAGCGCCCTCGCCCGCCAGGCGGCCGAGAAGCTCGAGCGCGGCCGCGACTGGATCGACGGGGCGCCGCTCAGGCCGGCGGCTTAGTTGTTCCCGGCGGAAGCCGGGGCCCAGCTCGCAAGTGCCCTCGACACCCGCTTTCGCCGCGGAAAATCAGCCGTGCTTGAGCTTGAGCCTGTAGCCGTGCAGCAGCGGTTCGGTATATCCGGACGGCTGGTCCTCGCCTTCGAAGATCAGGGCCGAGGCCGCTCGGAAGGCAAGGCTCGCGGCGAAGTCCGGCGCCATCGGGCGGTAGCAGGGGTCGCCGTCATTCTGCCGGTCGACCACCGCCGCCATCCGCTCGAGCGCCGCCTCGACCTCGGCGCGGCTGACCACCTCGTGGCGGAGCCAGTTGGCGAGATGCTGGCTGGAGATGCGGCAGGTAGCGCGGTCTTCCATCAGGCCGACGTCGTGGATGTCGGGCACCTTCGAGCAGCCGACCCCCTGGTCGATCCAGCGGACGACATAGCCGAGTATGCCCTGGACGTTATTGTCGAGCTCCTCGCCTAACTCCTCCCTCGCCCAGGTGCGCCCGACCGCGACCGGGATGGTCAGCATCCCCCCGGGCTTCGCCGGCGGACGGCCGGCAAGCTCGCGCTGGCGGGCGGCGACGTCGACGCGGTGGTAATGGATGGCATGCAGCGTGGCGGCGGTCGGGGAGGGGACCCAGGCGGTGTTGGCGCCGGCGCGCGGATGCGCGACCTTGGCCGCGAGCATCTCGGCCATCCGGTCCGGCATCGCCCACATGCCCTTGCCGATCTGCGCCCGGCCCGCAAAGCCGCAGGCGAGGCCGACATCGACATTATTGTCCTCATAGGCGCTGAGCCAGGCCGAGCCCTTCATGTCGCCCTTTCGGATCATCGGCGCGAGTTGCATCGACGTGTGGATCTCGTCGCCGGTGCGGTCGAGGAAGCCGGTGTTGATGAAGCCGACGCGATCCCGCACCTCGGCGATGACCGCGGCGAGGTTGACGCTGGTGCGCCTTTCCTCGTCCATCACGCCGATCTTGATCGTGTGGCGGGGCAGCGCGAGCAGGTCCTCGGTGCGGTCGAACAGCCGGTTCGCGAATGCCGCCTCCTCCGGCCCGTGCATTTTGGGCTTGACGATGTAGATCGAGCCGGCGGGGCTGTTGGCGCGTGCGCCCTTGAGGTCGTGAAGCGCGATCAGCGAGGTCAGCACCGCGTCGGCGAGGCCCTCCTGCACCTCCTCGCCGTCGAGCCGCATCATCGGGTTGGTCATCAGATGGCCGACATTGCGGACGAACAGCAGCGAGCGGCCCTTGAGCGTCAGGGTGCCGCCGCCGGGCGTTTGATAGCGGCGGTCAGGGTTGGCCTTGCGGTCGATCGCCTTGCCGGCCTTGTCGAAACGGGCGCTGAGGTCGCCTTTCATCAGGCCGAGCCAGTTGCGGTAGACGCCGATCTTGTCCTCGGCATCGACCGCGGCGACGGAATCCTCGCAGTCCATGATCGCGGTGATCGCGCTTTCGAGGATGATGTCGGCCACGCCCGCCTTGTCGTCGCGGCCGATCGGATGGGCGGGGTCGATCACGAGCTCGATGTGGAGGTTGTTGTGGCGCAGGAGGATGGCGTCGGCGCCGCGCCACCCGGCCAGCAGCGACGGATCGGCGAGGCCGCCGCGATCGGTGGCGAGCGCATCGTTCTCGACGCGATAGGAGGTCACGTCGGCATGGCTGCCGGCCTCGAGCGGCGCGATCTCGTCGAGGAAGCGCCGGCCCCAGGCGACCACCCTTTGGCCCCGCTCGGGATCGTACCCGCCGCCCCGGGGCGGGTCGCCGAGCGCATCGGTGCCGTACAGCGCATCGTAGAGGCTGCCCCAGCGGGCGTTGAGGGCATTGAGGGCGTAGCGGGCGTTGTTGACCGGCACCACCAATTGGGGGCCGGCGATCGCGGCGATCTCCGGGTCGACCTGCTCGGTGCCGATGGTGAAGGGCGCCGGCGGATCGACCAGATACCCGATCTCGCGCAGGAACGCCGCTTCCTCGGCAGGATCGGGCGGCCGCCCGTCAAGGGCCCGGTTGCGGCCGTCGATCCGAGCCTGGAGGTCGTCGCGCTTGCGCAGCAACCGCCGGTTTTCGGGGGTGAGGTCGCGGAGCAGCGCGGACAAGCCGAACCAGAAGGCTTCGGGTGCGATGCCGGTGCCGGGGAGCGCCGCCTGCTCGACGAAGTCGCGGAGCGCGCGGTCCACCTCGATGCCGGAGATAAGGTCGTATGGCGGCACGGCTCGCTCCCTGTGTGCGTCTGCCGCTCGCCTATGTTCGACCCGGGCCGGTGCTTCAATAGGGTCGCCGCCAAGGGGGAGGAAGCGCAGCTGCGCTCCCTCCCCGTGGCTGCGGCCGAAGCGGCTTAGAAGCGCAAGCCGACGGTGCCCGCGACCTGGTGCCGCTGGAGGCTGCCCTCATAGTTGGAGTAACGATATTCCGCACCCAGATAAGCGTTGCCGCCCAGCGCGAACTGGCCGCCGATGCCGGCGCGGATGCCGTCCGCGTTGCCGGATTCGGACACGGTTTCGCCGGCAATCGTCACCGAGCCCTTGATGCGGGCGTTGGTGTAGCCGAGCTTGCCGTAGAGGTTGAACGACGGCGACAGCGCGCCGGTGATGCGGCCGCCGACATAGAGGTCGCGGCCCGCATCGAGCTCGGCGCTGTCCTCGCCGTCGCCGAATTCGATGTCGCTGGTCGATTCGGTCGCTTCGGCATCGATGCCGATCGAGGTGGTGGGGCCGACCGCGAAGTCGTAGCCGACCCCGAGGCCGTAGAGGATGCCGCCGGTGCCCTCGTCATCGAAATCCTCGATGTCGGTGCTGACATTGTCGTAGCCGAGCACGGCTTCGACGCGGGCGCCGGAGGTCGGAGCGGCAAAGGCCGGAGCGGCGAAAGCGGAGGTCGCCAGTACGGCGGCGACGAGATGAAACTTCATGAACTTCTTCCTCTTTTATGCCCCCGGAAACGAAGGCGGGGCGGCCAAGACAGGCCAATTGTGGCGAGGATGTGATCGATTGGACCGAGAATGTGGCGCCGCGCCGGGCCGCCTCGGAAAAGGCAGCAGCTGCGGTAATGTGCGCGCATCGGGAGGTGCTGGCGAAGGCTGGCCGGCGCCGCGCCGCGACCGCGCGCTCGCCATCCCGTGCTGCCGCTGCTATGGGCGCGGCCGACGCCTCATCTCCGGACCCCTGACATGCTGAACCGACCGACCGGGCGACCCGACCGGCGCACCTTTGCCATCATCTCGCATCCCGACGCAGGCAAGACCACCTTGACCGAGAAATTGCTGCTGTTCGGCGGCGCGATCCACCTTGCCGGTGAGGTCAAGGCGCGCGGAGCAAACCGCCGCGCCCGCTCGGACTGGATGAAGATCGAGCAGCAGCGCGGCATCTCGGTGACCAGCTCGGTAATGACCTTCGAACATCGAGGCGTCACCTTCAACCTGCTCGACACGCCGGGGCACGAGGATTTCTACGAGGACACCTACCGGACGCTGACGGCGGTGGATTCGGCGGTCATGGTGATCGACGCCGCCCGCGGCATCGAGGCCCAGACCCGCAAATTGTTCGAGGTCTGCCGGCTGAGGAACGTGCCGATCATCACCTTCGTCAACAAGATCGACCGCGAGGGCAAGGCGCCGTTCGAGCTGCTCGACGAGATTGCCGACCTGCTCGCGCTCGACGTCGCCCCGATGAGCTGGCCGGTGGGCATGGGCGGCACCTTCGAGGGCGTCTACGACTTCGCGCAGCACCGGCTTCATCTCCCCGCCCGGCACAATGGCGGCCATTTCGAGGGGGAGACGGTGGCAGTCTCCGGCCTCGAGGATCCCAAACTGGAAGACATCCTTTCCGCCGCCGGCCTCGCCCACCTGCGCGAGGAGGCGGCGCTGGCGCTCGCCGCCTACTCCGCCTTCGACTCGGACGCTTATCTGAGCGGCGACCTCACGCCGGTCTATTTCGGGTCGGCGCTGAAGGAGTTCGGCGTCGCCGAGCTGATCTCGGCACTGGCCGAGCATGCGCCTTCGCCGCTGCCGCAGCCGGCCGCCGCCGGGCTGGTCGACCCCGATCTCGCCGCCGTCACGGGCTTCATCTTCAAGGTCCAGGCCAACATGAACCCCCAGCACCGCGACCGGGTCGCGTTCATGCGGCTCTGCTCGGGACGCTTTCGGCGCGGCATGAAATTGCTGCAGCCCTCGACCGGCAAGTCGATCGCCGTGCACAGCCCGATCCTGTTCTTCGCCCAAAATCGCGAGCTTGCCGACGAGGCTTTTCCCGGCGACATTATCGGCATTCCCAATCACGGCACGCTCAGGGTCGGCGACACGCTGACCGAGGACGAGGCGATCCGGTTCACCGGGCTGCCGAATTTCGCGCCGGAGATATTGCGCCGGGTGGTGTTGGCCGACCCGACCAAGGCCAAGCAGCTCCGCAAGGCGCTCGACGACATGGCGGAGGAGGGGGTGACGCAGGTCTTCTACCCGGCGATCGGCGCCAACTGGATCGTGGGCGTGGTCGGCCAGCTCCAGCTCGACGTGCTGATCTCGCGGCTTGAGGCCGAATATAAGGTTGACGCCCGGATTGAGTCTTCGCCCTGGGAGACGGCGCGCTGGATCGCCGCCGAGAGTCCGGCGGACCTCAAAGCGTTCGTCGACACCCACAAGGGCGCCGTCGCCGTCGATCGCGACGGCGCCCCGGTTTTCCTGGCGAAGGATCTGTGGGAGCTCAATTTCCATGTGAGCCGGAATCCCGGGGTCCGCTTCACCGCGACCAAGGAACGGGCGTGATCGCTCCTCCCCGGCACGGGGAGGGGGACCATGCGCAGCATGGTGGAGGGGGCCCTGAGCGGGACGCGGGCGCCGGGCCCCCTCCACCCCGCCGCTCCGCATCGCGGTCCCCCTCCCCGTACCGGCGAGGATCATGACCCCTTACGACGCCATCATCCTCGGCGCGGGCGGGGCCGGGCTGATGTGCGCCGCGGTCGCCGGAAAGCGCGGGCGGCGCCCCGGTGTTCCTGGCAAAGGATCTGTGGGAATTGAGCTTCCACGAACGCCGCAACCCCAGCATCCGCTTCACGGCCACCAAGGAACGGGCGTGATCGCTCCTCCCCGGCACGGGGAGGGGGACCATGCGCAGCATGGTGGAGGGGGCCTTGAGCGGGACGCCGGCGCCCGGCCCCCTCCACCCCGCCGCTCCGCGTCGCGGTCCCCCTCCCCGTACCGGCGAGGATCATGACCCCTTACGACGCCATCATCCTCGGCGCGGGCGGGGCCGGGCTGATGTGCGCCGCGGTCGCCGGACAGCGCGGGCGGCGGGTGCTGCTGATCGATCATGCCGACCAGCCGGGCAAGAAGATCCTCATCTCCGGCGGCGGCCGCTGCAATTTCACCAACATCCACACCGCGCCCGACCGCTATTTGTCGGCCAATCCGCACTTCATGAAGTCGGCGCTGCGGCGCTACACGGCGCAGGACTTCATCGACCTGGTCGACCGCCACGGCATCGCCTGGCACGAAAAGACCCTCGGTCAGCTCTTCTGCGACGGCCCGGCGCGCCAGATCGTCCACATGCTGATGGAGGAATGCGCGAAGGGCGCGGTCCGCATCTCGCTCGGCAAGGGCGTCACCGAGGTTGGCCATGCCGACGGCCGCTTCCGGGTCGGCTACGGCGGGGAGTTCGCGGAAGCGCCGGCGCTGGTGATCGCAACCGGCGGACCTTCGATCCCGAAGATGGGCGCGACCGGTTTCGCTTATGAGCTGGCGCGCCAGTTCGGCCTGGGGCTGGTGGAGCCGCGCCCGGGGCTGGTGCCGCTGACGCTGGGTGGCGAGGAGGCCTTGTTCCACAGCTTGTCGGGAGTTGCCGCCGACGTGATCGCCCGCGCCGGCAAGGCCGAATTCCGGGAGGCGGCCCTGTTCACGCACGAGGGCCTGTCCGGCCCCGCCGCCCTGCAAATCTCGTCATATTGGCGGCATGGCGAGGAGGTCGGCATCGACTTCCTGCCCGCCGAGGAGCCGGGTTGGGCACTGGCCGCCAAGCGGGCGCGGCCGCGGACCCACTTCCATACCCTGCTCGGCGAGAAGCTGCCCGGTCGGCTGGCGGCGGCGCTGGCGAAGCGGATCGGCTTGTGGGGCGAGCTCGCCAACCTGCCCGACCGCAAGCTCGGCGAGGCGGAGCGGCGGCTGGCCGACTGGCGCTTCACCCCCAACGGCACCGAGGGATTCGCCAAGGCCGAGGTCACCGCCGGCGGCATCAGCACCGCCGAGCTCTCCTCGCAGACGATGGCGGCGAAGAAGGTTCCGGGCCTTTACGCGATCGGCGAAGGCGTCGACGTCACCGGCTGGCTCGGCGGCTACAATTTCCAATGGGCGTGGGCGAGCGGTTGGGCGGCCGGTCAGGCGCTGTGACGAAACCGTCACCCGGGTGAAGGCCCGGGGGCTCAGGTCGGCAAAGCTCCGCCTTTTTGGCCGCTGAGACCCCAGCCTTCGCGGGGGTGACTTCAGTCTCCGGGCCGATAGATCCGTTCCGTATGCCCGCGTAGCTGGTCGGGATAGAAATAGACTTCGCGCAGATTGCCGGTTGCGTAGCGTTCGGCCTGGTCGTTGAAGTGGGGCGAGCGCGGGTGGCCGCTCTCGCCGCCGGCGGTGACGGCGCGGGCGCTGACCCGCTCGCCGAATTCGACGACCGCGACGAAGCTGTTGCCGCTGGTGCCGTACCAGCGCCGTGTGCCGGGATAGGGTCGCGCGCCGAACGAGGCGAGCGAACCCCAGGCGCCCGAGGTGAAGCCGACTGGAATGCTGGCGGCCTCGTCGCTGAAGCGCGGGACGATGTCGCTGGTGAGGCGCTGGAAGCGATTGACCTCGCCCCACGGGGTACGCCAGCTTCCGAACTCGCGGGTCAGCCGTTCGGTCGCTGCCGCGAGGGCGCGCAGCTTGGGCCCGTCGCCGAGGCGATCGAGCCGGTCCGGGAGCCGGTTGCGGTCGGAGCGCTGCTCGGCCGGAAGACCCTCGATCATGGCGTCGCCCCAGAAGACGGCCAGCGAGGTCGGGACCGAGCCGACGCCCCAGCGATGGTCCCATGCGCGCAGCAGCTCCACGGGCGCACGCAACTGCCCCTTGAGCGGATCGGAGCTGCGGAGGCGGTCCCAGGCGGCGACGAGGCCGGGGACGAGCCGCGCGAAGGCCGGCTGCCAGCTGTCATAGGCGGCGGCGCGGAGCGTCTCGAGCGTGAAGCCCTTGCGCCCTTCGAGCACTCGGATGGCATGAAGCCCGCGCGCATTCTCGCCGAACGTGTCCATGTAGCGCGGGAAGTCGCCGGGCTTCGGGCTGTGCGGTCCCGCCGCCGAATAGGGCCAATTGTTGGTGTTCTGGATCCAGCCGTTGGGCGGGTTGCGCAGGAACGGCGCCTGGTCGAGCCGGTGGAGGCCGCGCCAGTCGGTGCGCGGGTCGCTGCCGTCGACCGGCTTGGTATAGTCGAAGCGGTCGTCGCGGAGCGGGATGAATTGAGGGTGGAGATAGGCGATGGTGCCGTCGGCGTCGGCGTAGATGGTGTTGTTCGAGGAGTTCGCCTTCAGCTCCATCACCTGCAGGTAGGAGCCGAGGTCGCGGGCCTTGGTCCGAAGAAAGGATTGGCTGAGCGCCTCGACCGGCCGGTGCATCATCGCGAAGGCGACCCATTTGCCGCCTTCTTCCCGGACGATCGGCCCGTGATGGGTGCGGTACACCTCGAACGCGCGCGCCGCCTTCGTTCCGTTGGCGGCGCGGTAGGGCACTTTCACCGTCGAGACGGCGACGGGACGCTCCTCGTTGCCGTACCGGTAGAAGAGCTGGTTGTTTCGTTGCACGACGGTCTCGCGGAACTCGTCGACCACGTCGACCCCGCTCGACGTGTGCATCCAGCCGGCGCGGTCGTTGAAGCCCTGGTAGATGAAGAACTGGCCCCAGGTCGACGCGCCATAGGCGTTGAGGCCTTCTCCGCTGGTCATTTGCAGCTCCGAGCGGAAGAAGAAGCTGGTGTGCGGGTTGATCAGCAGCAGGGCCTTGCCGCTCGCGCTGTTCGCCGGCGCGATCGCAAAGCCGTTGGAGCCGCGAGGCTCCCGGTCCGGCGGGGCGGCATCGGCGAGCGCCCGCCCGCGCTTCGAGTAAAACGCCTCGAGCGCGGCCAGGTCGATCCGCTCGATGTCGCCGCCGATGCTGCCTTCGGTGAAGGACAGCGCCATCCACGGCTCGAACCGCCTTATCACCCGCGGCCGCACGTCCGGATGGGTGGCGAGGTAGAAATTGAGTCCGTCCGCCCACGCGTCCATCAGCCGCTTCAGCCATTCCGGGCTGGCGGCGTAGCGCGCCGCGAGGTCGGCAGGGTCCATGTACAGCCTGGCGCGCAGATCCTGCCAGATCGCCGCCTCGCCGTCGGCTTCCGCGGTCCGGCCGAGCGCGGTCAGATAATTGGCCTCGATCCGGTTGAAATCGTCTTCGGCCTGGGCGTAGATCATCCCGAACACGGCGTCCGCATCGCTCCGCCCCCTGACATGGGCAATCCCCCAAACGTCGCGGGTGATGGTGACGCGCTCCGCCTGCGCGCGCCAGCGGACCGCTTCCGAACTCGCCTGCGCGCGCCAGCGGACCGCCTCCGGGCTCGCCTGCGCGCGCCAGCGGACCGCCTCCGGGCTCGCCTGCCGCGGGTAGGATGCACAGGCCCCCAGAAGCAGAAGGAAGGGAAAAAGCGCCCCCAGCGTCCCGGTGCGGATCGAGGAATGCATGTGAGGAGCGGTAGGCGGGCGCGTTCGGCTCGGCAAGAGTGGCCCGCCCTTGCGGCCACCACGGTGGGCGCCCATCTCCACGGCACATGACATTCGAAGATCTTCCGCCGCTCCTTCGGGAAGCGCTGGCCGCGCGCGGCTATGCCGTGCCTACCCCGGTCCAGGCCGCCGTGCTTGCCGAAGGCGCGACGGGCCGCGACCTGATCGTCTCCGCCCAGACCGGCTCCGGCAAGACCGTCGCCTTCGGTTTGGCAATGGCGCCGCAGCTGATCGGGCCGAACGGGCAAATCCCCTTCGTGCGCGAGCCGATGGCGCTGGTGATCGCGCCGACCCGTGAGCTGGCGCTGCAAGTCGGCCGGGAGCTGGGCTGGCTGTATGCGCAGGCGGGAGCGCGGGTCGCGACCTGCGTCGGCGGCATGGACGCGTCCAAGGAGCGGCGCAGCCTCGCCCAAGGAGCGCATATCGTCGTCGGCACTCCGGGGCGGCTGCGCGACCATCTCGAACGCGGCGCGCTCGACCTGTCCGGCCTCCGCGTCGCGATTCTCGACGAGGCGGACGAGATGCTCGACATGGGCTTCCGCGAGGATCTGGAGGAAATACTCGACGCCACGCCGGCGCAGCGCCGGACGATGCTGTTCTCGGCCACCATCCCCAAGCCGATCCTGGCGCTCGCCAGGCGCTACCAGCAAGATGCGCTGCGCATCTCGACGATCGGCGAAGAGCGTGGCCATGGCGACATCGGCTATCAGGCGATGGCGGTGGCGCCCGCCGATATCGAGAATGCGGTCGTCAACCTGCTCCGCCTGCACGAGGCTGAATCGGCTTTGCTGTTCTGCGCGACCCGCGACAATGTGCGGCGCCTTCATGCGAGCCTGACCGAGCGCGGCTTCAACGTCGTCGCCTTGTCCGGCGAGCACAGCCAAAGCGAGCGCAACCAGGCCCTGCAGGCATTGCGCGACGGCCGCGCCCGCGTGCTTGTCGCGACCGACGTCGCCGCGCGCGGCATCGACCTGCCGAACCTTTCGCTGGTCGTCCATGTCGAGCTGCCGCGCGACGCCGAGACCCTGCAGCACCGCTCGGGCCGGACCGGCCGCGCGGGCAGGAAGGGCATTGCGGTGCTGGTCGTGCCCTATCCGCGCCGCAAGCGGGTCGAAGCGGTGCTTCGCGGCGCCGGCATCGAGGCCGAATGGATCAAGCCGCCGACCCCGGAGGACATTCGCCGCAGCGACCACAAGCGGCTGCTCGCCGCTCTGCTCGAGCCGGTTGAGGTCGATGAGGAGGATCGCGAGCTCGCCAAGCGCCTGCTCGAACAAAGGAGCCCCGAAGAGATCGCCGCTGCATTGGTGCGGGTCCATCGCGCGCGCATGCCGTCGCACGAGGAGATGGTCGATTCCGGCGCCGGTCAGCACAGGTCGCCCTCCGAGGGTCCTCGCCCCGGCTTCGAGGATACCGTGTGGTTCAGGATGGACATCGGCCGGCGGCACAATGCCGACCCGCGCTGGATCCTGCCGTTGCTGTGCCGCCGCGGCCATATCACCAAGAACGAGATCGGCGCGATCCGGATCGCCGCAGGCGAGACCCTGTTCGAGATTCCACGGGCGGCGGCGAGCCGCTTCGCGGCCGCCCTGCAGCGCACCGCCGGCGGCGAGCCCGACGGCGAAGGCGGCGTCCATATCGAGCCGGTCCACGGGACGCCGCGCCAGCAGGCCAAGCATAACCGCCGCAGCGCGCCGCCGCGGCACAAGGCCAAGCCTTACAAGGCAAGGACCCACCGGCCCCGATGAGCGTCCGGATCCTCGTCGACGCCGACGCCTGCCCGGTCAAGGAGGAGGTGTACAAGGTGGCGTTTCGCCATCAGGTGCCGGTGACGATCGTCAGCAACAGCCCGTTCCGGGTGCCCGACCATCCGCTGATCGAGCGGGCGGTGGTGGGCGCAGGCTTCGACGCGGCCGACGACTGGATCGCGGAGCGGGCCTCGGCGGGGTCGGTGGTGGTGACCGGCGACATCCTGCTCGCCGACCGGTGTCTTAAGGCCGGGGCGGCAGTGATCGCGCCCAACGGCAAGCCGTTCACCGCCGGCTCGATCGGCGCCGCGGTCGCCACCCGCGCGATCATGGCCGACCTTCGCGCCGGCATTGGCGACGCCACAGGCGGACCGGCACCGTTCGCGAGGGCGGATCGATCGCGCTTCCTTTCGGCTCTCGACGAGGCTCTGGTGCGGCTGCAACGCCGCTGAGCGAACGGTTCGGCGACGATATGATGCGGCTCGGCTCGCGCCTGTGGATAGGTCGAGTCGACGCCATTGGCGTTCACCCGGGCTTCAGCTACCAAATTCGCATTCAAGGGCGGGCGTCGACCACGGTTCCGGTTGACGGAGTGAGTGAGGGGCGAACATGGCGATGTATATTTACCAGACCGACGGGATTCCCGTCGGTTTTCGTTTCAGCAATTTCATCCACGACCTCGACGGGACGCCGCTCGGCCGGATCTTCGGCACCCATGTCCACCGGCTCGACGGTTCCTATGTCGGCGAGCTGTTCAAGGACAGCGTCGTCGAAAAGCCGGTGCCGAGCGTGCGCACCATCCAGCCGGTGGCGCCGCCGCCGCAGCAGCCTGGCCCGGGGCCGAGCTACCAGCGCCGCGGCCTGGTCGATTACGGTTATCCCGACGTGTTCCATCTGCTTCAGGAGGGCGCTCAGCAGCCCTTCCAGGAGCCGATGGCGATCGCCGCCGAGTAGGCGGCCGGCGCGGCGGCAACCCCCCGCCGCCGCGCCTTTTCCCCAGCCGAGAAACCTGGCGCTAGGGAGCGCTGCCATCCTTACGCCCGTTATCCGGTCGGGATGAAAGCGAAGCTGCGCCGCGCAGCAGCCACTTGTGCATTGGCTCGGGGCCCCCTCGCTGGCCCTGGTCCGGGCCGCCTGTTCAGCGATGCGCCCGCCCGATGCCAGTGCATCGGCGATCAAATGCCTGAATTTTATGCCGTTCCGACCGCGGCGGAGCAACCTGCTTAATGTCGCGTTAAACTCGTCCGGAGCGATAAGCGGAATCCCGCCGCGAGCTCCAGACTCGCGGCCCCAGGCATGATCGTTCGATCGCACAGTAGGAGTCTCCCCAATGGCTACGATCACAGGCACCCGCTTTTCCGAGGATATCGACGGCACCCGCAATGACGACACCATCGACGGCAGGGGGGGCGACGACCGTCTGTGGGGCTATGAGGGGGACGATCTGCTGATCGGCGGGTCGGGCCATGACGAGCTCGACGGCGGCAGCGGCTCGGACGAGATGAGGGGCGGGACCGGCAGCGATCTCTACGTGGTCGATTCGGTCAACGACGAGGTGGTCGAGCTTGCCGACGAGGGCGCGTTCGACGTGGTCTACACCTATCTCGGCAGCTACCGGCTCGACGCCAATGTCGAGGATCTGGTGGCCGTCGGCGCCGGCAACTTCCACGGCATCGGCAACGGCCTGGACAATTTCATCCATGGCTATTTCGGCGACGACACGCTCGACGGCGGCGCCGGCGCCGACACCTTGTTCGGCGAGCATGGCAACGACGCTTATTATATCGATAATGCCGGCGACCGCGCCATCGAGCTCGACGGCGAAGGCTATGATTATGTGTTCACCACGCTCGGCACCTATTCGCTCGCGGCGAACATCGAGGAGCTGATCTTCGACGGCGAGGGCTCGTTCACCGGCTACGGCAATTCGCTCGACAATTTCATCGGCGGCGGTGACGGCGACGACGTCCTGTTCGGGCGCGACGGCGACGACCAGCTCGACGGCGGCGCCGGTGCCGACCGCATGAACGGCGGCCTCGGCGACGATCTCTACATCGTCGACCATGCCGGCGACCGGGCGGTCGAGACCAACGCCAACGGCGGCATCGACAAGGTCGAAAGCTCGGTCAGCTTCACCCTCGGCTCGAACGTCGAGGATCTCGAGCTGACCGGCGCCGCCGCGATCAACGGCCGCGGCAACGGCCTCGACAATTGGATCGACGGCAATGCGGCGGCCAACACCCTCTCCGGCGGTGCCGGCGACGATTGGCTGCGCGGCGGCGGCGGCAACGACCGGCTGTTCGGCGGTCCCGGCGACGATCGGCTCGACGGCGGCAGCGGCGCCGATCGCTTCTACTTCAATTCGGAGCTGAGCGCCGCCACCAACGTCGACCGGATCGACGATTTCGGCGACGGCAACGACCGCATCATGCTTTCCCGCGACGTGTTCAGCGAGATCGAGCCGGGCACGCTCGACGAGGACGCGTTCCACACCGGCAGCTCGGCCGCCGACGCGCAGGACCGAATCATCTACGATGAGGATACCGGCCGGCTCTTCTACGACGCCGACGGCAGCGGCGGCGGCGCCGCGGTGCTGTTCGCGAAGGTCGATCCGGGTACCGACCTCGCCAACACCGATTTCATCGCCTACGGATAAATCGCGGGTTCGTCGCCCCCGGCGCACGCGCCGGGGGCGTCTGAAAAAGCCTCTATTTTTCAGCTTCTTATTGGTGTATAGGCGGGTCTTCGCGCAATCAGGACGCCTGCCTTCCCGCCCGCTCGGGGCGAGGGTAGGTTGCGCGGGTGGGGAGGGTCTATGGCGGCTGTGACGCGGAATGTTCGGTCGGGCGACCAGGACATTGACGGCCTGCTCGAGCTGTACCGGTGGTCGAGCGGATCGCTGACTTACAGCTTCCCGACGGCCGGCTCGCAATATGACGGCTACCGGGTCGGCGAGGAGCCGTTCGACAATTTCGAGGCGCTGACAGCCAACCAGCAGGCGGCCGTGCGCCAGATCCTGCTGTCCTACTCGGCCGTGGCGAACATCACTTTCACCCGCGTGTCCGGCGGCGCCGGCGACCTGCGGTTCGGCTCGACCGATGCGACCGAGGCGGCGCATGCCTACACCCCGGGCCCGCACCCGATGGCGGGCGACAGCTGGTACAACAACAGCTTCGGCTGGTTCAACGATCCGGTCCGCGGCGACTACGGATACCATGGCTTCCTGCACGAAATCGGTCATGCGGTGGGGCTGAAGCATCCGCACGAATCCCACACGTTCGGCAGGACGTCGGCGACCTACGACCAGATGCAATTCTCGGTGATGAGCTACCGCTCCTATCAGGGGCAGACGCTCGAAGGCGGCTTCGCCAACGAGGAGTTCGGCTTCGCCCAGAGCTTGATGATGTACGACATCGCGGCCCTCCAGCACCTGTATGGCGCCCGGTTCGACGTGGAGCCGGTCGACACGCATTACAGCTGGAGCCCCGACAGCGGCGAAATGTCGATCAACGGGGTCGGCCAGGGAGAGCCCGGAGCCAACCGCATATTCCTGACCGTCTGGGACGGCGGCGGCAACGACACCTATGATTTCTCGGCCTATACGAGATCGCTCGATATCGACCTGCGCCCTGGCGAGTGGTCGACCACCTTGCTCGCTCAGCGCGCCATGCTCAACGATAACCTCTATGCGCGTGGCAACATTGCCAACGCGCTTCTTTATCGGGACGATCAGCGGTCCCTGATCGAAAATGCGATCGGCGGATCCAATCGCGACATCCTGATTGGAAACGACGGCGACAACCGCCTGGAAGGTGGTGCCGGCAGCGATACGATCGATGGCGGATTGGGAGCCGATACGATGATCGGCGGCCCGGGGGTGGACCGGTATGTGGTCGATGATCCGCTCGACCTGGTGATCGAGCAGGCCGAAGGCTGGAGCAATGCGGTGCTGAGCTCGGTAAGCTACGCGCTGCCGCCCTACGTCGCCGAGCTCACGCTCACCGGCGACGCTCCCATCAACGGTATGGGGAACGAGTTCGCCAATGTTATCCACGGTAACGCCGCCGCCAATATCCTCGACGGCGGTGAAGGTGCCGACGTGCTTCACAGCGAGGGCGGGGACGATATCTTCTATCTCGACCACATAGGTGATCGGATCGTGCCGCACACGCGGGATTTCGACGCCTTTCAGATCGTGCGGAGCACGGTCACCGCGAGACTTCCCAATCATTTCGAGACGCTCGAGCTGCTCGGCTCCAAGCCGATCAACGGCACCGGGTCGCGCTACCCGGATACGCTGATCGGCAATTCGGCCGCCAATGTGCTGGACGGCGGCGCCCGCGAGGACGTTATGGCGGGCGGGCCCGGAGACGACACGTATTGCGTCGACAATGTCGGCGACCAGATAATCGAACTGGCGGCCGAGGGCGAGGACACCGTCCTGTGCTCGATCAGCTTTGAATTGGCTGCGGAGATCGAGCATCTCACCCTCGCCGGCACCAGTCCCCTCAGCGGAACCGGCAATTCCGGCGCCAACCGCATCACGGGCAATGCCGCCGCCAATCTGATCGATGGCCGCGAAGGCGCCGACACGATGAGCGGCGGCGCGGGGGACGACGTCTACAAGGTCGATGACCGGGCAGATCGCGTCATCGAGACGAGCGCGGGCGGCAGCGACACCGTGCTGGCTTGGGTGAGCTACGTGCTGCGGCCGGAGGCGGAGGTGCTTACCCTGGAAGGTGCCGGCGCGGTTCGGGGCACCGGCAATGCCGGCGCCAATCTCATCGTCGGCACTGCGGCAGCCAACGTCATCGATGGGCGGGCGGGAGCGGACAGGCTGCACGGCGGCGCCGGCAGCGATCGGATGACGGGCGGCGAAGGGGCGGACGGCTTCTATTTCGAAACTCGCCTCAACCGGGTCACAAACGTCGATGAGATCCTCGATTTCTCGCGGGTCGATGACGGCATCTATCTCGATCGTTCGGTCTTCGCTGCGATCGGCGAGGGCCGGCTGGTC
Organism: Allosphingosinicella sp.; assembly: GCA_035942355.1. GTDB lineage: Bacteria > Pseudomonadota > Alphaproteobacteria > Sphingomonadales > Sphingomonadaceae > Allosphingosinicella. Next base: position 12,722 of record DASZDE010000045.1, on the reverse strand, counting down.
GCCGACGCCTTCCACCGCGGAGCCTTTGCCGACGAAGCCGCGGACCGCATCCTGTTCGATGCGGCCACCGGCAATTTGTTCTACGATCCCGACGGAAACGGCGCCGCCGCGGCTGCCCTGTTCGCGCGGCTGGAACCGGGCACCGCGCTGGGCGCCGCCGATTTCGTCGGTTATGGCTGATTGCTTTCCTTGCGGGCTCGGCCGCCCGCAGAATAGCCGCAGTCTCAGCGGGTTATTCAGGTGGCGGCCATCGATCCGCTGCTAGGAAGGGCGATCCCGGCACCGTGCGGCGGTGCCGGAGAATCAGGCGGGGAGTGAAGGATGCCGGCAGTCGCGGCCAATGTCGGATCGGGCGATCGGGATGTCGACGGCATGCTCGAGCCGTATCGGTGGGCCTCGCCGCAGCTGACCTTCAGCTTTCCGACGAGCGGCTCGCAATATCAGGGCTACGCGTCGGGGACCGAGCCCTACGTCCTGTTCCAGTCGCTCAACGATGACCAGCGAACCACGGTGCGCGACATCCTGCTGTCTTACTCGTCCGTCGCGAATCTTGACTTCTCCGAGGTGAGCGGCGGCGCCGGCGACCTTCGCTTCGGCATGACCGACGACACCGAATCGGCGCATGCCTATACCCCGGCCGGCGATTCGCATGCCGGCGATACCTGGTACAACAACACCTCGGGCACCTTCGACGAGCCGCTGCTCGGCAGCTACGCCTATCACGCCTTCATTCACGAGATCGGCCATGCGGTCGGCCTCAAGCATCCGCACGAGACCCACAAGTTCGGCGCGGTGAGCGACGCGCACGACATGATGGAGTTTTCGGTGATGAGCTACCGTTCCCATGCGGGCGGCGAGCTCGGCGAATATGCCAACGAGAAATTCGGCTACGCCCAAAGCCTGATGATGTACGACATCGGGGCGCTCCAGCATATGTATGGGGCGCGGTTCGACGCGGTGCCGGTGGACACGGTCTACCGCTGGGATCCGGCCACCGGCGAGCTGTTCGTCAATGGCGAGGGCGAAGGCAAGCCTCGCTCCAACCGCATCTTCCGGACGGTTTGGGACGGCGGCGGAACCGACACTTACGATTTTTCCGGCTACGCGGCCGGAGTGACGGTCGACCTGCGGCCCGGCGCGTGGAGCAAGGCGTCGGACGTCCAGCTCGTTCACCTCGGCGATGGCCACTATGCGCGCGGCAACATCGCCAATGCCTTGCTGTATCAGGGCGATCCGCGCTCGCTGATAGAGAATGCGCTCGGGGGATCCGGCGCCGACACGCTCACCGGCAACGACGCCGCCAACCTGCTCGACGGCGGCGCGGGCGCGGACCTATTGGCCGGCGGATCGGGTGACGATTGCTACGTGATCGACCTTGCCCGCGACGAGGTGGTCGAGGCGGCGGATGGCGGCACCGATCTCGTCCGCAGCTTCATCAGTTGCAGGCTCGGCGCCAACCTCGAGAATCTGACGCTCGCCGGCAGCGCCGCAATCTCCGGCGTCGGCAACGGCCTCGCCAACATCATCATCGGCAACGCCGCCGCCAATTTGCTGGACGGCGCCGCCGGCGCCGACCGCATGGCCGGCGGCAACGGTAACGACGTCTACCGGATCGACCAGAGCGGCGACCGCGCCTCGGAGCGGGAAGCGGGCGGGGTGGACAAGGTGCAGAGCCTGGTCAGCTTCCGGCTCGGTGCCGAGGTCGAGCAGCTGCAGCTGACCGGAACCGATCCCGTCCACGGGACCGGCAACGCGCTCGCCAACCAGATTACCGGCAACGCGGCTGCGAACCGGCTCGACGGCCGCGCCGGCGCCGACCGGATGGCGGGCGGGGCGGGCGACGATCTTTACATGATCGACCATGGAGGCGACCTTGCCATCGAGCGCGCCGGCGGCGGCATCGATCAGGTGTCGAGCACGGTCAGCTGCGTCCTGCGCGCCGAGCTGGAGAATGTCGAGCTGCTCGGCCGCCGGGCGATCGACGCCACCGGCAACGCGGCTGCCAACCTCATGATAGGCAATATCGGCGGCAACGATATCGACGGGCGGGCCGGCGCGGACCATGTGTTCGGCCGCGCCGGCAATGATCGGCTGCTGGGCGGGGAGGGCGCCGATTCCTTCTATTTCGACAGCGCGCTGGATCGGCTCGCCAACGTCGACGCCCTGCCCGATTTCGTGCGCGAAGACGACACGATCTACCTCGACCGCTCGATCTTCTCGGCCATCGCGGCCGATGGACGGCTGGCGGCCGATGCCTTTCATCGCGGCTCGGCCGCCGCCGATGCGCAGGACCGGATCCTGTTCGACGAGACGACCGGCAATCTTCGCTACGATCCGGACGGTACCGGCGATGCGCCAGCCATTCTGTTCGCGCGGCTGGGCGAGGGCGTCGGCATCACCAATCTCGACTTCATCGGCTATCACTGAGCCGCCGGCGGGGCCGGTCGGGCAGCGCGGAGTGTCGCGGCACGGCCGATCATGATAAGGGGGTCGGCTGTTGGCGTAGATGCCGGGGCCTTCGAGGCGCCCGTCCAGGCTCTGGGAAATCATTTAAGCGTTTGCGTTTCCTTCGGAAAAAACGTAACGGAGGTCCCGAAATCAGCTCCCGAACCCCGCGCAGAGCGCCGGCCGGGGTATTCCGGCGGAGGGGGATATCTTGATTGCGATCCGGCACATTGCCGACTTCGACTACCTCCAGGCCAACCATGTCGTGGTCGACGAGTATCTGGTGCGGGAGGCCGCGCAGGTCGTCTTCCGCTCGCGCTCCGGCCTGTTCGTCACGGTATCCGGCACCCGTTTGTTCGAAAACGGCGCTTTCAGCCTGCGTGGCCGCGCCAACGTCCTCACGATCAGCGACGAGCTCGGCACCGAGCTGTTCCGGATCGAAGGCCTTTCGTCCCGCGCCGACCATTTCTTCTCGTTCCTCGAAAGCGGCATGGGCCTGCCGCGGATATTGGCCGGAGCCGATGCCCTGTCGGGCAGCGAGGCCGGCGACATGCTCGAAGGCTATAACGGCAACGACACGATCCAGGGGCTGGGCGGCGACGATCTGATCGGGGGCGGCGACGGCGACGACGTCCTGACGCCGGGCGCGGGCAATGACGTCGTCTATGCCGGCGAGGGCCGCGACACCGTCATATTGGCTGGCAATCGGTCCGACTGGACGCTCGAAGCGACCGCCGATGCGGTGATCGCCGTCTCCACTTTGTCGGGCGAGGTCAAGCAGCTTCACCAGGCCGAGCTGTTGCGGTTCGACAGCGGCGATCTTGCCGTCAGCAACGTCGCCGGGATTACGCTGACCGCCGCTGAGCCGGGGCAGCTCGTCTTCGGAACGGTCGGCATCGATTCCCTGACCGGCTCCGAAGGCGACGAGCATTTCGACGGCATTGGCGCCGCCGACACCTTCACGGGTTTGGGCGGCAACGACGTCTATGAGGCCGGGCGCGAGGACAGGGTCGTCGAAGCCGATGACGGCGGCTACGACCATGTTAACTTCCGCAGCTCCGGCATCTACTTCCTGCCGGACAATGTCGAGTCGGTGGCGCCGCGCGGCCGGGCGAGCTACGATTTTCGCGGCAACGACCTCGACAACGAGATGTTCGGCGCCGACGTCGCGGACACGCTGACCGGCGGCCTCGGCGATGACGTGCTCCACGGCGCCGGCGGCGGCGACCGACTGATCGGCGGTGACGATGCCGACACCTTGTACGGCGCGAGCGGCGACGATGTCGTCGAAGGCGGCGCCGGCAACGACCTGATCAACGGCGGCGGCGACGCCGACACCGTCACCGGCGGCGACGGCGACGACGTGATACGCGGCGATTCCGTCGGGGCCGAGGGGCTTGCACCAGGCAGCGATGCGGTGGCCAGTCGCGCGCATCTGGAAGGCGCGGACGGGCCGCTCAACGTTCTGTTCGTCTCGATCGACGATCTCGCCCCGGTCTTCTCGCTGTTTCCGAACGCCCCGGTGGTCGCCCACACGCCCAATATCGACGCGTTCTTCGGGCAGTCGACGGTGTTCACCAATGCCCATGCGACGGCCCCGCTGTGCAACGTCTCCCGCACCAGCGTGCTGCTCGGCGTGGATGCGGACACAAGCGGGGTCACTTCGAACGAGGACGCGATCACCGAAGCGGCCGCGGCTTTCCAGAGCCTGCCGTCCTTCCTCAAGGACAGCGGCTATCTCACCGCCTTCACCGGCAAGATCTTCCACGACAATGGCGAGCGCAGCGATCCCGGCGCCTGGACCGAATTTTCCTCGCAGTCGCGCGCCATCGACTGGAAGCCGGCGACGTTCCACGACAGCCTTTCCGAAGTCCTCGACGCCCAGGCACCGGACGTGCCCGACGAGGCTTTCGCCGATGCCCGCAACCTCGACTATATGGAGGAGTTCCTCGGCCGCGCCCATGACGACCCGTTCTTCTTCGCGCTCGGCCAGTTCCGCCCGCATGCGGTGCATCACGTGCCGCAGGAATATTACGACCTCTACCCGCTCGATTCGATCGTGCTCCCCGCCCATGATCCCGAGGATCTCGTCGATCTCGGCCAGCTCGGGCTGTCGATCGCCAACGACTTCAGCTTCGGGATCCGCTCCCGCGACGAGCTGCGCGGGCTCTCACCTGCGACCGACGAGGTCCAGATCAAGATCGCCGTCCAGGCCTATCTCGCTGCGGTGTCGTATGCCGACGCGGTGTTCGGCAAGGCGATGGCGGCGCTCCAGGCGAGCGCCTATGCGAACAATACGGCGGTCGTGCTGTGGAGCGACCACGGCTTCCACCTCGCCGAGAAATTCCATTTCTCGAAATTCACCTTATGGGAGCAGGGGACGCGGGCGCCGCTCGCTTTCTCGATTCCGGGCGTCGAGGGCGGCACGACGGTCGACAGCAGCGTGAGCCTGCTCGACGTGTACAAGACCGTCACCGACATCATCGGCATCGCTCCGCCGGGGCACGTCCAGGGCAATTCGCTGCTTCCGCTGATCGAGAATCCGGCGCTGCCGTGGGACCATCCGTCGGTGAGCAATTACAGCGGCAATTATTCGGTCCGCTCGAACGACTATCGCTACATCCAATATTGGGACGGCAGCGAGGAGCTGTACGACCACGGCGTCGACCCGTCCGAGATCACCAACATCGCCGGCGACCCCGCTTATGCCGACATCATCGCCCACCTCAGGCGCTATATCCCCGGCGGCGACGACACGCTGTCCGGGGGCCTCGGCAACGACCAGATCTTCGGCGGCGCCGGCGCCGACCAGCTCAACGGCGACGATGGCAACGACAATCTCGACGGCGGCACCGGCGCCGACGCGATGGCCGGCGGCGTCGGCGATGACATTTATATCGTGGACGACGATGGAGATGCCGTCACGGAGGCGGAGAATGAGGGCGCGGACGCGGTGCGGACGTCGCTGGCGGCTTATACGCTCGGCGACCATGTCGAGCAGCTGACGGGAACGTCGGCGGCCGGCCAGGCGCTGGTCGGCAACGGCCTCGCCAATACCATCACGGCAGGCTCGGGCGACGACAGCCTCGCCGGCGGCGCCGGCGCCGACACCATGACCGGCGGCCTCGGCGACGACAGCTATGCGGTCGACGAGGCCGGCGACCAGGCGGTGGAGGCCGAGGACCAGGGCACCGACGAGGTCCGCACCGCTCTCGCCAGCTACACCCTCGGCGACCATCTCGAAAATCTCACCGGCACCGCGCCGGCGGGTCAGGCGCTCACCGGCAACGGTCTCGACAATGCCATTAGCGGCGAGGCGGGCGGCGACATCATCGTGGGCGCCATGGGCGACGACCGGCTCGACGGCGGCGCCGGCGGGGATGCGATGGCGGGCGGCATCGGCGACGACAGCTACTTTATCGACGATCTGGGCGACTCGGTCATCGAAGTTGCACTTGAAGGGACCGACCAGGTTCACACTGCGCTTGCCGCCTACACGCTCCACGAGCAGGTCGAGAATCTGACCGGCACGGCGGCGGCCGGTCAGGCGCTGACCGGGAACGGGCTCGCCAATGCTATCGCTGGAGGAATCGGCTACGACTGCCTCGACGGCGGCATCGGCGCCGACTCCATGACGGGCGGGCTCGGCGACGACAGCTACCGGGTCGACGACGCCGGCGACGCGGTCATTGAAGCCGAGGATCAAGGCACGGACGAGGTTCAGACCTCGCTTGCCGCCTATACGCTGGGGGACCATGTCGAGAACCTCTCCGGGACCGCGGTCACTGGGCAGGAGCTGACCGGCAACGGCCTCGGCAATAGGATCACCGGAGGCGCGGGCAGCGACACGATTGCGGCCGGGGCCGGCGACGACCGGCTCGACGGCGCCGACGGCGCCGACGCGATGGCGGGCGGCCTCGGCGACGACACCTATAGGGTGGACGACCTAGGCGACCGAGTGGAGGAGGCGGAAGATGAAGGCGCCGACGCGGTCCACACCGCGCTCGCTGCCTACACTTTAGGCGATCACCTCGAGGATCTGACCGGGACCGCGGCAACGGGTCAGGCGCTCACCGGCAATGCTCTCGACAACGCCGTTACCGGCGCGGCCGGCAGCGACATCATCGTCGGGGCCGCGGGCGACGATCGTCTGGACGGGGGCGCCGGGGCGGACGCGATGGGAGGGGGTGTCGGCAACGATTCCTATTTTGTGGACGATGAAGGGGATGCCGTTGCCGAACTGCAGGACGAAGGGACGGACGAGGTCCGCACCTCGCTTGCGGTCTATAGCCTGGGCGATCATGTCGAGCAGCTGACCGGCACCTCCGCCCTGGGCCAGGTCCTGATCGGCAACGGCATCGCCAACCGAGTCGAGGCCGGTGCGGGCGACGATTCCCTCGACGGCGGCGGCGGCGCCGACATCATGGCCGGTGGCGCGGGCGACGACGTTTATGCCGCGGTCGAGGCGGGGGACACGATTGTCGAGCTGGCCGATGGCGGCATCGATGAGCTCCAAACGTCGCTCCTCGCCTATACCCTGATCGATCAGGTCGAGAATTTGACCGGCACGTTCGCGGGCGGCCAGACGCTGGTCGGCAACAGCCTGGCCAACGCGATCAGCGGCGGCGACGGCGACGACAGCCTGGAAGGCGGCGAGGGCGACGACTTTCTGTCCGGCGGGGCGGGGAACGACTATGCCCGCTACGCCGGCGCGCTGGCCGGGGTCACCGTCAGGCTCACGACCGCGGCATCGCAGAATACCGGCGGGGCCGGCGTCGACCGGCTCGTCGGGATCGAGAATGTCGGCGGTTCCGTCTTCGCCGACCTGATCATCGGGAGCGTCGGCGACAACCGGTTGGGCGGCGGCGGCGGCGATGACATCCTGTCCGGGCTGGCGGGCGATGACATCCTGACGGGCGGCCTGGGCAACGACCAGCTCTCCGGAGGCGGCGGGGCCGATCGGATGGAGGGCGCTTTCGGCGACGATGTCTATTTCGTGCAGCAGGTTGGCGACCTGGTGGTGGAGAAGGCCAATCAGGGCCATGATCTGGTCAATTCCTATCTGGATCATGTCCTCGCCGACAATGTCGAGGACCTGCGCCTGATCGGCACCGCGCTCAACGGCACCGGCAACACCCGGGCCAATCGCCTGTTCGGCACGAGCGCCGACAATGTCCTCGAGGGCGGCGAGGGCGACGACGCGTTGCGCGGCCTGAGCGGTTCCGACCGGCTGGTCGGCGGGGCGGGCGCCGATATCTTCTACGGCGGGTTCGGCGACGATGAGCTGTTCGGCGATGCCGGCGCAGACCGGCTCAACGGGGAGGACGGCGCCGACCGCATCGAGGGCGGCATCGGCAATGACGGACTCTATGGCAGCGCGGGCGCCGACATCCTGCTCGGCGGCGATGGCGACGACGCGCTGAGCGGCGGCCTCCAGCGGGACACGATGACCGGCGGAGCGGGTCGCGACCAGTTCATCTTCGGCAACGGCGATGCCAGTGCGGAAAGTTTCGCGGCGGATCTGATCACGGATTTCAGCCGCAGCGAAGGGGACAGGATCTATCTGAGGCAGATGGACGCCGATCTCACCCAGGCCGGCGACCAGAATTTCAGCTTCGTCGGCACGACCGCCTTTTCGGGCAAGGCCGGCGAGCTCCGTTACGATTCGGTGCAAGGCGACATTTACGTTACGGGCGACACCAATGGCGACGGCGCCGGCGACTTCGTGATCCGGCTTCTCGCCTTGCCGACGCTGGCCGCGATCGACTTCGTCCTCTGATCCGGCGGATGAGCCGCAAGCGCGCAGCCGGTCGCTGATCGGCTTCAGCAGGTCTTCGGCGAATTGGCGGTCATGCGCTGCAGCAGCTCGGTCATCTGCTTGTGGGTGGCAGGACTGAGCTTGACGTGGGTCATTCTGCGGTCGTGGGCGACCTTCGACCGCACGATCAGACCCAGCCTGATCATCGTATCGAGGTAGCGCAGCGCCGTCGTCGCGGGAACCGCGGCAGCCGCGCATGAGCTGCTGACGCTGATCTGCTTTCCTTCAGCCTCGCACGCAAAGAGGTCCAGCATGATGTCCCAGGCGGGTTCGCCGAACAGGCTTTGCGAGAGGCAGCGATCGCGGAGCCGCCGCTGCTCGTAAAGCTGACGCGCAAACTTGCCGAGCTCGGCAGGCGACTTGGCCGGTCCGGGCGGAGACAGCACACCCGGGGACAAGGGCAGACAACGCGTTGACTCCTGAAGCGCCTGCGCCGTCAGCCGCAAACGCGGCAGGATAGTTGCTCTGCTCGGCTGTTGATCAATCTTTGGAATCACGACCGTCCCCCTCGGCTGTTCGGGAACTCCTCAACAAAGCCTTTTCGGCTCAGCCCAACATGAACTGAGTGGTGAGATAAAGGCATCCCGGTAACCACCGGGTCCCATTAACGAATCGAGTTCAGCACCGGTCGACGGCATTCCAGCCGCGCCGGGTACCGGCGAAACCATGCTTGCGGAGTTGCCCTCGATGAGCGCCGTTGATGCGGTGCTCGCCGGCCGAAGCGGCTTGTCTTGCCCACAATGACGCAAACGCCGACGGATTTGGTGCCGCTGGGGAGGCGATCGGTATACCGGCAGATGGTGGTCGCCGTCCGAGGTGCGTGGAGGCCCGAGCCGGAATCGAACCGGCGTGCAAGGATTTGCAGTCCTCTGCGTAACCACTCCGCCATCGGGCCACGGCGCGGCCTTGTGCGGGTTGGCGGCGGAAAGTCAACCTGCCTCGGCTTTCGCCCGACCTCGCTTCGCTGCTGTCCGCCTCCGCACACAAGGATGTCCGTTTGCGTACACTTATTGGGTCGGCGGGGTGACGCCTTCCGAAAGTATCGGCGCGATCGACGCTTGGCACAGCTCTTGCTGCCTTGGCGGACTAGGGACTTGGCGTCCTTAGGTCTTGCCGATAAAAGCCGTTTGAGCGTTGGTGTGTTGCATTGCTAAGACAGTTGTGCGAATAGGGCTGCGGGATGACCGAACATAATTTCGAAGCGATGCGGCGGGCGATGGTGGCGAGCCAGTTGCGGACGACCGGGGTCAACGACCCGCGCGTCCTCGCGGCGGTCAGCGCCGTCCCGCGCGAACGGTTCGTGCCGCCCTCGCGCATGTCCCTGGCCTATGCCGACGCGATGGTGCCGCTCGGCAACGGCCGCGAGCTCAACTCGCCGATGTCATTGGGGCGGCTGCTCACCGAGGCGCGGCCGCAGGAGCGCGACCGCGCGCTGCTGATCGGCGCCGCCACCGGCTATGCCGCCGCCGTGCTGGCGCGCCTGGTCGGCAGCCTCGTGGCAGTCGAGGAGGATCCCGAGCTCACGGCGGCGGCGCGGCGGGCGCTCGCCGGAACCGAGGTGCAGCTGGTCGAGGGGCCGCTGACCGAAGGCTATGGCGCCGGCGCCCCCTACGACCTGATCCTGATCGACGGTGCGGTCGAATTCGTGCCGGACCCGCTCATCGCTCAGCTGGCCGAGGACGGGCGGCTGGCAGCGGCGATCCTCGAAGCCGGGGTCGCGCGCATTTCGATCGGCCGCCGCGGTGGCGACGGCTTCGGCATGGCGGCGGTGGCCGATGTCGCCTCGGCCATTCTTCCGGGGTTCGCCAAACCCCGTATGTTCAGTTTTTGAGAGCGGAGTAGGGCTTGATGCGGGGAGGGCTACTGGCTGCGGCGGCAACAAGCGCGCTGCTGATCGCGGGAGCGGCGGAGGCGGACACGCTCCGCGAGGCGCTGGTCCGCACCTACAACAGCAATCCCACCATCACCGGGCAGCGCGCGCAGGTGCGGACGCTGGACGAGGCGGTGGCGATCGCCCGGGCGGCGGGGCGGCCGCAGCTGTCCGGCAATGTCGGCGTCAACCAGGACATCGTCACCGTCGGCCAGGGCAATAATGGCCGCAACTTCAGCGCGGGGATCGACGTCAGCTACCCTTTATTCACCGGCGGCCGGGTCCGGAACTCGATCCGCGCCGCTGACGAACGCGTGCTCGCCGGCCGCGCCTTGCTGCGCGCCACCGAGGGCGACATTTTCACCGAGGCGGTCGGCGCCTATATGGACGTGATCCGCGATCGGTCGATCGTGACCTTGAACCGCAACCAGGTACGCGTGCTCGAGACCAATTTGCAGGCGAGCCGCGACCGCTTCGAGGTCGGCGACCTCACCCGCACCGACGTCGCCCAGTCCGAGGCGCGGCTCGCGCTCGCCCGCAGCAACCTCGAGCTTGCCGAAGGCCGGCTGGTCTCGAGCGAGGAGAATTACCGGCGCGTGGTCGGCACCATGCCCGACGAGCTGCAGCCGCCGCCGCCGCTGCCGCCGCTGCCCGCCACGGCCGACCAGGCAGTCGACATCGCGCTCGCCAACAACCAGGATCTGGTCTCGATCGCCGCCCAGGTGCGGGCCGCCGGCCTCGACGTCCGCGTCGCCCGCGCCGACCGGCTGCCGACCCTGTCCGCGGTCAGCAGCGGCCGCTACGCCAATTTCCTCGGCCGGGCCGATGAGGCGGCGGACGTGGCGGAAGGGACGTTACCCAATTCCACCACCAACTTGGGCGTCGGCGTCCAGGCGACGATCCCGATCTACCAGGGCGGCCTCGTTGGCGCGCGCGTCCGCCAGGCGCAGGCGTTCCAGAGCCAGCTGCTCGAACAGGGCATCGAGATCGAGCGCGCGGTCGTCGCCCAGACCCGCGCCGCCTTCGCCAGCTACCAGGCGTCGGTCCAGGCGATCGCCTCGAACGAGATCGCGGTCGCCGCCAACCAGCTCGCTCTGGAGGGTGTCCGCGCCGAGCAGACGGTCGGCACCAGGAACGTGCTCGACGTGCTCAACGCCGAGCAGGAGCTGCTGAACAGCCAAGTGGCGCTGGTGACGGCGCGGCGGGACGCCTATGTCGCCGGGTTCGCGCTGCTGAACGCGATGGGGCAGGCCGAGGTCGAGGATCTGAACCTCGACGGCGGCTACCTTTACGACCCGGTGGCCAATTACAAAAGGGTGTCGCGGCGCGCGTCGGACTGGAGCGACGATCCTGCTCCGCAGCCGGTCGCGACCCGCACTGTGGTGGTCGGGCCACCGGCCCCCGGAACCGCCGCTCCGCCCGCAAACTCCCCCGTGACAGAGCCGCCCCGATAGGCAATAAGATTTTCATGATGGGGGACATTAATCAGGATCCGTCGATGGAGGAGATACTCGCCTCCATCAAGCGTGTCATTTCCGACGAGGGCGGGCCCACGCGCTCGCCGCCGCGGGCGGCCCGCGCCGGCCGGCCGGAGCCGGAGCCGGCGCCCCCGCCGCAGCCGGAAGCTGTGGACGAAGACGACGTGCTCGAGCTCAACGACCCGATTTCCGACGATGACGGCCTGATGTCGGACAATGCCGCCGCCGCCAGCCGCCAGGCGCTCGCCGCCCTGGCCGCGATGCAGCGCGAGGAGGGTGCGGCCGCGCGCGCGTCCGACAGCCCGCTCGAGGCTCTGGTCAAGGACATGCTGAGGCCGATGCTCAAGGACTGGCTCGACCAGCGGCTGCCCGAGATCGTCGAAGAGCTGGTCACCCGCGAGATCGCGCGCATCACCGGCAAGAGCCTGTAGCGTCGCCCCGGCGAAGGCTGGGGCCTCAGGGGGTGATGACCACCGGCGCCATTCACCCGCCGGGATGCCAGCCTGCGCTGGCATGACGGGAATCTCTCGTCTAAGCGGCCCGGCATGAGCGAATTGCCCAGGACCTTCGACCCGGCCGCTATCGAGGCGCGCTGGTATTCGCATTGGGAGGAGAAGGGGCTGTTCCGGCCGGAGCGGCCCGACGCCGAGCCGTGGACGATCGTCAACCCGCCGCCGAACGTCACCGGCTCGCTCCATATCGGCCACGCGCTCGACAACACGCTGCAGGACATCCTCACCCGCCACGCCCGCCTGCAGGGCAAGGACGCGCTCTGGGTGGTCGGCACCGACCATGCGGGGATCGCCACCCAAATGGTGGTCGAGCGCAACCTCGCCAGCCAGGGCGTCAGCCGGCAGGAAATGGGGCGCGAGGCCTTCCTCGAGCATGTGTGGGAGTGGAAGGCGCAGTCGGGCGGGCAGATCACGCGCCAGCTCCGCCGCCTCGGCTGCTCGATGGACTGGTCGCGCGAGCAGTTCACGATGGACCCGCATTTCGTGCGGGCGGTCAACAAGATCTTCGTCCAGCTCTACCGCGAGAAGCTGCTCTACCGCGACAAGCGTCTCGTCAACTGGGACCCGAAGCTCGGCACGGCCATTTCCGACCTGGAGGT
>DASZDE010000044.1:0-27878 GCA_035942355.1 Allosphingosinicella sp. | reverse complement strand
GTCCTCAACCTCGAATATCTGCAGGCCCAATTCTACAGCTTCGCGGTATTCGGGGAGGGCCTGGATGCCGCGCTGCTCACCGGCAGCGGCACCCAGGGCGCGGCCGTGGGCGGACGGCGGGTCGCCTTCGCGGATCCGGTGATAGCCCAGCAGGCCCGCGAGATTGCGCGCGAGCAGCGCGACCAGGTCGAATATCTGCGCGAGCTGCTCGCCTCCTACGTCGCCGCCCAGCCGCAGATCGACATTAGCGGCGGCGCCGCCGGCGCCTTCACGGCCATGGCCCGGGGCGCCGGCCTGGTCGGCGCCAACCAGGCGTTCAACCCCTATGCCAGCGACGACAATTTCCTGCTCGCCGCCTTCTTCCTGCAGGACCTCGCGGTGACCGCCTATCAGGGCGCGCACGCTTTGCTCAACAGCACCCAGCTGCGCGACGTCTTCGCCGGCCTGCTCGCCGCCGAGGCGTTCCACGCCAGCGCCGTCCGCACCACCTTGTTCCTGCGGGGAATGGCGCGGCCCGAGCTGCAGGACGCCACCGTCGCCATCTCCGATTATCGCGACAGCCTCGACGGCCCGGAGGACAAGGACCAGGGCGTGGTGCGCGGCAACAACCGGCTCGCCAACATCGTGCCCGCCAACGGCAACGGCCTCGGCTTCGGCCGCAGGCCGGGCGAGGTGCTCAACATCCTCTATCTGCGGCGGCCCGACGTCGACGAAGGCGGCTTCTTCCCGCAGGGCGTCAACGGCGTCGTCACGACCAGCGACGACAACGCGGGCTAGTCGCTTGCGGCGCCGGCGATCGCGGGCTTGGCGGCCCGGCCGGCCTTGCCTATCCTGGACGGCGCGCCGCGGCGGCGGCGGGCGGCGGGAGCAGGCGGCATGACCACACCGGCGGGCGAGGAAGCGGCGGCGCTGCCGCCGCTCGCGCCGGCCCGGCCGCGCCGCCCGAGCCTCGCCGAAGTCCATCGCTCGGTCGCCGTCCCGGCCGGCGCCGGCCGCTTCTGGGCCAAGCTCGGCGCGTTCGCCGGACCAGGCTATCTCGTCGCGGTCGGCTATATGGACCCCGGCAATTGGGCGACCGACCTCGCCGGCGGCTCGGCCTTCGGCTACACGTTGCTGGCCGTCATCCTGCTGTCGAACATCTTCGCGATGGTGCTGCAGGCGCTCGCCGCGCGGCTCGGCATCGTCACCGGGCTCGATCTCGCCCAGGCCTGCCGCCAGCATTACAGCCCGCCGGTGCGCTTCGCTTTGTGGCTGCTGTGCGAGCTCGCCATCATCGCCTGCGACCTCGCCGAGGTGATCGGCACCGCGATCGCGCTGCAATTGCTGTTCGGCCTGCCGCTCGTCTGGGGCGTGTGCCTGACCGCGCTCGACGTGCTGCTCATCCTTCTCCTCCAGCAGCACGGCTTCCGCCGGCTCGAGGCGTTCATCGTCGCCTTGCTGATCATCATCGCCGGCTGCTTCGCGGTCGAGCTCGCTTTGGCGCGGCCCGATCTCGCCGCGATCGCCGCCGGCCTCGTCCCGGACCCCGAGATCGTCACCAACCCGGCGATGCTGTACATCGCGATCGGCATCCTCGGCGCGACCGTGATGCCGCACAACCTCTATCTGCACAGCGCGGTCGTCCAGACCCGCCGCTTCGCCGACACCGAGGCCGGCAAGCGCGAGGCGGTGCGCTACGCCACGCTCGACAGCACGGTGGCGCTCGGCCTCGCCTTGTTCATCAACGCCTCGATCCTGATCCTGGCCGCGGCCACCTTCCACAGCGCCGGCCGCACCGATGTCGCCGAGATCCAGGACGCCTACCAGTTGCTGACCCCGATGCTCGGCGTCGGCGCCGCCAGCACCTTGTTCGCGATCGCCCTGCTCGCCTCGGGCCAGAACTCGACCATCACCGCCACGCTGGCCGGCCAGATCGTGATGGAAGGCTTCCTCGACCTGCGCCTGCCGGCCTGGGCGCGGCGGCTGATCACCCGGCTGATCGCGATCGTGCCGGCGGTGATCGTCGCCGCGCTCTACGGCCAGAGCGGCACCGCCCAGCTCCTCGTGCTGAGCCAGGTCATCCTCAGCCTCCAGCTGCCGTTCGCGGTGGTCCCTTTGGTCCGCTTCACCGGCGACCGCCTGAAGATGGGCGCTTTCGCCAGCCCGGCCTGGCTGAAGGCGGCGGCATGGCTGATCTCGGCCGTGATCATCGCCCTCAATTTGAAGCTGCTCACCGACTTCTTCCTCTAATCCTCCCCCAGCTCGCTGGGGGAGGGGGACCGCGCGAAGCCCGGTGGAGGGGCCGCGCCCGGCGCGGTGGACCCCAGCCTGCCGGGGGAGGGGGACCGCGCGAAGCGCGGTGGACCTCGACCTCGCTGCCGGCGCCACTGTCTGGCGTGCCGAAATCGCCGCTTACCACTTTCCGAACATTTATTTTTATCGGACGGCAGAAATAGGCGGTTTGCGAGACTATGCGTGAACGGGGGAGAGCGTGATGCGCGAGGCTGCCTTTCTGATGCTGTTGCTGGCGGGATGCGCTGCTATGGCCGTGTCGGGATGTGCCCCGGCCGATATAAGCGATGGAAGTGCCACCTTCGACACATGCCCGTCCCAATCCTTTCCTGCCTTTCTTCATAGATTCTCCGAAAGCGTCAAAGTCCAGCAGACGTTCACCCATTTCCCGCTTGAACAGTCGCGAATTGTCCAAGGCAGAGACGAGCCCCATCAAGTGCGGCTTCGCATTCACAAGAATGATTTACATTTTCCATTGTACCCGGATAACTCTATTATATTATCGCAGCGACTCTCAAAGACTATTACGGAACGCGAGAAGGATGCGGTCGTAACGCTCGCCAAGACGGACACGGACTACTTGGTGACATATCATTTCAAGAAGACTGACTGCTGGTATTTAGCTAAAATAGACGATCAGTCTCTCTGAGCAAGCTCTAGGAGATATCTGAATGGACTTCAGTTCTACTATGAACGTAACCTTGCCCCCGGTCGGTGGCGTATCTCCCCACGTAACCGGTTCATATAACGAGCCACGACCATCGGGGCCACATAAAGTCATGTGTCGCCCGAACGGGATAGGCCTGCGGAGACACACAAATGGTTTAACATACGCACTTTTCTTGGCAGCAGCGGCATGTGCGCCAGCGGATGTAAGTAACCGTGACCTGTCTGGCGACAGATGCCCGTCTGAGCAATTCTCAGTTTTCCTCGACAAGTTCTCGCGGGACGTGCAGATACAACGCGAATTTACGCAGTTTCCGTTAAGATACTCCTTTGCTGAGGATCGCTTATACGGACCAGAGCTGGTAACGAAGATGTTGCCAATCGATGAGGTAGAGTTTCCTATTTATCCTAGCCAGGCCACAATAGACACTGACGGTCTACAAACGATAGTGGAGACGAATAACTCAAGTGCAAAGGTGTTGCTAAAAAAGCCCGACACAGACTACGTGTTGGGATACACGTTCGTCAAAAAGGATTGTTGGTATTTGACGGAGGAATATGCAGAAACTTTATAGTTGGTTATCAATGGACTTCGAGGATACATTTTACTTTGCGGGGTGCTCCGAGGGCAAGCGCGGACTGGCGGAAGTGAACCTGGCCGGCTACGACAAGCCGAGCGAGGAGGGCGACCTGATCGACGCCACTGCTACACGAGAGGTAGTTTAACCATATGAATCGCTTTCAAAAATCTAGAGTCTACCCTTGCAAGGGGTGCAACTTCTGGAGGCTCGCCTGCTTGCTTTTAGCGTTGGACGCTTGCGCATCCGTTCCTCGAACGGAGAGTAGCGAGGCGTCGGTCGCTCCGCCAGAGGGAATTAGCCTCTCTGCGCCAACCGCTCTGACGAGATTGAACGGCGACGAGATTAGAGGACTTATTGTAGGGCGGACGCTCTCCCACGATGTGAATCGCAAAGTCGACGGGCGAGGGGTTGTGGTTCTGTCGGACTATCGGGAGATGTACAGAATCGATGGCACCGTTGGTATACAAGTCCACCGCGCGGGAACGCATGGTCGCTACACAATCAGCGGCGACAAACTCTGCATTTCTATTGACAGAAAACCACCGGAATTCCGTCAACTTTTCAGAGCAGCCGACGGCACTCTTCTACAGAAAGATGCACAGGATTCTGCTGGGGGAATGATCCCGATAATCATCGAATAGTTTCTTGCAGGGGGAAGAAAATGACGTGGGCAATCGTATCTAGCCAGATTGTCTTCAAGAGCGGTACAGACACTTGGGGCGGGACAACCGGTGCAGTCAGCGGGACGGACAAGAGTTCGATCCTCGCCATTCTCGAAGGTATGTATAATCTGTCACCGAAAGCGGCGGCTCTCCTTGATGCGGCTGCAGCAATGGGTCCGATACGCTTTTCGACAAGCGAACCCGGGAATCCTGGTTTCAGGGGTTCGAACGCCGATGGATCGTTTCCGTTCATCGCCCTGAATCTCAGCGCCATCGATTCGCTTTGTTACTTTAATGACCAGGGTTCCTTCGTATCAGAAATTCGTGGTCTCACGATCATCCACGAAATCGCCCACCACGTGCACACGCCTCCCGAGGACGACCCGCGCTACAACGAGTCCGCCATGAACGGCCCTGGATACGACTTCGACGGACCAATCGTGGGCCGGCAGAACGAGATCGCGCGGGAGATGGGCTGGCTAAGCAACATCCAGCGCGGCTACCAAACGGGCATCGTACCCAGCGACGGCCGATACAACCTGCTTTTGCTTGGGAATTATACGGATGGCCACGGCGTGGATGTCGTCCGCTTTGGGGATGAAGCACTCCGAACTGGAGGTGCTGCCAGCAACGACAATATTGACCACACTCTTCGAACCTCCAAGCTCAACGACCTCCTGTTCGGCTTCGGCGGAGACGACACGATCAAGGCTGGCAAGGGCAACGACTACGCCTACGGCGGCGAAGGCGCCGACACCCTTTGGGGCGGTGACGAAAATGACGTGTTGGCGGGCGAAAACGGAGACGACAAATTTTACGGTGAAAAGGGGGACGACCATTTTTGGGGAGGCGCACTGAACCAGGAAGCGCAATCTGCGGATGGAAAGGACGAGGTGCGATACGACAAAGTGGGCACTGCCGATGGCGGCGCCATAGAGATTACCTTCGGCACGACCGCTGGGTCGGAGCTAACCGTGCGCGATGGCGACAATGGGACGGACACCCTCCACTCCGTCGAGCGGATCACTGGTTCCAAGGAGACGGACAAGCTCATTATCCAGGCCCTTACTGAGGCCGTTGCCGGGGCGAAGGACTGGATCGACCTAGGCGCCAATCCTGACGGCACCGACAATGGCGACCTGATTGATCTGAGTGCTTTGACTGCAGGGGTGAAGGTAGACCTCGCAGGAGAACGCCTCGAGCTGATCTCCAACACCGCGGTGGGCTTCAGGGTGACCAACGCGGAAAATGTTCACGGCGGCAAGGGCAATGACACCATCATCGGCAATGATGCGTCCAACAGGCTGCGCGGAGGCGAGGGCGGCGATGAGATCCACGGCGGCGGCGGCAACGACATTATCGATGCAGCCAGCGACGGCTGGATGGATAAGCTCTACGGCGGTGACGGCTCCGACACTTTCAAGGTGAATGGCTTAGATACCATCCACGATATCGATCCTGGCGACACCGTCTGGCACGGCGATGTGCTGCTCACCGGCGGCACACAAAATCATTTAATTCCCTCCCAATACGTGGGCGCCGACGGCATCATATATTCATGGACAGAGGGCTCGACCACGCTCACCGTCCACAGGCCCGTCGGCGGCGGCCACGACGAGATCATCATCAAAAATTTCCAGAACGGCGACGGCGGCATCCGCCTCGGTCCAGGCGCGGGCACGACCGGCGATGACGCGCTGAATGGCGGCGACGGCGAGGACAGCCTCTACGGGTTGGCAGGCAACGACACCTTGCTCGGCGGCGGTGGAGACGATGCGCTCGATGGAGGTGACGGCGACGACACGTTCATCGTGGGGCTTGGCCATGGCTTCGACGCGTTCGAGGGCGGAGCGGGCACGGACACGATCAAGGCGACCGCCGACTCGATCGTGATCGGTGCCCGCTCCATCGCCAATGTCGAGACCATCACCGCCAACGGTTTCGCGAACGTCTCCATCCAAACCACGGACCAGAGCGAGAGGTGGAATTTCTACTCCAATACGATGATCGGCATAACCGAGATCGACGTTGGCGGCGGCGACGATCGCCTGGTCGGGCACAGCACGACTACCATTTTGAGGGGCGGCGCCGGGAATGACGAAATCTACTCACAGGAAGGCGACGACAATCTCTTCGGCGGCGACGGCAACGATTATCTGAACGGCTGGCACGGCAATGATCGTCTGGTCGGCGCGGCCGGCGACGATGCGCTCTACGGCGATGACGGCGACGACGTCCTGCTTCCCGATACGGGCATCGACTTCGTCGACGGCGGCCTCGGCTCGGACACGGTGGAAGTCACCTACGTCACCGGCGCGCTCACCGTCGACCTCCGGCTTGCCACCAACCAGGCGAAGTTCAATGCGACCACGTTTGAGACCTGGCTCGCCGTCGAGAACATCGTCTCCGGCTCGGGCGCCGACACGCTCATCGGCACCGATGCGGCGAACCGCTTCACGGGCGGCCTCGGCAACGACCGTCTCGATGGCGGCGGCGGCGGCGACACTTTGCTTGGCGAGGCGGGCAACGATCAGCTGTTCGGCGGCGACGGCGACGACTTGCTCATCCCGTACACCGGCACCGACTCCATCGACGGCGGCGCCGGCTCCGACACGGTCGATGCGACCTATGTCACCGGCGCGCTCACCGTCGATCTCCGGCTGGTCGCCGACCAGGCCAAGTTCAGCGCGACCGTCTTCGAGACCTGGCTGGGGGTCGAGCATATCGTTTCCGGCTCGGGCGCCGACACCCTCTTCGGCGACGCGGCCGCGAACCGCTTCGCCGGCGGACTCGGCAATGACCGTCTCGAAGGCGGGGAGGGCGGCGACACGCTGCTCGGCGACGGCGGCGACGATCTGCTCATCGGCGGCGAGGAGGGCGACGTCCTCAACGGCGGGACCGGGAGCGACGACATGCGCGGCGGCGCCGGCGACGACATCTTCTACGTCCAGCAGCCCGGCGACGTCGCGTCCGAAAATGCCGCCGAGGGTTATGATCTGGTCCGCGCCTATCTCGACCACATGCTCGCCGCCAACATCGAGGAGCTCCGCCTCGACGGGGCGGGGCGCGTCGGTACCGGCAACGGCATCGACAATCTGCTCGCCGGCTCGATCGGCGCCGACAGGCTGAGCGGCCTCGGCGGCCATGACAGCCTGTGGGGGCTGAGCGAGGCCGACACGCTCGACGGCGGCGACGGCAACGACATCGTCTATGGCGGTTTCAGCGGCGATGGCGCCGAAGGCGGCGCCGGCGACGACCGGATCAACGGCGAGGAGGGCGACGACCTGTTGTCGGGCGGCGACGGCATCGACCGGCTGTTCGGCGGCGACGGCCGCGACACGCTCGCGGGCGGCGCCGGCGACGACGACCTCAAGGGCAATCTGGGCAAGGACACGCAGACCGGCGGCGGCGGGCTCGACGCTTTCGTGTTCGACGATGGCGACAGCTCGGCGATCAGCGGTCTCGCCGACATCATCACCGACTTCAGCAGCGCGGACGGCGACAAGGTCCATCTCCGCCAGGTCGATGCCGACAGCGTTGCTGCCGGCGACCAGAATTTCAGCTTCATCGGCACTGCCGCGTTCTCGGCCGGCGGCGTCGGCGGCGAGCTGCGCTACAAGATCGTGCAGGGTAACACCTATGTCGAGGCGGATCTGGACGGGAACGGCGCGGTCGACCTCATGATCCGCCTCGACGGGGTACACGCCCTCACCGCGGCGGATTTCGTGCTCTAGCAGGACCCGCGGGCCCGCTGCGGCCTGCCGCCCCTCCCGATGCTCGCACCGGCGAAGCATCAGCGGCCGAACGCGAAGATGCCCGGACGTTTCCGTCCGGGCACCCGCGTGGCGACAAGTCGCCAACCCCCTTTAAGATGCTCCGGCCCGCTCGCTTTCCTCACCTCGCTTGAGGATGCGGGGCCGAAGCCTCCCCGAACCGAGGCCCTTAAGCCTTTCGTTTCGTGCGCTTGTCGGTAGGCATGGGGACGGCTCTTGTCATCGCCGAATCGCCGGCCGCGGCGAAATTGGCACGAACCTGTGTCGAAACCGCCACAGGCTGCCGCCGCCCCCGCGCCCCCCGCCGCCCCCCGCCGGTTGCCATGCGCAAGGGGCGCCCCTAGAGGCAGGCGCACGCCCTTCGTCGCCCGGATCCGCCCACGCCCCATGCGCCTGTCCCGTTATTTCCTGCCGGTCGCCAAGGAAACGCCGGCCGACGCCCAGATCGTCAGCCACAAGCTGATGCTGCGCGCCGGCCTCGTCCGCCAGACCGCCGCCGGCATCTATGCGTGGCTGCCGCTCGGCCTGCGCGTGCTGAAGAAGATCGAGCAGGTTGTGCGCGAGGAGCAGGACCGGGCCGGCGCGATCGAATTGCTGATGCCCACTCTCCAGTCGGCCGACCTGTGGCGCGAATCGGGCCGCTACGACGCCTACGGGCCCGAGATGCTGCGCATCGTCGACCGGCATGGGCGCGAGATGCTCTACGGACCGACCAACGAGGAGATGATCACGATCCTGTTCCGCGACGCGGTCAACAGCTATCGCGACCTGCCGCGCACGCTCTACCACATCCAGTGGAAGTTCCGCGACGAGGTCCGCCCGCGCTTCGGCGTGATGCGCGGCCGCGAATTCCTGATGAAGGACGCCTACAGTTTCGATTTGGACGAGGATGGAGCGCGACAGAGCTATTACAATCAGCTTCTCGCCTATCTTCGCACCTTCCAGCGCATGGGCATCAAGGCGGTGCCGATGAAGGCAGCGTCGGGCCCGATCGGCGGCGACCTCAGCCACGAGTTCATCGTCCTTGCTCCCACCGGCGAGAGCGAGGTCTTTTACGATTCCGACTTCGAAAACCTCGATTGGCAGCAGTCCGATTTCGACTACGGAAATCGAGTCGATCTCGACGCTCTCTTTTCGCAGGTGAGCAGCACCTATGCCGCGACCGACGAGACCCACGACGTCGAGGCGTGGGAGGCCGTACCCGAGCTGAGGCGGCGGCAGGGGAGGGGCATCGAGGTTGGCCACATCTTCTATTTCGGCACCAAATACAGCGCCTCCATGGGTTTCACCGTCCAGACCCGGGACGGAGACCAGATCCACCCTCAAATGGGCAGCTACGGCATTGGCGTCTCTCGTCTCGTCGGTGCGATCATCGAGGCCAGCCATGACGAGGCCGGCATCATCTGGCCGGAGAGCGTCGCGCCGTTCAGGGTGGGGCTGATCAACATGCGCGGTGACGAGATCAACTGCACCAGCGCGGCCGACGACATCGACGGCCGGCTTGAGGCCGCGGGAATCGAGACCCTCTACGACGACCGCGACGAGCGCGGCGGCGCCAAGTTCGCGACGATGGACCTCATCGGCCTGCCGTGGCAGCTGATCGTCGGCCCGAAGGGGCTTGCCAGGGGGATCGTCGAGCTCAAGCGCCGCGCCACCGGCGAGCGCGAGGAACTGTCGGTCGAGAGCGCGCTGGCGAGGCTGGCGGGATGAGCGAGATCGTCACCCCAGCGAAGGCTGGGGCCCCAGCGAGAACAAGGACCCGCCAGATGAGCTGGGACCCCAGCCTGCGCTGGGGTGCCGCGATTGACCCCGGCCTTCGGGGACCCCGCAAAGTAGCACTTTGCGGGACGCCCCTTCGGCGGGGCAGCGCGCCGGGCGGCGCGTCATGATATTGTCCCGCTACGAGCGCATGATCGCCAGGCGCTATTTGCTGCCCGGCAAGGGCGAGGGCTTCATCTTCCTGGTCGCCGGCATCAGCCTGTTCGCGGTCACGCTCGGCGTCGCCGCTTTGGTGATCGTGATGAGCGTGATGAACGGCTTCCGCGCCGAATTGTTCGACAAGGTGGTGGGGTTGAACGGCCACGCCGTCGTCCAGGGCTATGGCGGCCGGCTCGACAATTGGCGGCAGGTGCTCGACCAGGCGCGCGCGACCCCCGGCGTCACCGAGGCCGTCCCGCTGATCGAGCAGCCGCTGATGGCGAGCTACGAGGGCCGCGTGGAGGGCGTGGTCGCCCGCGGCATGCGCCGCGAGGACATTCTTCGGAATCCTACCCTCCAGGGAAAGGTGCTTGCCGGCTCGCTCGAGGCGCTGCGGCCGGGCGCGGACAATGTCGCGATCGGCGCCCGCCTCGCCGAAGGGCTGGGCGCCACCGTCGGCGGCCAGATCAGCCTGATCAGCCCGGACGGGCGGACGACGCCGTTCGGCACCGTGCCGCGCATCGTTTCCTACAATGTCGCGGCGATCTTCGAGGTCGGCGTCTACGACTATGACAAGGCGTTCGTGGTCATGCCGATCGAGGATGCGCAGACCCTGCTGATGCTCGGCGAGGCGGTCGGCATGGTCGAGATCGAGACCGCCGATGCCGACCGCGTCGGCGAGATCCTGGCGCCGCTCGCGGCCAGCGTGATGGGCGATGCGGTGGTGGCCGACTGGCGGACGATGAACTCGGCGGTGTTCGAAGCGCTGACGGTCGAGCGGGTGGTGATGTTCGTGATCCTGTCGCTGATCATCCTGGTCGCGGTGTTCAACATCCTCTCCTCGCTGATCATGCTGGTCCGCGCCAAGACCCGCGATATCGCCATCCTGCGCACCATGGGGGCGTCGCGCCGCAGCCTGCTCAAAATCTTCATGACGGTCGGCGTCACTATCGGAGCGCTCGGCACGGTCGCCGGCCTCCTCCTGGCCGCAATCGCCTTGTTCTTCCGCCAGTCGGTGGTGAACTTCGTGCAGCTGCTGACCGGGCAGAATCTGTGGGACCCCTCGATCCGATTTCTTACCGAGCTGCCGTCGAAAACCGATCCCCTGGAGGTCGCCGCCGTCACGGTGATGGCGCTCGGCTTCAGCTTCCTCGCCACGCTCTACCCGGCCTATAAGGCGGCGAGCACCGATCCGGTGCAGGTGCTGCGTTATGAGTGAAGTTCTTGAGGTTAGCGGCCTCAAACGCAGCTTCGTCCAGGGCGAGGCGGTGATCCACGTGCTGCGCGGCGTCGACCTTGAGGTCCGCGCCGGGGAGATCGTCGCCCTGCTCGGGCCTTCCGGTTCGGGCAAATCGACTTTGCTCCAGGCGGTCGGGCTGCTCGAGGGCGGCTTCGAAGGCTCGATCCGCATCCAGGGCGAGGAGGCCGCCCGGCTCGACAATGACGGCCGCACCCGGCTGCGCCGCAACGCGCTCGGCTTCGTTTATCAATTCCACCATTTGCTGCCGGATTTCAACGCGGCCGAGAATGTGATCCTCCCTCAGCTGATCCACGGCGCCGACACCGCCACCGCGCGCGAACGCGCCGAATCCTTGCTCGCCTCGCTCGGCCTCGGGGAACGGCTCACCCATCGTCCGAGCAAATTGTCGGGGGGCGAGCAGCAGCGCGTCGCCATCGCCCGCGCGCTCGCCAACCGGCCCGCGCTGGTCCTGGCCGACGAGCCCACCGGCAATCTCGACGAAGCCACGGCCGACCTCGTTCTCGCCGAATTCCTTCGCCTCGTTCGCGGCGAAGGCAGCGCCGCGCTCGTCGCGACACATAATGAGCGGCTTGCTGCAAAGATGGACCGAGTTGTGCGTTTGCACGAGGGCGTGCTGGAGTGAGGTCGCCGTCGCTCCCGCGCTGAACCCCAGCTTGTAAGGGCGTGAGTGCCATGGCCATTCCAAAGTTCGACAACCGCAAGATCATCCTCGGGCTGGCAGCGTTGCTGCTGGTCGCCGCCGCCGCGCTCGGGCTCAGCTTTACCCGCAAGAAGAATCCGCCGGCTGGCGTGAGCAAGGCCGAGCTTGCCGCGGCCCAGAAAGAACGGTTGCAGGAGGCCTGTGCGTCGAGCGCCACCTATGCCCGGCTGAAGGAAGTCGCCTTCGAGGAGGCGATCCGGATCCGCAACGCCGACCCCGCCAATCTCGATACGCTCGCCACCCACTCGGTCGTGCGAATGGAGAATCCGGTGGTGATGAGCCGCGACGAGGATCTCAACGTCACGGTTTGCTCCGGCCGTTTCGTGCTCGAGCTGCCGCCGGGCGCCGAGCGCGGCTTCGGAGGTGAGCGGCGGCTCGTGGCCGATGTGGAATATGCCGCCCAGGCGGCGGCGGACGGCAGCGGTCTCGTCTATCAGATCGAGGGGGCTGAGCCGATCGTCTACAAGCTGGCTGCCTTCGACCTGCGGGGCCAGCGGTTCCAGCCGCCGGCGGCGGCCCCCGCAGTCGCCGGCGATGAGGCGGTCACGGAGTTTGCCGAAGCCGCCTTGCCGCCTTTGGATGCACAGCCGCCGCCGCCGCACGTGCCTCCCGCCGACACCGTCAGGAAGGCGGAAGCGCTGCCGCCGCCCGCGCCGAAGAGGGCAAAACCGGCAGTTCCTGACCCTCCGCCGGTCCGCCGCGCCGAACCCAGACCGGAATCGCGTCCGGCCGCGAGCCGCTCCTCGACGAAGCCGAGCTTCAATTGCCGCCACGCCGGCACCCGCAGCGAGCGGATGGTGTGCGGCAACGGCCGCCTGGCGGAGCTCGACCGGACGATGTCGTCGCAATTCTATTCGGCGCTGTCGCGAGCCGATCCGCGGACGCGGCGCGCGCTCCGCTCCTCGCGCGACCGGTTCCTGGCCTATCGCGAGCGCTGCCGCAGCGAGGCCTGCGTCGCCGACGCTTATGAAGGACGGATGATGGAGATAAGGGACATCGCGGCCGAGGCCGAATAAGCTGTGGAGAAGTGAGCGCGCCCGGTTCCCATCGCCCGCCGTGCCGCCCATAACCACGCCATGGCCGCGCCCTACGTACCCCTGCGCAATTTCTCGTGCTACACGATATTGGAAGGGGCGATCGAACCCAAGGCGATCGCAAAGCAGGCCAGGAGGCTCGATTTCCCGGCGGCTGCGCTCACCGACCGCAACGGCCTTTATGCGGCGATGCCGTTTACCGACGCCTGCAAGGCGGAGGGGGTGCAGCCGATCATCGGCACCATGCTCGGCGTCGCGCGCCCCGACATGCCGGCGAGCGGCGCGCCGGTCATCGATTGGCTCGCACTTTATGCCCAGGACGAGACCGGATACCAGAATCTCTGCGCGCTGGTTTCGGCCGCGCACCTCGACCGGCCCTTCGATCAGGAAGCGCATGTTCGGTTCGAGGCCCTGGCGGGCCGTAGCGAGGGCCTGCTCGCGCTCACCGGGGGCGGCGAGGGCGCGGTCGCCCGACTGCTCGCCGAGGACCAGAGCGGGCGAGCAGGGGACATCCTGGACCGTCTTGAAGCCCTGTTTCCGGGCCGGCTCTACATTGAGCTGTGCCGGCGCGGCCTGGAAGTCGAGAGCCGGGCGGAAGCAGCGCTGATCGACCTCGCTTACGAGCGCGATCTGCCGCTGGTCGCAACCAATCCCGCCTGCTTCGCCGACCCCGCTTTCCACCATGCCCACGATGCGATGCTGTGCATCGCCCAATCGAGCCAGATCGACCGGGACGACCGCGCCAAATCCTCGCCGGAAGCCTGGATCAAGCCGGCTGCCGAGATGCGCAGGCTGTTCGAGGATGTGCCGGAGGCGATCGCCAATACCGCCGTCATCGCCCGCCGCTGCGCGTTCGGCGCGCCCAGCCGCAGGCCGATCCTGCCGAGCATCGCCGGGGACGTCGGCGCCGAGGCGGATCAGCTCCGCCGCGACGCCAGAGCCGGTCTCCACGCGCGGCTGGCGAGCTACGACGGCCTCGGCGAGGAGCAGCGGAAGACCTATTCGGACCGGCTGGAGTTCGAGGTCGACGTGATCGTCGGAATGGGCTTCGCAGCCTATTTCCTGATCGTCGCGGACTTCATCAAATGGGCCAAGGAGAGCGGCATCCCCGTCGGTCCCGGCCGCGGCTCCGGCGCCGGCTCGGTGGTCGCCTGGGCACTCACCATCACCGATCTCGACCCGATCCGGCTCGGCCTGCTGTTCGAGCGCTTCCTCAACCCGGAGCGCGTGTCGATGCCGGATTTCGACATCGACTTCTGTGAGACGCGGCGCGGCGAGGTGATACGCTACGTCCAGCAGCGTCACGGGGCCGACAAGGTCGCGCAGATCATCACCTTCGGCAAGCTCAAGGCGAGGGCCGTGCTGAAGGACACAGGCCGGGTGCTGCAGATGAGCTACGGCCAGGTCGACCGGCTCGCCAAGCTCATCCCCAATCACCCGACCGATCCGTGGACGCTCGAGCGGGCATTGAACGGCGTCTCCGAGCTGGCCGCTGAATACAAGAATGACGCGGACGTGCGGCGGCTGTTCGATCTGGCGATGAAACTCGAAGGATTGCCGCGGCACAGCTCGACCCATGCGGCGGGCGTGGTGATCGGCGACCGGCCGCTCGACCAGCTCGTCCCGCTCTATCGCGATCCGCGCTCCGACATGCCGGTGACCCAGTTCGACATGAAATATGTCGAGGGGGCGGGGCTGGTGAAATTCGACTTTCTCGGTCTCAAGACGCTGTCGGTCCTGCAGAAGGCGGTGCAGATGCTCGCCGCCAGGGGCGTCATGGTGGATCTCGATCGCATCCCCTGGGACGATCCGGAAGTCTACAAGCTGCTGCAGCGCGGCGAGACGGTCGGCGTGTTCCAGCTCGAATCGGAAGGCATGCGGCGCACGCTGGCGGCGGTGAAGCCGACCGGCTTCGAGGACATCATCGCGCTCGTCTCGCTCTACCGGCCGGGGCCGATGGACAACATCCCGATGTTCGGCGCCCGCAAGAACGGCCGGGAGCCGATCGAATATCCGCACCCCCTGCTCGAGGACGTGCTCAAGGAGACCTACGGCATCTTCGTCTATCAGGAGCAGGTGATGGAGGCCGCCAAGGTGCTGGCCGGCTTCAGCCTCGGCGAGGCCGATTTGCTCCGCCGCGCGATGGGCAAGAAGATCAAGGCGGAGATGGACGCCCAACGTGAGGGCTTCGTCGCCGGCTGCGGGCGAGTGAACGGCATTGCCGAGGCCAAGGCCAACGAGCTGTTTGACCTGATCGACAAGTTCGCCGGCTACGGCTTCAACAAGAGCCACGCTGCCGCCTACGCCTTGATCGCCTATCAGACGGCGTGGCTGAAAGCCCATTATCCGGTCGAATTCTACGCCGCCTCGATGTGCTTCGACATGACGCAGACCGACAAGCTTGGCATTTTCGTCGAAGACATGCGGCGCCTCGGGGTCGAATGCCTGCCGCCATCGATCAACGCCAGCGTGGCCGAATTCGCGGTTGAAGGGGAGGGGGATGAGCAGGTGCGGAGTGCCCCGCACTCCGCAGCCATGTCCGGGGGACATGGCGGACCTGCTCATCTTGCCGTCCGCTATGCGCTCGGCGCTCTCAAGGGCGTCGGTGAGAAGGCGATGGAGCAGCTCGTCGACGAGCGCCGCGTGGGCGGCGAATTCAAGTCGCTCGACGATTTCGCCGATCGGGTCGATCCGCGCCTGTTGAACCGGCGCCAGATCGAGAGCCTCGCCGGCGGCGGCGCGTTCGACGGCGTGGCACCCAACCGGGCCGCCGTGTTCGCCGCCGCCGAGACGATCCTGGCCCACGCTTCGAGCGCCGCCGACGCCCGCACGAGCGGCCAGGGCGGCCTGTTCGGCCAAGGCGGGGCGAACGTCGTTCCGATCCGCATGCCCGCCTCCGCCAACTGGACGTTGGCGCAGCGCATGGCCGCCGAAAAGGAAAGCTTCGGCTTCTATTTCTCGGCCCACCCGATCGACCGCTACCGCCATCTCGCCGAGGCGCACGGCGCGCGCAGCTTCGCCGAGCTGGGGTCGCTGCCGGTCCCCGCCGACGGCGGCCGTTCGGGGGCGGTGATGGCGGGCCTGGTCGAGGAAGCGCGCTGGCGCACATCCGCCCGGGGGCGCCGCTACCTGATGGCGACGCTTTCGGACTCCTCCGGCCAGTTCGTGGCAACCATATTCGACGACGCCGTCGCCGCCCAGGTGGAAGATGCCGCCAAGGCCGGCGGCTGCGCGTTGCTCAACGTCGAGCTCGACCGCCGACCGGGCGAGGAGGCGCCGCGGGTCACCATCCGCAGCCTCCAGGGCTTCGAAAGCCTGTCGAAGCGCACCCGGTTGCAGCTCGAGGTCGAAGTGGAAGGGCCCGAGGTGCTCGGCCGCCTGGCCGCGGCCGTCGCCGGCGATCGCGGCGGCAACGGGCAGCTGCGTCTTCGCGCGAGGCTGGAGAGCGGCGGGGCGGAGGTCGTTCTCGGCCGCGATTTCATGCTCGACGCCGAGCTTGCCGCGCGCATCGAGCGGCTCGACGGCGTAACCGCGGTCCGGCTGGCGGTGGCCGAACCGCCCCGCCTGGCGCTCGTGTCGTAACTCCCTTCTTTTCCGCTCGACATCGGCGCAAAGAGATTCCAGCTTTCGCCGGAACCACGCTGGGGAGGTGACATGATTGGCGGGATGCAGGATTGGCCGCTCCGGATCATGCGGCTGCTCGACCATGCGGAGCGCGAGCACGGCACGCGCGAGATCGTCTCGCGCTACGCGTCCGGCACGACGGTGCGGACCGATTATGCCGGCATCGCGCGGGACGCGCGCCGGCTCGCCAATGCGCTCGAGCGGCTCGGGATAGGGAAGGGCGACCGCGTCGCTACCCTGGCCATGAACCACGGCCGCCACATGGTGACCTGGTACGGCGCGATCGGCATGGGCGGCGTGCTCCACACCATCAACCCGCGGCTGTTCGACGATCAGCTGGTCTATATCGCCAACCATGCCGAAGACCGCATATTGTTCTATGACCAGGCGTTCGCGGCGGTCGTCGAGCGGCTGAAGCCGCATCTCCGCACGATCGAGCATTATATCTGCTTCGATCCGGCCGAGGGCGAGGGCTTCGAGGAGCTGATCGCCGCTGAGAGCGACCGCTATGACTGGGTCGAGGGCGACGAGCGCGAGCCGGCGATGCTCTGCTACACCAGCGGCACCACCGGCAACCCCAAGGGCGTGCTCTACGAGCATCGCTCGACCGTGCTCCATGCGATGGCGGAGGTCAGCACCGATTGCCTCGACCTTTCCGCGCGATCGGTTGCGCTTCCGATCGTGCCGATGTTCCATGCCGCCGCCTGGGGGCTTCCTTTCGCCTCGCCGATTGTCGGAAACAAGCTCGTCTTTTCCGCCGATTATGCGCCGCAGGTGATGTGCGATCTGATGCGGTCCGAGCGGGTGACGCACAGCGCCGGCGTGCCGACCGTGTGGCTGACGATGATGCAGCATCTCGACCGGACCGGCGGCGACCTTGCCGACCTCAAGGTCGTCACGATCGGCGGGTCGGCGGCGCCGCGGGCGATGATCGAATATTTCGTCGAGCGCGGCATTCGCGTCGGCCACGCCTGGGGCATGACGGAAATGTCGCCGATTGGCACGGTTGGCGCGCCGCTCGCCCATTGGGACGAGCTCAGCCAGGAGCAGCAGATCGATTATACGTCGAAACAGGGGAGGGTGCCGTTCGGCGTGGAGCTGCGCACGGTCGACGACGACGGCAACGTCCTGCCTCGCGACGGCAAGACGTCGGGCCGGCTGCAGGCGCGCGGGCCGTGGGTGGTGCGGCAATATTTCCAGGATTCAAGCGGCTTGGCGGTCGACGCCGACAATTGGTTCGACACCGGCGACGTCGCCATCCTCCACCCCGACGGCGTGATGCAGATCACCGACCGTTCGAAGGACGTGATCAAATCCGGCGGCGAATGGATCAGCTCGATCGAGCTCGAGAATGCCGCGATCGGCTGCCCCGGAGTCGCCGAGGCGGCGGCGGTCGGCGTCCGCCACCCGAAATGGGACGAGCGCCCGCTGCTGCTGGTGGTGCGCAAGGAGGGAACGCAAGTCTCGCCCGACCAGATACTGGCCCATCTGTCGGAGCATGTCGCCAAATGGTGGCTCCCGGACGAGATCGTCTTCGTCGACAGCCTTCCCCACACCGCCACCGGCAAGCTCCTCAAGACGGCGCTGAGGGAGCAATATAAGGACTATAAGCTGGCAACGGCGGCGTAGCTATTCTGTCTAGAGCAGCCGCAGTTGCGGCCCCTCGGGTGGGCGGAACAGGTCGGTACGAAGCTGGATCCTGGCGCCCGCGAGCCCGTGCTTCCGCGCCGCCTTCTCGAACCGCGTCCGCAGCAGCTCGGCCCACGGGCCGAAGCCCTGCATGCGGGTGAACCAATTGGGGTCGTTGTCCTTGCCGCCGCGCAGCGATTGGATGATGTGCATCACCTTCGCCGCGCGCTCCGGATAATGCTCGTCGAGCCACGCGCGGAACAATGGCGCGACCTCGTAAGGGAGCCGGACCGGCAGGTAGAAGGCGCCCTTGGCTCCCGCCTCGGCCGCCGCCTCGACGATCTGCTCGAGCTCATGGTCGGTGATCCCCGGCACCACCGGCGCGATCGCGACCCAGGCCGGGACTCCGGCCTCGCCCAGGCGCTTCACTGCCGCCAGGCGCTTCCTCGCCGCCGGCGCCCGCGGCTCCAGGGTGCGCGAGATTTCCGGCGTCAGCGACGTCACCGAGAGCGCCACGCAGACCAGCCCCAGCTCCGCCATCGGCACCAGCAGGTCGAGGTCGCGCAGCACGCGGTCCGATTTGGTGGTGATGGTCAGCGGGTGGCGCGTCTCCAGCAGCACCTCGATGCACGCGCGGGTGATCCGGTATTCGGCCTCGATCGGCTGGTAGGGGTCGGTGTTGGTCCCCATCGCGATCGGCCGCGGGCTGTAGCCTCGCTTCCCCAGCTCCTCGCGCAGCAGCTTGGGCGCGTCGGGCTTGGCGAACAATTTCGATTCGAAGTCGAGCCCTGGCGACAAATCGTGGAAGGCGTGGGTCGGCCGCGCGAAGCAGTAGATGCAGCCATGCTCGCAGCCACGATAGGCGTTGATCGAGCGGTCGAAGCCCACGTCCGGAGACGCGTTCCGGGTTACGATCGTCTTCGGCGTCTCGATCGTGACGGTGGTGCGAAGCGGCGGCGGCGCCCCGTCCAGCGCGTCGCGGGCGTCCAGCCAGTCGCCGTCCGCTTCGCGCAAGGCAAGGCCGAAGCGGATCGGCACCGGGTTCTCCGGTGCGCCGCGGCCGGGACGGGCGTCGGAACGATGCATCCCGCCAGCTTACGCCATCGCATGGAACAAATCAAGAACAATCAGTCGGTGCCGCGGCCGAAGGATTGGGGCGGCTGCTCCAGGCGAACCGCGGTCGCGCCGGAAAGCCCGGGGAACCGGGGCCATTTGCCTTCGGCAAGCGCCCGCCGGCTCGCCGATACCTTGCCCGCCTGCTGCTCGTAGATCCAATAGTTGCGCAGCACGGTCGGCACATAGCCGCGCGTTTCCCAATAGGGGATCGATTCGATGTAGAGCAAAGGATCGCCCTGATCGATGCGGCGCATATTCCATTCGGCGATCGGCAGCGGCCCCGCATTATAGGCGGCGATCACCTTCGGCAGCAGCCCGCCCGTGCCATGATGGCTGCGCAGATATTCAAGGTAGGACTGGCCGTATTCCAGATTGGCCGCCGGCTCGCTCAGCTGGTTCGGATCGAACGGCTCGCCGCGCTTGCGGGCGATGTCGCCGGCGGTGCCGGGGCGGACCTGCATTACCCCGCGAGCGCCGGCCGGGCTCACCACCGCCGTCCGGAAATTCGATTCCTGGAGCGCGTGGGCGAAGGCGAGCGATCGGTCGACGCGCCAGCCGCGGGTCGGCCTCCAGTCGGGGGACGGGTAGCGGGCCGCCAAATTGACATGCGTGCCGCGCGGCGCGTTGTGCGCGAGCCAGAATTGGGTCGAGGCGAGATCGAGGTCGGACGCCAGGTGGATCAGCGCATGGTGATCGCTCCGGCTGCCGATCCGCGCCTGGTGCTTGATGTGATCGTCGGCAAGCGCGTTCTGCCCGATCTCGGTGAGCGCGATCGCCGCCTTGACGTTGGGCTTGCCGGCAATGGCTCGCCATTCGGCGTCCCGGTAATCGTGCAGGCCCGCGAAATTGCCGGTCTTGATGCCGAGCGCGTCGGCGGCGATCAGGCCGTAGAAGGTTTCCTTGAGCCGCGCTGCCGCTCGCAGCCGAGCCTGCACCCGCTCGGGCCGGCCGCACATCATGTCGGCGCGCGCTGCCCAATAATGGCCGGCCGAGGCCAGCTCGGCATCGCTCGAGCGGCCGCCCACCGTGGCGAAGGCGTCGGCCGCCGCCTTGCAGTCGCGGGTCCGCCACGAGGCGAGGCCGGAAACCCAGGCGGCGTGCAGCGCCCACTCGCCGGTCCCGGATCGGGCCGCGTCGGCCAGCCGTCTCGCCTCGGCATTCCGGCCGGTCAGATAATAAGACCAGGCGATGCGCTGCTGGAGCTCGGTCCGGGCCTGCGGGGTCAGCTCATATTGGCGGGCGATCAGATAGGCTTCGGCGTCGGCCGGGCGATCCTCGACAATCAGCGGCTGGATCAGCGGCTCGAGCTCGGCTGCGGCGATGTCGCCCTTGACGCTGGCGGCGCGGCTGCGGCGCGGCTGGCCGCCTGCCCAGACCAGAGGCTGCGCCGGCGGGATCGCCGGCATCGTCTCGGCCGTGGCGCCGCGCTTCTCCGCCAGCCGGACGAGCTGCGCCGCCTGCGGCAGGTGCGGCGCCTCGGCCAGCAGCGCGGTCAGCTGCTCGAGCGTCACCACCGGCGAGCCCTTGGCGAGGTAGAGCTCGGCGCGGGCGACGGCATGGAGCGGCCCGCGGGGAGCCGCGTCGAGCCGCGCTGCGGCCGCTGGCCAATCGCCGGTCGCGATGGCCGCGAAGACCTCCCGGTAGGCGCTGCGCTCGGCTGGGCTCAGGACGGCCGGCCGGCGCTGCTCGCGCGCCAGGGTCGGGCTTGCGTCGGCGGCGAGCAAGGGAGCGGCGGGAAGGGCGGAGGCGGCCAGCAACAGGGCGCGAAGCAATTTCATGGGTCGGGTCCTTGCATCAACAATTGCAGGTCGGCCCAGGCGTGGGCCTTGGCCGCCGGCTGATCGAGCAGATAAGCGGGCGGAATGCTTACCAAAGCCTTGAACGCGCCGGCGTGGGTGGCGATTTCGTGCCATCGGCCGCGGGCCTGCGCCATCGGCATGCCGAGCAGAGCTTTGGAGCAGGTGTCGCCGAACAACAGCACCGCCTGGGGTGCGGCAAGCCCGATATGGTGACGGGCGAGCGTCGCGCATTGCGAGGCCGTCTCGCCGGTAAAGCCGCCGGTCGGGGAGCGCAGGCAGGAGAGCGAGGCGAGGTAGATCGTCTGCCGGTTGCGGCCGATCGCGGCAAGCATCCGGTCGAACAGGCGGCCGGCGGCGCCCGACAGCAAGGTGCCGGACGAGCAATCCTCGCCCGAAGGCATGTCGGTGACGATCATCAGCCCGGATGCGGGATCGCCCGACGGGCAGATCCGCGGCGCGGACGGCGACGCGAACGGGATCCCGCCCCCATCGGCGAGCCAGGTGCGGAACAGGTCCAGCTGATCCGGAAGCGCTTCCGCCTGGCTGGCGGGCGGCGTGGGAGCACGGGCAGGCGCCTTGGCCTTGGGGCGCAGCCAGTTGCGCGGCTCCTCCTCGACGATGACGTCGACGCCGGCATCGGCCCACCACTGCAGGGCGCTCGCCGCGACCGCAGGGGACAAAGGATCGCTTCCCCGCTCCAAGCCGCCCATAGAGTCAGCCCGCGACGGGCTGGTCAACCGTAAACTAGCCGCTTATCTGCCAGACGTTGGTCGCTTGCGACCAAGGACCGCGCCGCAACGGAGAGCGAGATGCCCGACCGAGAATCGATGCCTTACGACGTCGTGATCGTCGGCGCCGGTCCCGCCGGCCTCGCGGCGGGCATCAGGCTGAAGCAGCTCGCCGCCGAGGCGGGCCGCGAGCTCTCGGTCTGCATCCTCGAAAAGGGCTCGGAGGTCGGCGCCCACATCCTGTCGGGCGCGGTGATCGACCCGCGCGCGCTCGACGAATTGCTGCCGAACTGGAAGGAGCTGGGCAGCCCGCTCACCGTGCCGGTGGTCGAGAACCACCATTGGGTGCTCACCCGCACCCGGAAATACGAGCTGCCGCATCTGATGATGCCGCCGTTCATGAACAACAAGGGCACTTACACCGCCTCGCTCGGCAATTTGTGCCGCTGGCTGGCCGGGCAGGCCGAGGCGATCGGCGTCGAGATCTTCCCCGGCTTCGCGGCGGCCGAGGTGCTGTTCCACGACAATGGTTCGGTCAAGGGCGTCGCCACGGGCGACATGGGGGTCGCCCGCGACGGCACTCGCAAGCCCGACTACCAGCCGGGGATGGAGCTCCACGGCAAATATACCTTCTTCGCCGAAGGCGCGCGCGGACATCTGACCAAGGAATTGAAGCGCATCTTCGATCTGGATCGGGGGAGCGAACCGCAAGTCTATGGAATCGGCCTGAAAGAATTGTGGGATATCGATCCCGCCAGGCACGTGCCCGGCCGCGTCGTCCATACCCAGGGCTGGCCGCTCGAAGATGCGTGGGGCGGCGGCTTCCTCTACCATCAGGAGGCCGGCCAGGTCGCGCTCGGCTTCGTCGTCGCCTTGAACTACAGCAATCCCTATCTGGCGCCGTTCGAAGAGTTCCAGCGCTGGAAGCAGCATCCGGCGATCCGGGCGGTGCTGGAAGGCGGCCGCCGGGTCAGCTATGGCGCGCGGGCGATCAACGAGGGCGGCTGGCAGGCGGTGCCGAAGCTCGCTTTCCCCGGCGGCGCCTTGATCGGCTGCTCGGCCGGCTTCGTCAACGTGCCGCGGATCAAGGGCAGCCACACCGCGATCAAGTCGGGCATGCTCGCCGCCGAGGCCGCCTTCGCCGCGATCGCCGCCGGCCGCGAGGCCGACGAGCTCGCCGCCTATGCCGACGCGCTCGGCAAGAGCTGGATCGCGGCCGAGCTCAAGATGGTCCGCAACGTCGAGCCGATGGTGGCGCGGTTCGGCGGCACCGCCGGCACCCTGCTTGCCGGCATCGACATGTGGATGCGCTATCTCAAGGTCGGCCTGCCGTTCACCATGAAGCACCACCCGGACCATCAGAGTCTGCGGCGCAAGGACCAGGTGCGGCCGATCGACTATCCGAAGCCCGACGGCGTGATCAGCTTCGATCGGCTCTCCTCCGTGTTCCTGTCGAACACCAACCATGAGGAGGACCAGCCGGTCCACCTCACGCTCAAGGACGCGGCGATCCCGATCGAAGTGAATCTGCGCGATTACGACGCGCCCGAGCAGCGTTATTGCCCGGCCGGCGTTTACGAGATCGTCGGCCTGGAGCAAGGCGATCCGCGGCTCCAGATCAACGCCCAGAATTGCGTGCACTGCAAGACTTGTGACATCAAGGACCCGACTCAGAACATCAACTGGGTGGTCCCGGAGGGCGGAGGAGGCCCGAATTATCCCAATATGTGATCCCGTCGCCGCGATGGCGTCCTTCCGCACGAAGCTCGGCGTGGCTTTGGCCGCCTCCGCGCTGGTCGTGCCGCTTGGCGCTGCCGAAGCGAGCCGCGAGGACCGCGACCTGCTCGCCGCCTATGCGCAGGCGCGGGCGGCGGCGAGCGGCGGCGAGGCCGGCAAGGCCGCTCGAGGCTATGCGGCCGTGCTCGCGCTCGCGCCCGACAACCGGGTGCTGGCGGCGCGTACCCTCAGCCAGGCGCTGGCCGCGGGCGATCGCGGGATTGCGGTCGGCGCCGCCCGTACCTTGGAGAGAGCGGGGGCGTTGCCGCCGGACGCCCGGCTGCTGCTGCTGGCCGAAGCTTTCCGCACCAGGGACGCCAAACTGGCGCGCCGGCACATCGATGCGATCGAGGAGGACAAGATCTTCGCGTTCATGGCGCCGGTGCTGCGCGCGTGGGCGGCGTTCGACGCCCGGGAGCGCGACCCGCTCGCCATGCTCGCGGCGGCGCGGTCGGACCCGCTCGCCGGCACCTACGCGGCCGAGCATCGCCCGCTGATGCTGCTGGCGCTCGGCCACGAGAAGCAGGGAGTCGCCGAGCTTGCCACCTTCATCCAGGAGGAGGGCGGGCGGGCCAACCGGCTGCGCATTGCCGCCGCGGCCTTGTTGGCGCGCAAAGGCGAGCGCAAGCAGGCGCTGGCGCTGCTCCAGGGTAAGGATGCGGCCGTCGTCGCGGCTCGGCGGCTGGTGGAGGCAAGAAAGCCGGTGCCCGGCGAGATCGCCAGTGCGGCGGCGGGCGTGGCCGAATTCCTGGTGCGGCTGGCGGTCGATCTCCACCGGCAGGACGTCACCCAGGTCGCGCTCACTTATGCGCGGCTCGCCACCTTCCTCGCTCCCGAGAATAGCGAGACCTGGCTGGTGACGAGCGAGCTGCTCGCCGCCCGCGATCAGCCGCGCGAGGCGCTGGCCGTGCTCGCCAATGTCCGCCCCTCCGATCCCTTTGCAGCCAACGCCCAGGACAGCCGCATCCGTCTCATGATGGCGGCCGGCGACAAGCAGGCGGCGCTCGCCGCGGCGGAAGCCGCCGCGAAGGACGCAGGCCGAACGGCGGCCGATTGGGCCAGGCTGGGCGACCTTTACGGGCAGGTCGATCGGCCCGCCGATTCGGCGGCCGCTTATGGCGAGGCGCTCGCCTTGCTGAAGCGGGACGGCGGTGCCCAGCCCGAATGGGCGCTGCACTTGCTTCGCGGGGGGGCGCTCGAGCAGGCCGACCGTTGGCCCGAGGCCAAGGCCGCGCTCGAGGCCGCCTACCGGCTCGCGCCCCAGCAGCCGGTCGTGCTCAACTATCTCGGCTATGCCCAGCTCGAGCGGCGCGAGAATATCGAACAGGCGATGAAGCTCATCGCGGAAGCCTCGAAGCTCCAGCCGGACAGCGCCGAGATCACCGATTCGCTCGGCTGGGCGCATTTCCTGCGCGGCAATTTGGGCCAGGCCATCCCGCTGCTTGAGAAAGCGGTCGAGGGCGAGCCCGACGATGCGGCGATCAACGAGCATCTCGGCGACGCTTATTACACGGCCGGCCGCCGCTACGAGGCGCGCTATGCGTGGGAGGCGGCCTTGCTCACCGCCGAGGAAGAAGATGCCGCGCGGCTTCGCGCCAAGATCGAGGGCGGGCTGACGCCGAAGCTCGCCTCGCCCTGATGCCTGGGCGCCGATGCGCGAAACCGCCTACGCCAAGATCAACCTGGCGCTGCACATACGTTCGCACGGACCGGACGGCTATCACTCCATCGAAACCCTGTTCGCCTTTTGCGAGGATGGCGACGAGCTGAGCGCCGCCGCGTCGGCCGAGCTGACGCTCGACGTGACCGGGCCGTTCGCACCCAATCTCGGCGATTCGTCCGGCAACCTCGTCCTGCATGCCGCCCAGGCGCTCAGCCGGCATTGCGGCATCGAACGCGGCGCCGCCCTTACCCTCGACAAGCGCGTGCCGATCGCCTCCGGCATCGGTGGCGGCTCGGCGGACGCGGCGGCCGCGCTGCGCTTGCTGATGCGCGTGTGGCAGGTGGAGGTCGGGGAGCGAGCGCTGCACGATATCGCCGCCGGGCTCGGCTCCGACGTCCCCGCCTGCCTGCGCAGCCGGACCGTGCGCGGCGAGGGCAGGGGAGACCGGCTGCTCCCGGTCGGCGGTGAGCCAGTGGCCGGGACTCCGATCCTGCTTGTCAACCCGCGCGTGCCGCTCGCGACCGCTGCGGTCTTCGTCGGCTGGGACGGGCGCGACCGCGGGCCCTTGCCCGAAGCGCCGCCGCTGGCCGCTGCCAAGGCCGGCCGCAACGACCTCGAAGCGTCCGCCCGTTCGATGGCGCCGGTCGTCGGTGAGATGCTCGCGGAACTGGCCAGGCTCCCCGGAAGGACGCTGAGCCGCATGTCGGGCTCCGGCGCCACCTGTTTCGCGCTGTTCGACTCGGAGCGGCAGCGAGACGCGGCGGCGGCCGGGCTCGCCCTCTCGCACCCGCATTGGTGGCAGCTCGCCAGCCGTCTCAGGTGATCCGCCGCTCCCGAAGCGGCACAGCTTTCCAACCGCCTTAACCATCGTCACCCGCAGCCTTGCGTGTTGGCACGCCTCTTGCTCGTGAGTCCGATGGACGGGTCGAGGTGGGCTAAGGTCACGCCGACATCCGCGCATGGCCCTCGTCCCCTCGGGGGCGGGCGCCATGCACCTCTGAGGGCCGGGCGCCGCTGTCGGCGCCCGGTCTTTTTTTGCGCCGCTGCGGTGACAAGGCGCGCCATTGCCGGCAAGCCGCTCTGATGTTCGAGCTCGCCACTGCCGGCGGCATCGCCCGCTTGACCCTCGCCCGCCCCGCGGCCCGCAATGCCATCCCGATCGCCGGCTGGTCCGTGCTCGCCGCGCGCGCACTCGAAGCCGGGGAGGCGGGCGCTCGCCTCCTGATCCTGACCGGCGCCGGCGGCGCCTTCTGCGCCGGCGCCGACGTGACCGAGTTCGCCGCCTTCCGCGACGATCCCGCCGCCGCCGCGACTTTCCGACAAGCGATGCGCGGGGCGCTCGACGCGTTGCGGACCCTGTCGATCCCGACCGTGGCCCGGATTGAAGGCGCCTGCTTCGGCGCCGGCGTGGCGCTTGCGATGGCGTGCGACCTGCGTTTCGCCAGCCCTCGGGCGAGCTTCGCCATCACTCCGGCCAAGTTCGGCATCTCTTTTCCACAGGAGGACGTTCATCGCCTCGTTTCCCTGGTCGGCGAAGGGCAAGCCGCGCGGCTGCTGCTCGGCGGCGGCGCCATCGACGGCCGCGAGGCCGAGCGGATCGGGCTCGTGGAGCGCTTTGCCGCGGACGGCCTGGACGAGGAGGTCGAAGCGGTCGCCGCGGCGCTCTCCGCCAATGATCCGGACAGCCTCCGCACGCTGAAGCGCGGGCTGCGGCTTGCCGGCGACGGAGTTCGGCGGGACGAGGAGCAGGACCGCTGCTTCGATGCGCTCTTGGGCTCCGACGCGCTCGCCGCCCGCCTCGCCGCTCGCCGCCGGCGCCGCCGGTGACCTCGCTTGTCTGGCGCTCCGCCATCGAGCAGAAGCCGGTCATGACGAGGCCGATCCCGCTCGCCTTTCTTCTCGTCGCCGTCGCCTGCGGCGGCAGCGATGCGGTTACCGATCGAACGACTCCTTCAAGTAAGCGGATTGCCTGCGCCGTCGACGGCGCCGCTGCGCTCGCGCCGGTTTGCACGGCCGAACGGAGCGCCGGCGCCGAGGGCACGATCCTCACCCTTCGCCACCCTTCCGGCGGCTTCAGGCGGCTGCTGATCGCCACCGACGGGCGCGGCGTGGTCGCGGCCGACGGCGCCGCCCGCCCGGTGGTGACGGCCGTAGCCGCCGACGAGATCGAGGTCGCTTTGGGCGGCGACCGCTATCGCCTCCCCGCTACGGTCCGGCCGCGATGAGCTTCATCCTCACCGCGGCCGAGATGCGCGCGGCCGAGCAGGCGGCGATCGCCGCCGGCACGCCCGTCGAGACTTTGATGGAGCGCGCCGGCCTCGCTGCGGCCGAAGCCATCTGGCGCTTCGCCGGTCCGCTCCCCGCACTGATCCTGTGCGGACCGGGCAACAATGGCGGCGACGGCTATGTGATCGCCCGCGCCCTCGCGGAGCGCGGCGTGGCCGTCCGCGTCGCTGCGCTTGCCGAGCCCGCCACCGCCGCCGCGGCGTCGGCCCGCACACTCTGGCCTGGTCCCGTCGAGCCGCTCGCCGCCGCTGCGCCCGCCCCGCTGCTGGTCGATGCCTTGTTCGGCACCGGCCTCACCCGTGCGCTCGACCCCGCCGTCGCCGGGCTGCTCGGCCTGCTTGCGGCCCAGGCCTCGGCCACCGTCGCCATCGATCTCCCAAGCGGCGCGGGGG
>DASZDE010000043.1:0-2355 GCA_035942355.1 Allosphingosinicella sp. | reverse complement strand
CGGCGGCGCCGGCCTCGACCATTTCCTGTTCGACACGGTGCCCAACTCGTCGACCAATTTCGACCAGATCACCGACTTCAACCCGACCGACGATGCGATCCTGCTCGACCGCGCCGTCTATGGCGGCATCGCCGCCGACGGAGTGCTGCCGATCGCCGCCTTCCATGCCGGCGCTGCGGCG
This sequence comes from Allosphingosinicella sp., assembly GCA_035942355.1. Taxonomy (GTDB): domain Bacteria; phylum Pseudomonadota; class Alphaproteobacteria; order Sphingomonadales; family Sphingomonadaceae; genus Allosphingosinicella. The sequence continues at coordinate 2,174 of DASZDE010000043.1, read as the reverse complement.
GCCGACGCGTCCGACCGGATCATCTACAATACGGCCAACGGCAACATCTTCTACGATGTCGACGGCGCCGGCGGCGCCGCCCAGGTCCTGTTCGCCCGGGTGACCCCCAACACCCCCATAACCCGCTCGGACTTTTACGCCGACACGGCCCCGCCCGCCGCCGCGCCGCCGCCGCCGGCCGCGTTCGCCGACGCGCGGACCGCCGACGCCGTGATGCTCATGGCGACGTCCGCCGGCTGGGAGATGCTGACCGAGATCGTGTGACGGCCGGGCGGCGGCGCCCGCCCCGGCGCGGCTGGATCGTTCCGGCATGAGTGGAGCAAGGCAAGTCACCGCCGCAAGGCCGTGGCGATACGAGGCCGTGCGGCTGAGGCGATAGGACTCGTCGGGGCCCCGCCGCGATGCTACCATAATGGACCTTTTGGGGGAGGGCTCAACACATGGCGACCATCATCGATCTGTCCGCGCTGGGTTCGGCAGGGTTCGTCATGGAGGGCGAGCTCGAGTTCGACGGTGCCGGCTTCAGCGTCTCCTCGGCCGGTGACGTCAACGGCGACGGCATCGAGGACATCATCGTCGGCACCCAGGCCGCGGACACCGGCGGCTACAATAGCGGCGCGGCCTATGTCCTTTACGGCAAGACAAGTCCGTTCGCCGCGCGGATCGATCTCGGCGCCCTGAGCAGCGCCGACGGCTTCGTCATCCGCGGCGATGCCGTTCACGACAAAGCGGGCTTCAGCGTTTCATCGGCCGGCGACCTTAACAATGACGGCGTTGACGACCTGATCGTCGGCGCGCCCCAGAACAGCCTCGGCGTCGGCGCCACCGGTGCCGGCAAGGCCTATGTGATTTTCGGCACGACTGGCGAGCGCGCGACGATCGATCTCGGCGGCGGCGATGCGGCCGACGAGTTCATCGTCATCGGCGGCGACGAAACCAGCGACTCGCTGGGCTTCAGCGTGTCCGACGCCGGCGACTTCAACGGCGACGGCTTCGACGATATCGTCATCGGCGCCCGCTATGCCGACACGACGTTCGACGATGCCGGCAAGGCCTATGTGATCTTCGGCCATGGCGGCGCGTTCGCCGACATACCCGATCTCGGCGCGCTGCCGGTCGGCGCGGGCATGGTCCTCCAGGGCGAGAAGCAGTCCGACGACGCCGGCTACAGCGTCTCCTCGGCGGGCGACGTCAATGGCGACGGCATCGACGATTTGCTGGTCGGCGCCATCCGCACCGATTATGGCGATCCGGTCACCGAGCCCTTCCTCGGCAGCGCCTACGTCGTCTTCGGCAAGACCAGCCCCTCGGCGGCCGTGACTCTCGCCGACATGACCGCCGCCGACGGCTTCGCCATCCGCGGCGAGCCATACGACCAGATCGGCTCGGCGGTTTCGAGCGCGGGCGACATCAACGGCGACGGCTTCGACGACATCATCGTCGGCTCGCACATTGCGGACGATGGCGGCACCTTCAACCCCAGCTTCAGCTACGGCATCGGCGCCGCTTACGTCCTGTTCGGAAAAGCGAGCGGGTTCGGCACCGTTCCCCCAGGCGGCGATACGCCCGAGATCGATCTCGGCGACCCGATCGCGCCGGCCGACGGATTCGCGATCGTCGGCGGCGACGAGCAGGATTCGGCGGGGATCAGCGTCTCGTCCGCCGGCGACTTCAACGGCGACGGCTTCGACGACATCATCCTCGGCGCCGTCGGTGCCGAGCAGGCCGGCGGAAACAGTCCGGGCGAAGCCTATCTGATCTTCGGCAAGGCCGGCGGCTTCGGTACGATCGACCTCGGCAACCTGCTTCCCGCCCAGGGCTTCATCATCCAGGGCGACGAGGATCAGGACCGGATCGGGCGCAGCGTCTCGTCCGCCGACGTCGATGGCGACGGCTTCACCGACATCATCGTCGGGGGTCCGCAGGCGGACGTCTATGACGCCGGCGTTCAAGTCCTTCACGGCGATGCCGGCGAGGCCTATGTGATCTACGGCCGCGCGCCCACCACGGCGGTCACCCGGACCGGCTCGGCGGGGGACCAGACCATCCGCGGCGGCGCGTTCGACGACGATCTGTTCGGGCTCGGCGGCGCCGACCGGCTGATCGGCTCGGGCGGCCATGACCGCTTGGACGGCGGCGCCGGGATCGACCGCATGTTCGGCGGCACCGGGAAC
>DASZDE010000042.1:0-5494 GCA_035942355.1 Allosphingosinicella sp. | reverse complement strand
GCGGCGGCATAATCGGTGCCGAGCCGGAGGTTGGTCCAGCCGGCGCGGCGCAGGGCGGCGCTCGGCTTCCAGTGGTAGACCGCGCCCGGCCGCGGCAGGCTCGGGCACAGGAACTGGATCTGGTTCTTCTTCGGCATCGCTCAACCCTCCGCGCTTTGGAGGAGCGCCTCGGCCGCGCGCAGGCGGGCGCGGCTGGCGCGTCGATCGAGGATGCCGAGCAGCCGGCTCACCGCCGCGCCATCGCCGATCCCGTCGGGCCTGACCGCCTCGGCCAGGACCTGCTGCGCCTCGCGGACCATGGCGACCAGGTCGGCGAGCAAGGTCAGGGTCATGCGCTGTTCGGAAGGGTCGGTCATGGCGGGCACCTGGAGCGAGAGAGGGCCGGGAGCGGAGGTTAAGGCGAGCGTGCGGGGGGCGCAAGTTCGAGCTTGGCGAAGGCGATCGCGCGCATGTCGGCGAGATGGCCGCGGGTGGCGGCGAGCTGGCCGGCATTGTCGACGGCCTCGGTCGGCCGGATGCCGGCGTTCCACAATTCGTCCATCAGCTGCCGCGCCGCCTCCCAATCGATCGAGACGGACGGGCGCTCCGGCTCGCGCGTCTCGACGAAGCCGAAGCCGCCGCCTTCCCCGGGCTGAAGGAAGAAGCGCTTGGTGCCGTCGCGCCATTCGAGCAGGAAGACGTCGATCTCGCGCAGCCACGGCTTGCCGTGCGCGTGCAGCTCGAACCCGGCCCGGTGCATCATCGCCATTACCTCACCTCCTCTAAAGATGCCGGCGCCGGCTTTGCCCGAGGGGTGGAGAGGGCGTCAATGGCGGCGCGTGCGATCTCGCGGCATTCGCAGGAGCGCTTGGCGAAAGCGCGCGGATCATCACAAAAGACGTGCTCGCCTTCGATTGTGAGGCCGCATCCCTGTGCCACCATCACCGCCTTCGCCACCCGCTCAACTTCATCCTCCTTTATGGGTGAGGATGCTGGCGATGGAGTGGGACGGGTGTTCCACTGAGCAAGCTGCGCGGGATCGTCGAGGGGTACGGAGATGCGCCGCTGCTCCATCCAGCAACCCTCCGTCTCGCAGCGGCCCAGCGGGTTGAGGTTGGGATGGCGAACGCTCAGCGGCTTTCGGCAAAACGGGCACGGATCCAGCTTCACCTCGTCAGTCATTACCGTTCTCCGGTGAGGATGTTTCGACCGGCTCGTATCTCGCCTCGAACACGTCCGGCGGCAGGGCCGACAGGCGGCCGGCGGCGTCGCGAACGACATAGTCGCCGCACCGGGCATAGTGCATGCCGCCCTCGGCGTAGATTTCGACGCCGCGGCCGGGGAAGCGAACGATCTGGTTGACGGCGTCGGGCGCCGCGCGGAACGCGGCCCGCGCCCAGTCCGGCCACGAGGCGGGGTTTCCGACATTGTCGTCGGTCACCATGAAGGCGTCGACCTCGTCGGGGCGGCGGCGGTAGCGGGTCACGCTTCGGCTCCCTGGCTGAAAAGGTCGGGCCGCGGCCCGGCGACGGGGCCGGTGCGCGACAGCAGGCCGAACGGGACCATGCCCGGCGGAAGATCGTTCGCCGGGGCCTTGCTGTCCCAGATGAACCAGCTGACGTTCATGGTGCTGCCCCGGCCCTTGCGGCGTCCCTCGCCCTCGAGGAAGTCGGGGCGCCAGGTGAGGTCCCAGCGCCGGCTCGGCGGGAAGTGCCGCCACAGCCCGATGCGGCCGCGGCCCTCGGTGTCGGTCGACCAGAAACTGGTCTTGAGCAGCAAGGCGAGGTAGGCAATGCCCAGCTGGCCGAGCAGGTGCGCGATGATCCGCGCCGCGATCGCGAACGGCGGGTTGGTAACGACGATCGCGGCCAGCGCCTCGCGGACCGCGAGCACGTCGGCGCCCGCGCAGTCATTGTCCGGATCCGCGACCAGATCGGTGGCGATGCTGCCGAGCATGAACTCGGCCAGCACGCGGGCGACGGCGCCGCCTCGGCCGCAGCATTCCCAGACCGTCGCCCCGTGCGCCACAATCGCCCGCCGCTCGGCGATAAGCAGCGCCCGGGTGCATTCGGGCGGCGTCGGGTAGAAATCGAGCGCCCGGCGCCTGGTCTTGGCGAGCTTGCCCTTGCCGCCCGCCATGGCGCTGCCGAGCCCGGTGACCTCGTCGCGCGCGAGCTGCGGGCCTGAGAACATGTCCATCAGAACGGCAGATCGTCATCGTCCCGCTGGCAGGGCGGGTGGAGGATTGGCGAGGCGTCGGCGAGCTGGATCGCGGCCTGCATCATCCGGCGCAGCGCCGAATATTGCTCGCGCAGCGCATGATGGGCTTCGCTCCAGGCGGCTTCGGACCGACGCAGCCGCTCGACGTCGCGCAGCAGCTCGTCGATCTCGGCGCGGAGCACCGGCAGCGTGTCCTTGCGCGGGTCGCGGCAGGTGGCTCGGCGGCGCTTGGACTTGGTCATGCTTCGGCTCCCTGCCCCGAAGTGCCATTTCGGGGCATAGCGAACGCCCGTTGGCGCCTGAGGCAGCGGACGGTGGCGAGGTCGATCAGGCCGTCGACGAGGGCGAGGCCGACCATGTCGATGCTGTTGCGGGCGCCGAGCCGGCGGCGGATGCGGGCGCAGCCCGAATCGACCGACTGGCGGCGGATGCCGAGCCGCTCGGCGATTTCGGCCAGGCCGTAGCCCGCCGCGACCAGCTCGAGCAGCTGCCGCTGCGAGCGGGTTAATCGTGGCAAAGCGGTGCTTTGCCCCGGGGTCGGCTGCGCCGAAAGGGGGAAGGGCGCGTTCATGCGGCGCGCTGGTCGGCGGTCGCGAGAAGGTAGTCGAAAAAATCGCTGGCCGACGCAAAGACCTTGCCGCCGACCTGCGCCCTGTCCCAGCCCGACCGGCTGACGATGTCGAGCGCCTCGCCGCTGGCGCGGATGAAGGCCGCGCATTCGCCGAACAGGGCGCGCGCGCTTTCGGAATGCTTCGCCTCGGGCTTGGCGTGCTCGTCACACCGGGCGGCCAGCAGGCGGCGGTAGTTTGCGTCGATGTCGTTATTTTCCATTGTCAAGCCTTTCGTAGCGACGGCGGCGGGTGCAGGTAGCGTCTGCTCATGCGTCGGTTTCGGTCCAGTAGAGGTGGCCGCAGCCGGGGCAGCCGTTGCGGCTGTGCTTCGCCCGGCAGCCCGGCAGGTCCTGCCAATGGTTGCCGCACTTCCGGCACCGGCAGTTTTTGAGCCTGGGCCTGGCCATTACCCTTGTTCCGGCTCGATCAGCTCGACGTCGCGCCGGCTGAGCCTGCTGATGCTGGCACGGCAACCGCAGCGCGCGCAGGGATCAGCGGTGAAGCTCAAATCGCTCCACGAGTGCCATCCTACGACGTGGCCGACGGTGCCGGCGGGGATCATGCCCCATCCGTTCGACAATAGGCGCGTGGTCCGGGCGCGACGGCGACCGAGGTCGCGGAGCAGCCTGGGCCATGGGGCGACCTTCATGCCGCCGCCTCCCCTTCCCGGCCCGAAGCGGCGCTTCGGGACGCAGCCTCGATCGCGGCGCGGATGCGGTCGTGGGCGGCGAGCAGGAGGGCGCCGGCGGTCTCGATCTGGCGCAAGGCGATGGCGCGCTGCGCGTTGCGGCCGGCGATCGGCTCGCCCTGGTCGAAGCGGACATGGTCGACCGCGGCGGCGACATAGTCGCGCGCCTTGCCGGGCAGCTCGTGGAGCGCCCTGGCGGCGTCGCCGGCCGGGCCGTGGCCGTGCCTGACCAGCTGCTCGACGCGGCGGCCCACGAACGCGTCGGCGGCCGGCGAGGCGATGATCGCGGCGATCTCCGGAAAGGCGGCGCGCAGCGGCGCCGCATCGGGGCGCTCGGGCGGCTGCGGCACCAGGAAGGGGGCCACGGGGGGCGGTTCGGCCGGGCGGGCCGGCGGCTCGGCGGCGCCGTCGAACAGGTCAGTCATCGACGTTGCTTTCGTGGGCGCCGGCGGCGCCGGCCTCGATAAAGCCGCCGGCGCCATTGGGGGGAGCGCCGGCGCAGGTCCCGCCGGGCGATGCGTCGCGCGCGGCGGAGGGAAAGGGGGAGTCGCGCACCTCGACCCACTCGCTCTGCAATGGGGTCGCTTCATCGTTGAGCAGAGCGTAACGCGCTTCCGCGAGCGCGTCGAAAGCTTCGTCGCTCAGCGCCATGCGCGTCACAACGCCCTGGTTGACGCAGACGATCAGCCAGTAGCGGGCGCCTGATCCGACCTCCGCTGCGCGGTGTACCTCCATGATGCGGTGCTGGTCGAGCCTGATCGAGCGGGAGCGCACAAGCTTCGCCGTGATCACCGGCCGCGCATCGCGCTCATCCTCCTCGGATGCCGGAGCAGAAGGAGCGCCAGCGACTGCGCCGGGATCCGATTGGATCAGCCCCTCGCCGCTCATCGCAGCCACCCGGCGACCAGGTCGCACGCGGCGGCGTGGCCGAAGATCAGCGCGAAGGCGGCGGGGACCACCAGCGCCAGCGCCGCCTCGATCCGGCGGTGGCGGCGGTGCTCGGCCTCGGCCCGCCGCTGCTCGGCGGCGAATTGCCGGTCATGCTCGATCCAGAAATCGTCGGACAGGCGCTCGCGGGGCATGCTATGCAGCCTCCCTTGCGCGGAGACAGGCTGCGACAAGAGCTAGGGCGGGGGTGGCGGCTTCGCTGTTGTATGACCGGAAAGGCGGCGCGGCCTCGAATTCATAGACTATGCCGGTTGCATCGCCGGTCGCTCGCGCGATCACCTGCCAGTCCCACCCCTCCGAAACCAGCGTCATCGCGGCGTCTAGGGACTTCGTGAACTCGGCCATGTAATGTGGATCGGTGGCGAGGCAAATCGCGCGGTCCAACTCCCGATCCGGCCCTGTCGCAGCCTCAACCCGAGCGGCAAGTTCCAGCAGCGCGCTCATGCTTCCCTCCCTTGGCGCTGGCGGCGCGCAATTTCGCGCCGGTTCTCGTGCGGCCTTCCGGTCCAGCGATTAAGCTTCGCGATACTCGTCGTGCGGCGGCCGTTCATGCTTCACCCCGAGCTTCGGCGGCGCACTCACGTAATGCGGCAGCACAGATGGGGCACGTGGCAGTGCCGTCGCGGTGATAAATCCAGCCCGACTGACGTATCTGGCGGATGGCTGCCGTCCGGCTTTCTACTCCTTCCGATTCCGACATGTAGAGCATGCCGTCGCGCTGAAACGGATGCTTGGGGTTTTTGTACTTGCAGTAGAAGTGCATGACGTAGGCACCGGGGCAGTGCTCCGGCTGCTCCATGGGAACGATGCCACGTTCCGCCATGCGCTCGATTAGACCGGTCCCCTCCCCGACTGATCGAGCAGACCCCGGGCCTGATCCGGGGGCGCGATCAGGCGACATTTGCCAGCCCCTTCGCCCGCTCCGCCAGCTGGGCGCGGGTCGCCTCGCGGGCGTCGGCGGCCTTGGCGGCGGCGGCGGGCGGCGGCAGGTCGCGGTCGAGCCACGCCTCGACCTCGTCGCGGCACCAGCGGCTGCGGGCGTCGACCG
>DASZDE010000041.1:0-17164 GCA_035942355.1 Allosphingosinicella sp. | reverse complement strand
TATTAGACGAGCGCCTCGGCGCGCTCCCCGATTCGGCGGAGATCGGCGACGAACTTCGCATATTCCGCCTCCCGGTCGTTGCGGACCCGCAGCAGGAAACTGGGGTGGACGGTGACCCACGCCTCGCCGCCCTCGGGCAATTCGTGGGCGCGGCCGCGCATCGCTCCGATCGTGACGGCCTTGCCGAAGATCGAGCGGGCGGCGGTGGCGCCGAGCGCGACCGTCACCGGCGGGCGGATGAGGAGGCGCTCCTGCTCGATCCACCAGCGGCAGGCCTCGACCTCGCCGGCATCGGGCTTGGAATGGATCCGGCGCTTGCCGCGGCGCTCGAACTTGAAATGCTTGACCGCGTTGGTGACGTAGGCGGCCTTGCGGTCGACGCCGGCGTCGGCCAGGGCGCGGTCGAACAGCTGCCCGGCGGGGCCGACGAACGGGCGGCCGGCGAGATCCTCCTGGTCGCCGGGCTGCTCGCCGACGAACATGATGCGCGCGTCGAGCGGGCCCTCGCCGAACACGGTCTGGGTGCCGCAGCGATAAAGGTGGCAGCGGGTGCAGCCCATCGCCTCGGCGCGCACCGCCTCCCAGGCCGCGCGGGCGTTGCTTCCGATATTGCCGCGTGATGCCTCGACCATCTTCGCCTCGCGCGCCCCCGCCCCCGCGATCATCTCACCGACCAACGCCGTCTCGGGCATGTTTTTCCAATATTTCTTCGGCACCTCCTTCAGCTTCGCGCCGACCTTGACCCGCGCCGAGTCGAAGATGGAGGCGTAATAGGTCTTCCACACCGCTTCGATCGGATCGCCTTCGGGCGCATTGGCGCGGATGGCGCCGGGGCCTTCCTCCACCCGCTCGCCATCCCAGTGAATCGACAGCTCCGGGGTCAGGATCGACCAGCGCATCGCTGCGAAGCGGCGGACGAAGAAGCCGGCATTGGCGCGGACGATATGATGCTCCGGCTCGAACCAGGCGACGTAGCGGGTCCCCGCATCGTCCTCGATCTCGCGGAAGCGCAGGAAGGCCCGCATGTTGTGCATGTCGCGCCGCACCGCCTTGGCCATCCGCTCGATGCGCCCGACGAGCGGGTCCGTGGCATCCTCCAGCACCTTGGGCCGTTCCCTCAGCCGGAGGAGGAGAGCGTAGAGCAGCCCGAACCGTTCCCGATTCGAATGGCATATGGCGGCCCGGGCGAGGTCGAGGAAAGGCCGCGGCACGGCAAATGCGGGTGCGTCGGCGGCGGCGGCGAACGGCTCGCCGCCGAAAAGGCTGTCTCGGCCGGATCCGACCTGCCACGCCACCTCCTCAGGCGGCACCCGCGCCAGGGCAAGCGCCCGCGCCGCTCGCCGCCAACCGTCGAAATCCTCCTCATGCTCCAGGCCGATGACCGTCACCAGAGCGTCTCACACGGGAACTGCGCGAACTCCGCGTCCGCGGTCACCAATATCAGGTCGTCGAGCTCCGCCTGAGCGGCAAGCAACCGGTCGAACGGATCGCGATGCACGGCCGGGTAGCTGCCGGCGCGAAGTCCGTGTTCAATCGAAAGCGTGAGCAGGCGAAAACCCCGGGCCTCCATCATTTCACGGAAGTTCGGCACCAGCTCCTCCCCGTGCGGCAGTCGTCCGAGCCGGTGCTTGATGGCGATCTCGAGCGCCGAAACGGCGCTTACGCTGATTTCGTTGCTGACGTCCGCAATGACCTTGGCAGGCGCATTGCTCAGCCTCGCGTCGCGCGTCAGCCACCACAGCAGCGCGTGAGTGTCTAAAAGGAGCTGAATTTGCCCTCCCAGGCGTCGAGCTCGTCATCGGGCAGCGGATCGGAAAAGCTGTTGGGTAGGGGCCCAAAATGTTCGAGGCCGCCAGGCATGCGCCGCTTCTTGTTCGCCTCGCCGGGAAGATGGAAAGGCACCAGCTTGGCGTAGGGCTTACCGGCCTTGGCGACGACAATCTCCTCGCCGGCATGGGCGCGGTCGAGCAGCTTCGAGAAGTGGGTCTTTGCCTCGTGAACGTTGACCGTCGCGGCTCGCTTCTGGTCTGCTTCGGCCATCGCGCTCCTCCCTAGTCCACTTAGTCCACCATATCCACATCTTCAAGCCTCGAGCAATTCCAGCCGGGAAAGTTCGAGAAGGGGGTCGGTGGGCGGTCAGGGGTCTGGAACCCGGAGCGAGGATGTTTCTGTGCCGCCGCTACAGGATGATGTCGGCGCGGAACACCTCCGTGACACCCTCTATCCGGACGAAGAAGTCGGCCAGGCCGTCGCCATTCACATCGCCCTGGAGGAACGCATCGCCCCTGATCGCCTGGTAGCGCAGCTCGCCGGCAACACCCGAAAAGGCATCGGTGCCGATGAAGCGGAAATTCTGGTCGCCGGCCGCGGCGCCGTCGGCATCCACCACGCGAAGGCTGATCCTGTCGCCCTGCGCCCGGGTGAAGTCGAGGATGAGGTCGGCCCCGCCGCGCAGCGGGCCGGCATCGCCGTCGTCGAGCGACCAGATGTCGGCGCCGGTGCCGCCGGTCATGGTGTCGCGGCCGGCCCCGCCGACCAGGAGATCGTCGCCGGCACCGCCGAGCAGCGCATCGTTGCCGGCGGCGCCTTCCAGCCGGTCGGCGCCGGCCCCGCCGTCGAGCCGGTTCGCGGTCCCGGACCCGAGCAGCCTGTCGGCATGGGCGGAGCCGGTCGCCTGCTCGATCGAGGCCAGGGTGTCGCGGCCGGCACCGCGCGTGTTCTGGGCGGTCGCAAGCGCGAGGTTGACCACCACACCGGCCGCCGCCGCGGCGTACAGGGCCTGATCGATGCCGGCGCCTCCGGCGAGCCGGTCGTTGCCGTCGCCGCCTTCGAGCAGGTCGTTGCCGCCGAGGCCAGCCAGCTGGTCGTCCCCCGATCCGCCCGCGAGCCGGTTGGCGCCGTCATTGCCGGCCAGCCGATCGGCCCAGGCCGAGCCGGTCAGATTTTCGATCCCGAGCAGCCGGTCGCGCCCCGCTGCCAGCGTGTCCTGGAACGAGGTGAGGGCCAGCGACACCGCCACGCCGGCCGCAGCCGAGGCGTAGGAGGCGGTATCGGAGCCGCCGCCGCCCGCCAGACTATCGTTGCCGGCGCCGCCGATCAGGCGATCATTGCCGCCGTCGCCGTCGAGCAAATCGTTGCCGCCCAGGCCGGACAAAGCGTCGTTGAAGGCGCCGCCGCGGATGGTCTGGCCGGCGGCGGAGCCGACGCGGCTGACCGCCGAGGCCGGCGCCCGGCCGAAGATGATATAGCTTTCGCCTGCGTCGATCGAACCTGCGGGGTCGGCGTCGGGCGCGCCGATGACGAGGTCGTCGAAACCGTCGCCGTTGACGTCGCCGGCCGCAGCGACCGATCGGCCGCTATTGTCGCTTGCCGAGCCATCGATGCGGAACCCGTCGGAGCCGTCCAGGCCGGCCAGGTCGATGCGTGGATCGAAGCCCTTCCCCGATCCGAAAACGACGTAGGAAAGCCCGGTCTGCGTTCCTCCGATCAGGAGATCATCGAAGCCGTCGCCGTTGAGGTCTCCCGCCGAGGCGACGGAAAAGCCGGTGGAGTCGTCGGCGCCGACGCCCTCGATGCGGAAGCCGTTGGCGCCGTCGAGGGTCTCCGGATCCACCGTCGCTGGAAAGCCGCCGCCGGAGCCGAAGATCAGGTAGCAGAGGCCCGAACTGCGGACGATGTCGTTGTCGCGATAATAATCGCGTCCGGCATCGCCTCCGGGCGCGCCGACGATGATGTCGTCGAAGCCATCGCCGTTCACGTCGCCGGCCGAAGCGACGGCATGGCCGAGATTGTCGAACGTCGCGAAGCCGGGAATTTCGAACCCGTTCGACCCGTCCAGCTGGTCGAGGTCGATGATATCGGCGAAGCCTGAATCCGAACCGAACACCAGATAGGCTTCGCCCGCAAATTCCCGCGGATCGCCATAGACGCCCGGATGGGCCGCCGGAGCGCCGATCAGGATGTCGTCCATGCCGTCCCCGTTGACGTCGCCCGCCGAGGCCACCGCGAAGCCGCTTTGATCGGCGGAATCGACGCCGATGATGCGAATTCCGGCCGCCGGATCGAGCGCATCGAGGTCGAGGCTGTCCGGAAATCCCTCGCCGGAGCCGAACAGCAGGAAGCTTTCTCCCGCCACGGACTGAAAATCCAGGCCGTCATAATTGCTGGCGAACGGCGCGCCCACGATCAGATCGTCATAGCCGTCGCCATTGACGTCGCCGGTCGATGCGACCGGGCCGCTGCTCCGGCCCGCCACCTCCACGCCGTCGATTCGAAACCCGTTATCGCCACCGAGATCTGCAATTTCGACCGTCCCCGGGAAGCCGGCGCCCGATCCGAACACCACATAGCTGTCGGCCGAGTGGATTTCGCCGCGCGGGTCCTGCTGGTAGCGGTTGCCATATTCGCCGACGACGATGTCGGCAAAGCCGTCGCCATTCAGGTCCCCCGCCGAGGCGACGGCAAAGCCGATGCCGTTATCGTCCCCGTCATCGTCGGCGATGCTGAAGCCGTTCGAGCCGTCGAGGCCGGTCAGGTCGACGCCGGCGCCGAACCCGGCGCCGGAGCCGAACACCACCCAGGCCCCGCCCCGGGCGACGTGGCCGAACTCCTTGTGAAGGGCTCCGATGACGATGTCGTCGAATCCGTCGCCATTGACGTCGCCCGCCGAGGCGACGGAATAGCCGCTACCATCATAGGCGCCGGCGCCTTCGATCCGGAAGCCGTCGGCGGCGAGCGTCGCGAGGTCCAGCGCGGACGGGAAATCGGTCATCGAATCGCCCCCCTCGAACCACCCGCATAGCGCGGGCACGCGCTCTTGGCGACCTCGCCGCCAGCAACCCGGCAGCCCGCCTCAAGGTCCGAGGCTTCAGAAGATCAGGCGCCGCCGCCTTCAGCCCCGATAATCGCGCCGCAGCAGCGACATCAGCCACATCGTGCTGAAGCTGCCGTCGTCGTTGCGGTGATAGTCGCGCAGTACGCCTTCGAGCCGGAAGCCGGCCTTCTCATAGGCGCGGCGGGCGCGGTCGTTGCCGACGAACAGGTCGAGATCGATGCGGTTGACGTCGGTGTCGGCGAACAGCCGGTCGAGCACGCCCTTGAGCAGCACCGAGCCGGCGCCGGCGCCGGGCTCGCGCACGGCGATGCGCTTCAGGTGCAGCTTGAGGTCGGGGTCGCCGAAGCCCTGGAGGAGGGCGAAGCCGGCCACCTCGCCGGCGCCGTCGCGCAGCACGAAATAACGCGACGAGGGGAGCGCCATCTCCTCGAGGTGGCGCTGCTCGGACCAGCGGCCGACCAAGCCGTGGTAGCGCGGGTCGGCTTCGATGCGGCGGATCGCGGCCACGTCCGAAGGCGCGGCCGGAGCGACGGTAAAGGAGCCTGCGACACCCATTCCTGGATCGGTAGCAGGCGGCGGAGGCTGCCGGCTAGCTGGGTTCAGCGCAGGGCCGGCAGGGCCGAGTCCGGGCGGGGGAAAGCGGCGCCATCGGACCAGTCCCACTCATCGGCATCGTCATCCATGAAGTCGCGGTCGGCATCGCAACCCTGGTCCGGAAGCTCCTCGGCGGCAAGGGCCGGCTCGTCCGGGGCGTCGTCGGCTTGCGATTCGCCGGGCGGATCGCCGATCGCCTCCTCCCGGGGGTCGTCCGCTTCCGGTTCGCCGGGCGGATCGCAGGCCGGCTCCTCCGGGGCGTCGTCGGCTTGCGGTTCGGAGTGCGGATCGGCGGCCGGCGGCTCGGGGGCCGCTGCGGCTTCGGGAGGGCGCGGGGAAGCCAGGTCCCACGGAAGCACGGGTTCGGAATATTCGCACGCCGCGCCGGCCGGCAGCGCCGCCGGTTCGGCCGCAGCCGCTGCCGCGGCCGGGATCGGCTGCGGTTCGGGCGGGCCTGGTTCCGGCGCGCTCGGCAGCGCGCGCCAGACCACCCGATAGCCGTGCGGAACTTGCCAGCGGCCGGCGCCGGTCCGCACCAGATCGCGGCCGCACCGCCGGCACTTGCCGAAGCAATGGCCGCCGTTCCACCGCGCCGTGCCGGGATCGACCCTGTGGCTGCCGAGCGCGCACAGCAGGCGCATGTCAGAAGTCGAAATCGGCGAAATCGTCATAGGAGCGCCTCACCCCCAGCAGCGACTGGCACGGGGCGAGCGCCTGGTCGAGGAACGCCCGGCGCGCTTCGGCGGTGGGATCGTAGAGGGTGATGAACTCGCGATATTTCTCGCTGGTGCCGCACTGGATGAGGAAGCCGGGCAGCGCGGAGCGGTGCGGCCCGTTGAGCAGCGCCTCGCGGCACTGCATGTAGCGGACGGCGAAATTTCGGTAATGGGCGGGCGCCGCCGCGACCGAATAGAGGATCGTCTCGAGGTCCTTGAGCGCGCGCTCGCCGGTCAGCGCCGGCGGCGCCACGAACGCTGCGGTCCCCACCTGTTCAGAAAGCATTGCCGCCTCGCAATCGCTGCCCCGCCGCAGCCGCCTATTCGATCACGATCACCGGCTGGACCGGGGCCTGCGGCGCCGGCGCGGCTTCGATCCTGGGCTCGGGCTTGGCGTCGACCAGCTTGAGCTTGGCGTCGGCGCCGCTGTCCTGGGGCGGATTGCACTTGAACGTGCCTTCCATGATCGCGCCGCTGGCGACCCGCAGCCGCTCATAGGCGATCTCGCCGCTGACGCGCGCGGCCGCTTCGACGGCGAGGTCGCGCGTTTCGATCGAGCCTTCGACCATGCCGGCGACCCGCACGCGCTCGGCGCGGATATCGCCGTTGACCTTGCTGCCTTCCCCCAGGATCAGGGTCGCGCAGCGGACGTCGCCGATCACCCGGCCTTCGATGTGGAGGTCGACCGACGCTTCGATATTGCCGGTGATGACGATGTCGGCGCCGATCATGGACATTTGCGGCCGGTCCGCCGCGCCGCGCGGGTCGCGGTCGATCTTGTCCGGCCGGCCGGCGCGGTCGGCGCCCGCCGGCGGCGGGGCGGAATTGTCGGGTGAGCGCACTTGGAAATTCTGCATCGCAATTCCCCTCGTCGTCAGGAGTCGGCACGATCTCTCGACCGGCGACAGAAAGGGAATGATATCTTGACTTTAGCGGCCGCTCAAAACGCTTTCTCGGCGGCCGCGGCAGCCGCCCTGATCTGGCACAGATATGCGCGGAGGCGTTAAGCGGCCTAGCCGGTCACGGATTGGCTGCCGATGGGTGGCGCGGGCTCAATCGGGCAGCGGCGCCGGCTCGGCGTGCATCAGCCGCTTCGACAGGAACAATTTGAACAGCAGGAACACCGCGCCGGAGCCGGCGGCGAGGCCGGCGTGGAGGAGCCAGAAGGTGGTGGTGGGCAGGGTCTCGTAAAAGCTGCCGATCCAGCCGACCATCGAGTTGGCGGCGAAGAAGGCGAGGTAATAAAGCCCGATCACGGTCGCGTTGATCGCCTTGGGCGCGAGCCGGGCGAACAAAGCCAGGCTGACCGGCAGCATATGGGCAAAGCCGATCGAGTTCAGGAAGTGGAACGCGACCGGCCAGAACAGCCCGATCTTCTCGCCTTCGCCCTGGGTGGCGGCGGCGGTGACCAGGCACAGCATGCCGGCGATCGAGAAGAAGGAGCCGATGATGATCTTGCCGAGCTCGTCCGGCTCCGGCCAATGCTTGCCATACCAGCGGTAGAACAAGGCCACCCCGGCGAGGAAGGTGACGCTGACGATCGCGTCGAGGGTGACCAGCCAGGTGGTGGGCAGCTTGGTGCCGCCCCAGACGAGGTCGAACTGCTGGTCGCCCCACACCAGATAGGCGTTGAAGATCTGGTTGTTGGGGACGATCGAGACGGCCAGCACCGGGATCAGCAGGATGAGGGCGATCACCGCCGGCCAGTCGCTCTTCAGCATGCGCTCGCGCGGAGCATCGTCGCGCTTCCGGGCCTGGAAATGCTCCCTGGGCAGATATTTCTGCCCGGCCAAATAGATGGTGAGGCCGACCAGCATGCCGACGCCGGCGGCGCCGAAACCGTAATGCCAGCCATAGACCTCGCCGAGCGTGCCGACGATCAGCGGCGAGGCGATCACGCCGGCATTGATGCCGAGATAGAAAATCTGGAAGGCGTCGGCGCGCCTGAGGTCCTCGGCCTTGTAGAGCGCGCCGACCTGGCTGGCGATATTGCCCTTGAACATGCCGCTTCCCAGGATCAGGCACAGCAAGGCGAGCAGGAAGGTGACTTCGAACGCCATCAGGAAGTGGCCGACCGCCATCGTGACCGCACCGATCAGCACGGTGCGGCGCTTGCCGAGCAGGCGGTCGGCGATGAAGCCGCCGAGGATGGGAGTGAGATAGACCGATGCGGCGTAGGTGCCGAAGATGGCGGAGGCGAGCGCCTGGCCATCGAGGTCCGGATAGAAGATGCGGAATGCCTCGAAGCCGCCGATATTCTCGATATGACCGGGGGTGAGCAGCTCGTTGACCATGTAGAGGACGAGCAGCGCCTGCATGCCGTAGAAGGAGAAACGCTCCCATGCCTCGGTGAAGGCGAGGTAGCCGAGGCCCTTGGGATGGCCGAGGAAGGCGCGGTCGCTATGGTCGACGACGTCAAGCTCGGGCGTGGCTTCGGCCAGGGTCATGCGCGCGTCTCCCGTTACGGGGCCGCAACCTATCGGCAAAACGCGCCCGCGCCAGCGCTTTTTCGACCGGCGGCTTCAGCCGCGAAGCGTGAAGCCGATCCTGAGCGTCACCTGGTAGTGGGCGACGCGGCCGTCCTCGACATGGCCGCGAGTCTCCTTGACCTCGAACCAGCGTATGTCCTGGACGGTGGCGGCGGCGCGGGCGATCGCCTTTTCGACGGCGTCCTCGATGCCGGTCGGCGAGCTTCCGACGACCTCGATGATCTTGTAGACATTGTCGCTCATACCGCCTCCCGTTGCTGCGTTCCGCTGAGGTAACCAGCCGGCGCCCGGTTCGTTTCAGCGGCTCTTGCACGGCGGCGCGCGGCGGATAGGGTGGCGCCCGCCCCGCAGGAGATTCCCGATGCGCCGATCCCTGGTCCTCGCCGCCGCCTTGGCGCTCGCGGCGCCCGCCGCCGCCGCTCCGGCCGACGATTTCGCGAGGCTGCTCGAAGACCATTATGCGTGGCTGCTGCGCGAGAATCCGGTGCAGGCGACCGCGCTGGGCGTGCGCGACTATGACGACCGGATCGACGATATCAGCCCGGCGGCGCGCGACCGGCGAGTCGAGGAGTCGCGCGCCTTCCTCGTCCGGCTGAAGGCGATCCCCGCGGCGAGCCTGAGCGCGGCCGACCGCGCCAACCACGCCATCCTGAAACGGATGCTCGAGGAGCAGATCGAGGCCAATCGCTACGGCCAGCGGGTGATGCTGTTCACCACTTATTATGGCTGGCACCAGGGTTTCGCCGGCATGGCGCGCGGGCTGCCGTTCCGCACTAAGGCGGATTTCGAAAGCTATCTGGCGCGGATCGAGCAATATCCGAAGCTCAACGACCAGGCGCTGGCGATCACCGCGGAGGCGGTGCGCGGCGGCTATGTGCTGCCCTGCTCAGTGCTCGGCAATTACGAGAAGGGCATTGCCGGGGTGATCGCCGAGGATCCCGCCCGGTCGCGCTTCTACGAACCCTTTGCCGGGGACAAGCCGGTCGACGCCAGCCCGTCGGAATGGGCGGCGCTGCAGGCGCGCGCCCGGCGGATCATCGGCGGCATTGTGAACCCCGCTTACGCCAAGCATGCCGAATTCTACCGCACCGGCTATGCGACAAAATGCGCCAAGGCGGACAGCATCTCGGCGCAGCCCGGCGGCCGCGAATATTATGCGTTCCGGGTGCGGCAGGAGACCACCACCGACCTCACGCCCGGCCGCATCCATGCGATTGGACTGGCCGAGGCGAAACGGATCCGCGCGGAGATGGAGCGGGTCGCCAGGCAGGCCGGCTTCGCCACCCGCGAGGCCTTCATCGCCGAGCTGCGCACCAATCCGCGCTATTACGCCCGGACACCCGAGGAGCTGATGGAAGCGAGCGCCCGGGTGGCGAAGGCGATCGACGGCAAGATGCCGACCTTGTTCAAGACGCTGCCGCGGCTGCCTTACGGGATCAGGGAGATACCGGCCGAGATCGCCGAGGGCACCACCACCGCTTATTACAGCTCCGGATCGCCCGAGAGCGGGATCGCCGGCACCTATTACGTCAACACCTCCAAGCTCGACCAGCGCCCCTTGTGGGAGATACCGGCGCTGAGCCTGCACGAGGCGGTGCCCGGCCATCACCACCAGATCGCGCTGCAGCAGGAGCTCGAGCTGCCGCCGTTCCGTCGCAACTTCACCAGCTTCACCGCCTTCACCGAAGGCTGGGGGCTCTATGCCGAGAGCCTCGGCGAGGCGATGGGGCTGTACGACACTCCGGCGCGCAAGATGGGCCAGCTCTCCTACCAGATGTGGCGGGCGGCGCGGCTGGTGGTCGATACCGGCATCCACTCGAAAGGCTGGGACAAGGCCCGCGCGGTCGCCTTCATGCGCGAGAACACCGCGCTCAGCGACGCCAATATCGATGCCGAGGTCAACCGCTACATCAGCTGGCCCGGCCAGGCGCTCGGCTACATGATCGGCAATATCCGCATTCGCGAGCTGAGGGCGAAGGCCGAACGGGAGCTCGGCGCCAGGTTCGACGTCCGCCGCTTCCACGATGCGGTGCTGCTGCAGGGCTCGGTGCCGCTCGACGTGCTCGAGGCGCAGGTCAACGACTGGATCGCTGCCGAGAAGGGGAAATAGCATGCGCAACCTGTTGATCGCATTGCTGATCGCGGGCAGCGCGCCGGCGGCGGCGGCGCCGGCCGACGATCTGAAGCGGCTGCTCGACGACCATTGGGCCTGGTCGATGCGCGAGAACCCGATCTTCGCGACCATGCTTGGGGTGCGCGATTATGAAGGCCAGGTGCCCGACGTCAGCCTCGCCGCGGCCGACCGGCGGACGCGCGAGGCCGAAGCTTTGCTCGCCCGCCTCGCGGCGATCCCGGCGGCGCAGCTCAGCCCCGCGGACCGCACCAACCGCGCGATCCTCAAGCGGATGCTCGAGGAGCAGATCGAGAGCAACCGCTTCGGCCAGCGCATGATCATGTACAGCAACAGCGGCGGCTGGCATCAGGGCGCGGCCGACATGGCCGGCCTGCTGCCGTTCCGCACCAGGGCCGATTACGAGAGCTATTTGCAGCGGCTGGAGCAATATCCGAAGATCAACGACGAGGCGCTGAGGATCACCGCGCGCGCGGTCAAGGAGGGCTACACCTTGCCGTGCGCCGCAATGACCGGGCACGAGGCGACCATCTCCGGGGTGATCGCCGCCGAACCGGACAAGTCGCGCTTCTACGAGCCGTTCACCCGCGCCCGGCCGGGCGGCGTCGGCGCGGCCGAATGGGCGGCGCTGCAGGCGCGGGCGCGGACCGTGATCGGGCAGACGCTGTATCCGGCCTACCTCAAGCACCTGGCTTTCTACCGCAGCGACGTCGCCCCCCGATGCGCCAAAGCGGTGGGCGTGTCGGCGCAGCCCGGCGGCGCCAGATTCTACGATTTCCGCATCCGCCAGATGACCACCACCACGCTCACCGCCGACCAGATCCACGCGATCGGCCTCGGCGAGGTGGCGCGGATCCGGGCGGAGATGGAGGCGGTGGCCAGGAAGGCGGGCTTCGCCAGCCGCGAAGCCTATATAAGTGAGCTGCGCACCAACCCGAAATATTATGCCAGGACGCCGGACGAGCTGATGAAGGAGACGGCCTACGTCCTCAAGCAGATCGACGGCAAGATGCCGAGCCTGTTCGGCAGGCTGCCGCGGCTGCCCTACGGCATCCGCGAGATTCCCGCCGAGACCGCCGAGGGAACGACCACGGCCTATTATAATTTCGGCTCGCTCGAGAACGGCATCGCCGGCACCTATTACGTCAACACCTCCAAGCTCGACCAGCGGCCTTTGTGGGAGATACCGGCGCTGAGCGTCCACGAGGCGGTGCCCGGCCATCATCAGCAGATCGCCCTCCAGCAGGAGCTCGACCTGCCCAACATGCGCAAATATCTCGCCTTCTTCACCGCCTTCGTCGAGGGCTGGGGGCTCTATTCGGAGAGCCTGGGCGAGGAGATGGGCCTTTACGACACGCCCGCCAAGGAGATGGGCAAGCTCTCCTACCAGATGTGGCGGGCGACGCGGCTGGTGGTCGACACCGGCATGCATGCCAAGGGCTGGAGCAAAGAGCGCGCGGTCCGATATATGAAGGACAATACGGCGCTGTCGGAGGCCAATATCGAGGCGGAGGTGAACCGCTACATCTCCGATCCCGGCCAGGCGCTGGCCTATAAGATCGGCGAGCTCAAGATCCGCGAGCTGCGGGCGCGGGCGGAGCGGGAGCTCGGCGCCAAATTCGACCTGCGCCGCTTCCACGACGCGGTGCTCGGCCAGGGCGCGGTGCCGCTCGACCTGCTCGAGGCGCAGATCGGCGACTGGATCGCGGCCGAAAAGCGGGCCTAGAGCTCCGGCCCCGCCTCCTCCTGGGCTTCGCGTTCGGCGCGCGAGGCGTCGATCATTTCCTTGAGGCAGCCGGTATGGTGGCCGGGGCCGACCGGCTCGCAGGTGCCGGCGCCGACCCGCCCGGCCTCCTCCGCGTTGCGGTTGCGGTCGGCCCAGCTTTCGTTGGCGGTGTCGCCCGGCTCGGGCTCGTCGCGCGTCTCGGCGGGCACGCGGTAGCGCTCGGTCTCGGGGCGGCGGGCGCACACGATGATCTCGGTCGCGGTGCTCGGCGGGCACGGATCGGTGCCGTAGACGACGACCTGCCGAACCTGGCGCTGCTGGCGCTCGACCGGGCTCTGGGCGGCAAGCGCGGCGGCGGTGGCGGCGGCGGCGAGCGCGGCGGCGGCGATCAGCTTCATGTCGGCCTCCGTTCGGGGTTGCCGGAAGAAGGGCCGAGCCGCCCACTTTGTTCCGGGCTCGGCTAACCGGCCCGGCGCCCGGCCGCGGCAAGCACCCGCCTCATTCGCCGCGTTCCTGGGCCTCCGCCTCCTCGGCCTCCGCCTCGGCATCGATCCGGCCGAGCCGCTCCTGGCGGGCCTGCTCGATCAGGCGGTTCCAGTTGACCGACGGCCGGCCGGCCCGCTCGGCGCGGGCCTGGCGGACGAGCTCGGCATAGCAGCCGGTGACGCCGCCCGGCCCGACCGGCGAGCAGCTGCCGATGCCCGACCGGCCGACATATTGGAGCTCGGTCGCCCGCGCCGTCCAGCTCTGGTTGGCGGCGGCGTCCGGGTCCTCGCGCAGCTCCTCGGGGATGCGGAAGCGCTCGGATTCAGGCTTGCGCGCGCAGACCACGATCTCGTCGGCGCTGCTCTGCGGGCACGGATCGTCGCCATAGACGATGAGCTGGCTGACCCGGGCATTGTCGGCGCCGGCGGCCTCGGCCTGCTGCGCGGCGGCGGCGGCGGGGGCAAGGGCGGCGGCGATGAAAAGGGCGGCGGCGGCCGGGAACGCAAGCTTCATGGATCAGATCCTCTTGGACAGCTCGATCGCCGCGCGGCAGCCGGCGCGGATGAAAGCGGACAGCAGCGGATAGCCTAACGCGCCCTCCGCGCCCGCGGCAAGCGCGGTGTCGCGATGCTCGAGCTCTTCGGCCTGGAACTCGGTGATGGTGGCGGCGAGGTCGGGATCCTCGTCGCCGAGCGCGCGCAGCTGCTCGGCATAATGTTTGTCGATCTCGGTCTCGACCGCGACCGTGCAGGCCATTGCGGCGTCGGGGCCGATCAGGGCGGTGACGGCGCCGAGCGCGTGGCCGGCGACGTTCCACAACGGCTGGAGCAGGGTCGGCCGGATGCCGCGGTCGGACAGCAGGCGGTCGAAGTGGCGCAGGTGGCGCTGCTCCTGGGCGGCCATGCGGGCGATGGTGCGCGAGGCCGGATGGCGGTCGCCGAGCACCGCCAGCTGGCCGGCATAGATGCGGGTCGCGCCATATTCGCCGGCCTGGTCGACGCGGATCATCGAGCCCAGGTCGGCGCGGTCGTCGCCGGGGCGCCAGCCGGAGCGCCTGCCGGTCACGCCGCCGCTCGGGGCCGTCTGAGGCTCAGCCACAGGATCACGCATGCGCTTCCGATCGAAATCACCGCGTTCCAGGCCGCCATCGACAGGCCGAGGAACGCGAACTGCACCTGATCGCAACGAACGAGCGGAGTGGCCATAATATCCGCGAGGAGATCGGCGCCGGAGCCGCCGCCGGTCGCCGAACATTGCGTCAGGCCCTCGAACAGCCCCGCCTCGACCCCGGCATGGTAGACGCCGATGGCGCCGCTGGTCAGGATCGCGAGCGCGGCGAGCCACACGAAGCTGCGGCCGCGGTCGGCCGTGCCCCGCATTGCCAGCGAAACCAGCCCCAGCGCCAGCGCCGCATAATGCGGCCAGCGCTGCCAGTGGCACATCTCGCACGGATAGAGGCCGCCGAGATATTGCGAGCCGAGCGCGCCCGCCAGCAATGTTGCGGGGACGAGGACCGCGAGCCAGCGGGCTTTCTCGAGACTGGTCAATGCCGATCCTTCCGCCGCATCGGCGGCCGGTCTGGCCGGCGGCGCGGCCTTTTCAAGGCCGCTCCCGCCGCACGCTGAGGGAGGAGTTCGGGTCAGCGCGTCCCGGTCTTCGGCCGGCCGGCCGCCGCCGACTGGACCTTGCCGAGCCGCGAGATGGTCTGGAGCGCGTAATGGAGCTGGAAGTCCTCGATCCCCTTCTTCTTCAGCTCCTCGGCCGTGGCGGTGAAACGCGGGTCCGGCTTGCCGTCGTCTTGGATGATGTCGTCCTTGACCGCGACCTCGTTGACGAGGTGGCGGCGCAGGTCGGATTCGCGGAACACCGGCCGGTCCTTATAGTCCGGGTCGGACAGCTGCGGCACGGCGATGTCGGGCGTGATGCCGCCTTCCTGCACCGACCGGCCGGACGGCGTATAGTAACGCGCGGTGGTGAGCCGGAGCGCGGTGTCGCCGTCGAGCGGGACCAGGGTCTGGACCGAGCCCTTGCCGAAGGTGCGCTCGCCCATCACCACCGCCCGATGGTGCTCCTGGAGCGCGCCGGCGACGATCTCGGCCGCCGAAGCGCTGCCCGAATCGACCAGCACGATCACCGGCAGGCCCTTGGCGGCATCGCCCGGCCGCGCATAATAACGCTCGATGTCGCCCTTGGTGCGGCCGCGCTGGGACACGATCTCGCCGCGCTCCAGGAAGGCGTCGGACAGGCCGACCGCCTGGTCGAGCAGGCCGCCCGGATTGGAGCGCAGGTCGAGGATGTAGCCGAGCGGCCGGCCGCCGAGCGACTTCTCGATCGCGTTCATCGCGGCGAGCGTGGCGTCGGTGGTGCTCTTGTTGAAGGTGTTGACGTTGATGATGCCGACCCGCTCCTTGATCTCCCACTTGACCGCCGGAAGCTCGATGATCGCGCGGGTGATCGACACGTCGAACGGCTTGTCGCGGCCGGGGCGGACCACCGTCACCTTGATCGAGGTGCCGGGCGGGCCGCGCATCTGGTCGACCGCCTCGTCGAGCGTGCCGCCGTAGATCAGCTTGCCGTTGAGGTGGGTGAGATAGTCGCCGGCCTTGATGCCGGCGCGGTCGGCCGGGGTGTCCTCGGTCGCGGCGATCACCTTGACCGCGCCGTCCTCCATGGTGACGTTGAGGCCGAGGCCGCCATAATTGCCCTCGGTCGTGGTCATCAGCGACTTGAAGCCCTTCTCGTCGAGATAGGAGCTGTGCGGATCGAGGCTGGCGAGCATGCCGTCGATGGCGCCGCGCAGCAACGTCTTGTCGTCGACCTTCTCGACATATTCGGCGCGCACCCGGTCGAACACGTTCATGAACTGGTCGAGCTCGCGATAGGTCTCGACGTCGACCGCGGCGAAGGACGAGGTCGCGGCCGGGATAAGGGCCACGGCGCTGACGAGGGCGAGGGAGCGGAGAATATTGTTGGCCATGGGGAATCCTGGTGACGAGGTCTTGGGCTTTCTACAGGCTTTTTAGCGCGGCGAAAAGCAACCGGAGCTTAACCGCCTCGCATCCGGTCGCGGGATAGCGCTCAGCCGAGCGCGATCAGCGGCGCGATCGGGACCGGCCGGCCGCCCCGGCGGAGCTCGACGGTGACGCGGCTCTCGCGCGGGCCGGTGCGGCCGATCGGAGCGCCGGCGCCGACCGTATCGCCGAGCCGGGCATCGATCCGGCCGAGATTGGTGATCAAGGTGGTCCAGCCGCCGCCATGTTCGATGATGACGATCCGGCCATAGCCGCGGAACGGCCCGGCATAGGCGATCCGGCCGGCGCGGGGCACGATCACCGGCGCGTTGGCCGCGGTCTCGAAGGTGAGGCCGCGGGCGTGGATGCCGCCGTCGGACAGCTCGCCCATCCCCTCCACCAGGCGGCCCTCGACCGGGAGGCGATAGGGGGCATTGCGTGGCGCCGCCGCGGCGGGCGAGGGCCCGGCGCTGCCCGGGCGGAGGATCGGGCCGGGCAGCTCTGCCAGCCGCGCGCGCATCCGGGCCTGATAGTCGCGGCTGCTCATCATCGCGGCGAGCTCGCGCGCCTCCTCGCCGAACGCCAGCGCCCGGTCGGATTCGAACAAGGCGGATTGGCCCAGGCTCGCCGAGCGCCGGCGCTGCTCCGTCTCGAATCGGGCCAAAGCGATGCGGCGGGCGCGCAGATTCTCGCGGCTGCGGACCAAAGCGGCGACCGCCACTTCGGCGTGGCGGCGGAGCCTGTTGCCGGTCTCGATCTCGCGGCGCAGGCCGGCCGTGCGCGCCCGGATCGCGGGCAGCGTCGAGGCGAGCATCGAGCGGACGTGGACGACGTCGTCGAGCGAGCCCGGCTGGACCAGCGCCATTGCCGGCGGGCGGCGCGCCATGGTCTGCAACGCGGCGGTCAGCCGGACCACCGGCTGCTGCCGTTCGCCGAGGCGCGCGCGCTGCTCGGCGCGCAGATTCTCGATGATGCGGATGCGGGCTTCGGCGGCGGTGATGTCGGCTTCGGCCGCTTCGATCCGGGCGGCGAGGGCGGCGGCCTCGGCGCGCGTCCGCGCGGCCTGGTTCTCCAGCGCGGCCGCCTGGCGCTCGAGCTGCTCCGAACGCTGCGCCGCCGCCGCCGCCTGGCGCTTGGCGAGCGCCAGCGCGGCCGCCTCCGAGGCGGTGCTCTGCGC
>DASZDE010000040.1:0-7928 GCA_035942355.1 Allosphingosinicella sp. | reverse complement strand
GTGGCAGACGTCGCAGGTGACGTAGACGTCGGGGAGGAAGTGCATCTCGATCTTGATCAGGCCGTCGCCGCTGCACGCCTCGCAGCGGCCGCCCTTGACGTTGAAGCTGAAGCGGCCGGGCTTGTAGCCGCGCGCCTGGCTCTCGGGCAGGCCGGCGAACCAGTCGCGGATCTGGGTGAAGGCGCCGGTATAGGTGGCCGGGTTGGAGCGCGGAGTGCGGCCGATCGGCGACTGATCGATGTCGATCACCTTGTCGAGATATTCGAGGCCGCTCAGGCGCTCGTGGCGGCCGGCCTGGATGCGGGCGCCGTTCAAGATGCGGGCGGCGGCGGCGTAGAGCGTGTCGACGGTGAGCGAGGATTTGCCCGAGCCCGACACGCCGGTCACGCAGCAGAAGGTGCCGAGCGGGATGGCGGCGGTGACGTCCTTCAGATTGTTGGCGGCGGCCTTGTGGACGACGAGCTTGCGGCCGGTGCCCTTGCGGCGGGCGGCGGGGATCGGGACGGCGCGGCGGCCGGTCAGATAGTCGGCGGTGAGGCTGTCGGGGTTGGCGAGCACGTCCTCGAGGGTGCCGCGGGCGACCACCGCGCCGCCATGGGCGCCGGCGCCGGGACCCATGTCGATCACATAGTCGGCGTGGCGGATGGCGTCCTCGTCATGCTCGACGACGATCACGGTGTTGCCGAGGTCGCGCAGGCGCTTCAAGGTGACGAGCAGGCGGTCGTTGTCGCGCTGGTGGAGGCCGATCGAGGGCTCGTCGAGCACGTAGAGCACGCCCGACAGGCCCGAGCCGATCTGGCTGGCGAGGCGGATGCGCTGCGATTCGCCGCCGCTGAGCGTGCCCGACGTGCGGCTGAGGTCGAGATAGTCGAGGCCGACATTGTTCAGGAAGCCGAGCCGCTCGTTGATCTCCTTGAGGATGGCGCGGGCGATCTCCTTCTGCTGCGGGGTGAGCTTTTCCTCGAGCGTCGAGAACCAGGCGAGCGCGTGGCGGACGGAGCGGCGGCTCGACATGGAAATGTCCTCGCCGGCGATCTTGACCGCGAGCGGCTCGGGGCGGAGGCGGGCGCCGCCGCAGGTCTCGCACGGCGCGGCCGACTGGTATTTCGACAGCTCCTCGCGCATCCACGCGCTCTCGGTCTGGAGCATGCGGCGGTTCAAATTGCCGATCACGCCCTCGAACGGCTTCCTGACCTCGTAGCTCTTGCGGCCGTCGACGAAGCGCAAGGCGACCGGGCGGCCGCCGGTGCCGTGGAGAATGATGGCGTGGACCTCCTCGCCGAGCTCGGCCCATGGCGTGTCGAGGCTGAAGCCGAACTCGCGGGCGAGGGAGCCGAGCACCTGCATGTAATAAGGGCTGGGCGGGTTCGACTTGGCCCAGGGCACGACCGCGCCGCGCTTGATCGAGAGCGCGTGGTTGGGGACGACCAGGTCGGGGTCGAACAGCAGCTTCTCGCCGAGGCCGTCGCAGGCCGGGCATGCGCCCTGCGGGGCGTTGAAGGAGAACAGGCGCGGCTCGATCTCGGCGATGGTGAAGCCCGAGACCGGGCACGCGAATTTTTCCGAGAAGACGAGGCGGCCCGGGGGGGCGTTGTCGCTCAGCACTGCCCTTACGTGAGCCTCCTCGAGCGCCTTCGCCACACCCGTTCGGCCCCGGACTGGATCCGGGGTTGTCGAAGCCCCCGCTTCTTCGATAGCGGAGGAATTGGGCCCTTCGACAGGCTCAGGGCGAACGGTGTTTCCTGTGTCCGCCTTCGGCGGATCGGCGGGGTCGAGATAGACGAGGCCGTCGGCGAGCTTGAGCGCGGTCTCGAGCGAATCCGCCAGCCGCGTCTCGATCCCGGGGCGGACCACCAGCCGGTCGACCACCACCTCGATGTCGTGCTTGTACTTCTTGTCGAGGGCGGGAGCGTCCTCGATGCCGTAGAACTGGCCGTCGATGCGGACCCGGGTGAAGCCGGCCTTGGTCCATTCGGCCAGCTCCTTGCGATATTCGCCCTTGCGGCCGCGGACCACCGGGGCGAGCAGATAGAGCCGGGTGCCTTCGGGCAGCGCCATCACCCGGTCGACCATCTGGCTGACCGTCTGGGCCGCGATCGGCAGGCCGGTGACCGGCGAATAGGGCACGCCGACCCGGGCCCAGAGCAAGCGCATATAATCGTAGATTTCGGTGACGGTGGCGACGGTCGAGCGCGGGTTGCGCGACGTCGTCTTCTGCTCGATCGAGATGGCGGGGCTGAGGCCTTCGATGTGATCGACGTCGGGCTTCTGCATCATCTCGAGGAACTGGCGCGCATAGGCCGAGAGCGACTCGACGTAGCGGCGCTGGCCCTCGGCATAGATGGTGTCGAAGGCGAGCGAAGATTTGCCCGAGCCCGAGAGGCCGGTGATCACCGTCAGCGTCTCGCGCGGGATGTCGACGTCGATATTCCTGAGGTTGTGCTCGCGCGCGCCGCGGACGGAAATGTGAGTCAGCATGGCCGGTCGTGTTCCAGATCTGTTCCGAAGCTAAAGGAGCGCGCGCGGCAGGTCAACGCGGGTGTCGGCGAAATGGGGACGCGGCCTTGCCGAAGCAAGCCGGGTCGGCCCCCGCCCGAAGCCGCCAGTCTCGGCGCCGGCGCCAGTGATGGTGTACAATGCCTCGCAACGGGGCGACTGCGCGGCCCGTGCCTGGCTCGCGCCTCCGCCCAACCGCGCACCCTGACCTGGAGCGGCACCGAAACGGAGCCGACTGCCGCTGGCGGCGAGCAGCGGCCTGTGCGATCATGAGCGGACGAAGAGGGCAAGTCCTCATGGAACAGAGCGAGCCGACCCAAGCTTCCGCGCTCGAGGCCCAGCAATCGGCCATGGAATCGCCCGCGCCGGTAAACGGAGACGACGAGCCGGCGGCGCGCCCGGGCGTCGATTTCGAGCTTGGCGAGGACCTCGAGCGCGCGGCACTGACGACGCCATACCGGCGCCGGCCAGGCGATCCGCTCTTCCGCCCGCTGCGCATCTTCACCTCCGATCCGATGCGCTCGCGCTTCGAGGGCGGCGAGACGATCGTCTCCATCCCTTACGAGACGCTGCGGCCGGGCCCGTCCGGCCATCTCGTCGAGGTGGTCGAAGATCAGGCGAACGGCATCGCTCCGGTCGACCTCGAGGCCTCCGCCGTCCAGCTCAACAGCGGCCTCGCCGCCTCGGCGAGCAGCCCGCAATTCCGGCAGCAAATGGTCTATGCCGTCGCCGTCGACGTGATCGCCCAATTCTCGCTCGCACTCGGCCGCGAGCCGACCTGGGGCTTTACCCGCAAGCAGGAACCGGGCGTGCTCCGGCTCAGGCCGCATTATGCCCGCGTCGACAATGCCTTCTATTCAAAGAGCAAGGGCGAGATCTGCTTCGGCTTCTTCCCGGCTGCCGAATCGGAGTCCGGCCGTGTCCTGCCCGGCCGCAACGTCTACGCCTCGCTGTCGCAGGACGTGATCGCCCACGAAATGGCCCACGCCCTGCTGGACGGCATGCGCAGCCATTTCGACGATTCGAGCAACGCCGACGTCTACGCCTTCCACGAAGCCTTTGCCGACCTGGTCGCGACGCTCCACCATTTCTCGCACATGGACAGCATCAGGCGCGGCTTCGAACAGGGCGCGGGCCGGCTCGGCGGCAGCTTCATCTTCTCGCTCGCCGCGCAGTTCGGCGAGGCGATGGGTTATAACGGGCCGCTGCGCTCGATGCTGCGCAAGGCCGATGCCGCGCGCAACGCCGAGGGCGCCCGCAACCCGCAGGGCCTGCGCAAATATCCGGGCTCCGAAGAGCCGCACGAGCGCGGCGGCATCCTCGTCGAGGCGGTGCTCGAGGCGATGGAGACGGTGTTCGAGCGGCGGGTGCGCAAGATACGCACCATCTACGCGCTGAGCGGAATGCCGGGCGACGAGCTCCACCCATCCTATCGCGACCTGCTCGCCGACGAGGCGGCGCGGGTCGCCAGCCAATTCCTGTCGCTGTGCATCCGCGCGATCGACTATTGCCCGCCGGTCGACATCACCTTCGGCGAGTATCTGCGCGCTCTGGTGACCGCCGACCGCGACCTCGTCGAATCGGACCCCTGGGGCTATCGCGAGTGCCTGATCGCCGCCTTCGGCCGGCGCGCCATCTTCCCGCAGGAAGTCGCGGATCTCGGCGAGGATTCGCTGCTCTGGGACCGGGCCGACCGGACCGACCGGGAGATCGTCATTCCGCGGCTGGGACTCACCCGCCTCGCGCTCGGCGAGGACCCAGGTTGGGGCGCGACCAGCGAGGAGCTGCGCGAGCAGGCGGCCGCGCTCGCGGCCAAGGTGACCGACCCCGAATTCGCCGACTGCTTCGCGATCGATCCGAACGGCGCCAAGCCATCGATCGAATCGATCCGCACGCTGCGCCGGGTCGGCCCCGACCGGCAGATCCGCTTCGGCATCGTCGCCGAGGTGCTGCAGCGCCGCCGCGTCTCGTTCGGCGGCGAGGAGCGCGACATCTGGGCGGGCGCGACGGTGATCCTGGGGAGCGGCGGCGAGGTCCGCTACATCGTCCACAAGCGCGCCGACGACGAGACCCGGCTGGAGCGCGAGTTCGCGTTCCGCAAGCGCCCGGCGGGAGCGATGCAGGCCAACATGCGCGGCGGCGAGCTCTGGGAGCGACTCCACGCGGCAAAAGGCGCCGCGGATGCGAAGGAGCATTCCGCCTAGATCGTGAACGGCCGCGCGTTCATGAACTCCGGGCTGACCGGATGCGGAACGTACAGGTTGGGCGTCTGCGACAACGGCATCCGGGCCACGATCTGACGATGAAATGTGTGGTAGCCGCCGGTAAAGGCGCCGTCGTTCCACACCCGCCTCATGGCAGCCGTGAATACGCCGTTGCGGCTTCCGTCGAGGGACACCTGCTCGTCGAGGCAGCCGGAGATGAGGATGACCTCCGCCTCGGGAACTTGGGTCTCACCGCCCGCGGCGAGGGCTTTCACCGTCGTGTAAAGGCCGCGGTTGAGCGCCTGCACCTGCATGGACCGCTCTACCGGCATCAGCCGGACGGCGGCGTCGTCGGAAACGTCGTCATCGCCGGTGCGGGTCGCCCGCGCCGCGGCGCGGGCAGCTTCGGCCGGATCCTGGCCACGCTCCATCCGGAACTTCATCACAGTGCCGCTATGGCATGAATCGGACAGCATGAAAATCCGCACGCCCGGCTTGAACAGCCCGAACAGCCGGTACAGCTCGTCGTCGAGCACCATCCGGTCGTAGAGGCACCAGGTCTCGTCCATCTTGTCGTCCTCCTCGCTGGTCACGTCCTCGACCTGACCGCCATGGCCGGAATAAGTGAGGAGGAGCATGTCGCCGGCCGTCATTTGCCGCGCCAGGCCGGTCATTTCGGTGAACAGGTTCGCCGAGGTCGCGTCCGCGGTCAGCAGGACCTTGCGGTGCGCAAATCCCTGCGCGGCGGCGATCGCCTCCATGTCGTGGGCGTCGAACTCGCACGCCCTCAGCTCGCCATCCCAGCCGTCATAATGCGCCGGGTCGACGAAATTGAGTCCAAAATGGAGGGAGTATCCGACTGCTCCGGGCGGCACTACCATCTGATGTCTCCTGTCTGATTGTGGAACGCCGGCGGAAATACTTGCCACGCCTGCGCCGTCTCTTCGCCCTTTCCGGCGCAAGCGCGGATCATACTGCTTCCGCTGCGCCAGCCAAGCGATTCGTTCGTCAGCGCGCAGCCGAGTCGATCGACGGGAAGCAGATGCATCCGGAATCGACTAGCGAACATCCGCCTGGCGACAATCCACAGCCACGTGCTAAGCTACGGCGATCGGGCCGGCTGCAATAGGCCGTACAAGAAAGGGCGGCGGTGCGCTGGAAGCGGTCGCTGCCTATGGGTGAGCGTTCCATCAGCGTCTTTCGACGGAGGAAGGGATGAACGTATCTGCCGCTGCGGTGCCGCCGGAAATATTGGCTTGGTGCTGGAAATATGGGGACTTCGCCCTGAACTTGGCCCAGCTGTTTCTCTACCTCGCGCTAGTGATGGCGCTGATCGAGACGGGCCTGCTGCTGGCGGCCAAATTGAGGGCGCTGCTGGCCAAGCCTGCGCCACCCACGTCTGATTCGCAAACGAAGTCGGCGCCGCTCGATCCGGTCAAGCTGATCGAGGCCGTGAGGGCGCTGCTGGAGACGCTGAAGGGCCTGCCCGCCTGGGTGGCGATCTTCCTCGCCGGCCTGGCGCTGCTGTGGATCGCGGGCGAGCAGCCGGACGCCTGCCCGGCGCGGGGAGACGCCCGCCTGGCCGGCGCCAGAAGCGATGGGTCGGGCGGCAACAGCGCGACCACTGCCGGTCGCCCCGCCGGCCCACCGGGCAACAGCCAAGCGCAGGCGCCGAAAGCCTCGCGCTGAACCTGCGCCTCGGGCTCTACCGATTCAGGCAGAGGTCTTGTGGTCCTGCTACACTTGTGGCATGCTACGTGCGTAGCAGGTGAGTCGCGATGATCGGGAGCCTTCCGCGCCGCGAGCGCGAGATATTCGAGATATTGTGCAGCGCCGGCGAGGCGACGGCGGCCGACGTGCGCAGGGCTATGGCCGAGCCGCCGAGCCATTCGGCGGTGCGGACGATGCTCGCGCGGCTCGAGGGCAAGGGCCTGGTCGCCCACCGCGCGGTCGATCAGACCTATGTCTATAAGAGCGTACCCCAGCCCGCCAAGGTCCGCGAATCCGCGCTCCGCCAGCTGGTCAAGACCTTTTTCGACGGCTCGGCGGCAAGCGCCGCGACCGCCCTGCTCGGGCTGACGCGGAGCCTCAAACCCGACGAGCTGGACGCGCTGCAGCGCGCGATCGACCAAGCCAAGGAGCGGCCATGAGCTTTCCCTTCATCGTCGAAATGGGCTGGAAATCGGCGCTGATCGCCGGCGCGGCGCTGCTGCTCGCGGCCCTGCTCCGGTCGCGCTCGGCGGCCGACCGAACTGCCTTGCTGCGGCTGGCGGTCGGGCTGCTGCTCGCGCTGCCGGCCATCTCCTTGCTGTTCCCGGCGCTGCAGGTCGAAATGGCGGTCCCGGCCGCGCCCGAAGCCGAGCCCTTGCTCCGCTCGGCGCTTCCGCCGCCGGCCGGCGCAGCGACGGCCTTGCCAGCCGCCGCCTCGGCCCAAGGCGGCTGGAACGATCCCGGCATCCTGGTGGCGCTGCTCTATGGCGGCGGGCTGCTGATGGTCGCATTGCGGCTCACCGCCGGCCTGTGGACGCTGCGCCGCTGGACACGGGCCGCGTCCGAGCTCGCCTGCCCGGAATGGCGGGCCGCGCTCGAGCGGGCGCTGACGGACGGCGCGCCGCCGCTGCGCGTGCTCGTCTCCTACGAGGCGCCCGCGCCGATGAGCTGGGGCTGGCGCAAACCGGTGATCCTGCTCGACGCCGACGCGCTGCGCCGGTCCGACGACGCCGACGCGATCCTGGCGCACGAAATCGCCCATATCGTCCGCCGCGACTGGCCGACCCTGATCGTCGCGCGGCTCGCGGTCGCCTTGTTCTGGTTCAACCCTCTGGTGTGGCTGCTCGAGCGGACCATCGTGCAGCAGGCGGAAGAAGCGGCCGACAGCGACGCGGTCGCCCGGATCGAACCCGGCCGCTACGCCCAGACCCTGCTCAACTGCGCGCAGCACGACCTTCATCTGCCGGCGAGCAGCATCGCCTCCGGCTGCCTCGGCCGGCGGATCAAGGCGGTGCTCGACGGCGGCTTCCCAAGGGCGCGTTCGGGATCCTGGCGAACGGTGGCGGCGATGCTCGGCTGCGTCGCGCTGGGGGCGCCGGTCGCGGCAATGAAGCTGGTGCCGGCGATGGCGGCCTCGGCCGAGCCGGCGCGGCCGCTGGCGCGGATCGGCCAGCTCAGCATTTCCGCCGTCGAGCCGCCGATCCCGGTTGCCGCCCCCGCGCCGCCTGCCGCGCCCGC
>DASZDE010000039.1:0-3007 GCA_035942355.1 Allosphingosinicella sp. | reverse complement strand
ACACCGCCCTGCTGCCCGACAATGCCCGGTCGGTGATGGGCGTCCCCCACCCGTCCGGCCGGGCCGCCATGAAGATGCTGGAGCGCGAAGGCTTCGAATATGATTGCTACATCGACATTTTCGACGGCGGCCCGACCATGGCGGCAAAGACCGGCGAGATCCGCACCGTCCGCGAAGCGCGCGAGCTGATCCTGTCCGGGCTCAGCGACGATATCGACACCGAGCCGCAGATGCTGGCGGCCGGAAGGCTCGCAAGCTTCGCCGCCTGCTACGGGCAGGTCGGAGTCGAGCCGGACGGCAGCGCCACGCTGGATAGGAAGAGCGCGGAATTGCTCGGCATCCGCCCCGGCGACTCGTTCCTGGCGATGGGCCGCTGACGATGAGCCTGCGCGAGATCAATTTCGACGGGATCATCGGACCGAGCCATAATTATTCCGGCCTCAGCCTCGGCAACCTCGCTTCCTCGACGAACAAGGGCAATGTCTCGCACCCGCGCGCGGCGGCGCTGCAGGGCCTCGACAAGATGCGCCACAATCTGGGCCTCGGCCTCGCCCAGGGCGTGCTCCTGCCCCACCCCCGTCCCGACCATGAGTGGCTGGCCGACCTCGGCACCACCGCCGCGGACGTGCCGGCCAGCCTCCGCCCCGCCGCCTTCTCGGCCTCGGCGATGTGGGCAGCCAACGCGGCCACGGTCTCGCCTCCGCCCGACACCGCCGACGGCCGCTGCCACCTCACCGTCGCCAACCTTCGCACCATGGCCCATCGCAGCCACGAATGGCCCGAAACGTTGCGCCAGCTTCGCCTCGCTTTCGCCGATGGCGAGCATTTCAGCGTCCACACGCCGGTGCCGGCAACGTTCGGCGACGAGGGGGCGGCCAACCACATGCGGCTGGCTTCGTCGCACAACGCCCCCGGCATCGAAGTGTTCGTCTACGGCAAGCGCGGCGGCGCCTTTCCCGCGCGCCAGCATGTCGAGGCGTGCGCCGCGATCGCGCGCTACCACCGGCTCGACCCCGACCGCACCTTGTTCGTCGCCCAGGCCGAGGAGGCGATCGCCGCCGGCGCCTTTCACAACGACGTGGTGGCGGTCGCCAACGAGTTCGTCCTGTTTGCCCACGAGCAGGCGTTCGAGGACCGCGCCGATTTCTACACCGCGCTCCGCCGGCTGCTGCCCGAGGTCGAGGTCGTCGAAGTTCCGGCAAGCGCGGTCAGCCTGGAGGACGCGATCACGAGCTATTTGTTCAATGCCCAGCTCGTCACTCTTCCCGAAGGCGGCATGGCGCTGATCCTGCCGGAAGAAGCGCGCGAGACGCCCGCGGTCTGGAGCTTCCTCGAGGAGCTCGTCGCCGGCAACGGACCGATCCGCAAATTGTTCGTGGTCGATGTCCGCCAATCGATGGCGAACGGCGGCGGTCCCGCCTGCCTTCGCCTCCGCGTCGTCGCGAACACGGCGGCCATCGACCCGCGCTTTCTGGTCGACGAGGCGAAGCTCGACGCGATCGGCGCCGTGGTCGAGCGGCACTGGCCGGAGCGGATCGAACCCGACGACCTGCTCAAAGCCGAGCTTTGGCGGCAGATCGAGGAGGCGCGGCTCGCTCTCCTCGAAGCGACGCAGCTGGCGGAGCTCGCCTGAGCGGAGCAGCCTGCCGGTGAGCTCCGTACCGCGATTCGCCACCCCTTCCGAACAAGCGTATAGGTGATGAAAGGGGGGGCTACTCAATGCCTGATTTCCCGATCACCCTGGATGCCGAGACCCTCAACGGGACTGACGGTTTCACCATCCTCGCGCCCGACGGGACCGGCGGCATCCAGGTCCGGCATTTCAGAGGCAGCATACCCGGCGAACTGAGCGGCGGCTTTCTAAGTCATCCAACCAATAATCTGGTGATCACCGCCTTTCGCTTCGGCAAGGATTATCTCGGCAAACCCGCGATAGAGGTCGGTGCGGTTGAATTCATCGCCGGCCAGAACGCTTTTGGTCAGCCCGCCAGCTTCCCCTCGATCGTCGGCACCTTCAACACCGGCGGTCCGACTGAAGCACCGCCCCGCGCAACCGCCGACGCAGAGGTCAGCGCGATCGTCGCGGGAGTCGACAAGTACGACATCACGGGCTTCGCCGCCGCCTCGGCCGGCGACGTCAACGGCGACGGCTTCGAGGATTTGATGGTTTCCGCGCCGGGCGCAGACCCGGACGGAAACCCCGACTCGCCAGTCATGCCCGCTGCCGGCGTCACCTATGTTGTGTTCGGATCCGACAACATGGCGGGGCCAGCGGTCGGCTTCGCCGGTCTCGACGGCACCAACGGCTTTCGGATCGACGGTGTCGCCGCGGGCGATACCAGCGGCTGGTCGGTCGACGGCGTCGGCGATTTCAACGGCGACGGCTATGACGACATGGTGATCGGCGCCAACCGCGCCGCTCCGGGCGGCGCCGATCTTGCCGGCGCGAGCTATGTCGTGTTCGGCTCCGGCGATCCCTTCGCCGCGACCATGGACTTGGCCGACCTGGACGGCACCAACGGCTTTCGCATCGACGGTCCCGACGAAAATGACGGCTTGGGAGGATCGGTCGCCGGCGCGGGCGACGTCAACGGCGACGGCTTTGCCGACCTGATCGTCGGCGCGAGCGGCGGCGATGGCGCCGGCGGCTCCAATGCCGGCGAATCCTATGTCGTCTTCGGATCGGATACGCCTTTCGGAGCGAGCTTCGATCTCGACGGCCTCGACGGCGCCAACGGCTTCCGCATCGACGGCGCCGATGCGGGCGATCGCAGCGGCCGATCGGTCGCGACGGCGGGCGACGTCAACGGCGACGGCTTCGACGACTTGATCGTCGGCGCCTATAATGTCGATGTCGATGGCGACCGGTCGGAGGGTTATTCCTATCAGGGCGCGGCCTATGTCGTGTTCGGATCGGGCGCGGGCTTCGATCCTGCCGTCGATCTTGGCGCGCTCGACGGCTCGGACGGCTTCCGGCTGCGCGGTGCCGAGGAGGACGGCACCGCGC
>DASZDE010000038.1:0-5102 GCA_035942355.1 Allosphingosinicella sp. | reverse complement strand
GAAAATGTATACTGTCCCCACTTCCGCTGTCGGCCCCGCCGCACGCCGCCTCTCCCCGCCCAGGGCGCTCGCCTAGGCGTTGCGGCTTTCCGGGAGCAGCGGGCCGAATTCCGGGTCGAAGCTGAGCATGGTCCGCATGTCGGGCAAATCCGTGCCGATCGCCATCGGGCAGGCGGTGCCCGGAATGACCGCCACGTCGAACAATTCGCGGATCTCGCGGCACGCACAGCCGCGGACCAGCGTGCTATCAACCACGGCTCGCCTCCCTCCTTCCCGTCACCTCGGACCTGATCCGGGGCCCGCCTTTCTTCATGTAATCGGTCGGAAAACGGACACGTACCTCTTAGGTAAAGTCCCCATCCGTATTCTGCCCCCGCCTTCACTTCCGAAGCGCGGCCGAAGCCTCGTCCAGCGCCCGGCCCGCGGCACCCTTCCCGGTGCCGGCGCCGGCGATCGACGCGAGCCGGTCCTCGGCCGCCCGCGTCTCGGGGTGCCGCGGCCCGAGCGCGGCGCGCCTGATCCGCAGCGCCTCCCGGAGCGCGGCTTCGGCTTGCGGAGTCGCGCGGCCGTCGTTGAGCGGGATGTCGACGTCGGCGAAGCTGTGCAGGGCGACGGCCACTTCCGGATGGTCGGGTCCGAACGCCGCGCGATAGGCCGTGATTGCCGCGAGCAGACGATCCCGCGACGCCTGGAGCAACGCTCGATCCTCGGTCGAAACCCACTCTCCGTACAGCTCGACGGCATAGGCGGTGAGCAGATCGGCGACGCCCACGCCGGCCGGGCCGGAGCGGGCCGCCTCGGCCGCGCGGAGCCGCTCGAACACCGCATCGCCGGCTGCGAGGCCGTCCTCCCGCACGGCCGCCATCGGACCTGCGACCAATCGCTCCATCTTGTCGGGGCTGAGGCGGTCCTTGGTTTCGGGCGGCACCTGCGTGCAAAGCCCGGCCAGCGCCGCCAGCGCCATTGCCAAAATGCCCTTCATGCACCCCCCAGCCACGACAATGTGCACCGCCGCCGGCCGCCGATCAAGCCGGGGCGTCCGGAGCGCTTCCCGCCATGCCGAAAAGCGGCCATAGGCCGGCTTCGACCGATGGAGATGGCCAATGGCCGACCTGATCCTCACCACCTTCGACTGGGTGCCCGAGATGCCGCGCGGCTATGTGCGCGACCTGCGCGTGCGCTGGGCCCTGGAAGAGGCCGGCTTGCCCTATCGGGTCGAGGGCGTGCCGTTCGGCACGCGCGATGCCGGGCATTTCTCGCACCAACCGTTCGGCCAGGTGCCGTGGCTGACCGACGGCGACCTCTCGATCTTCGAGAGCGGCGCGATCCTGCTTCATCTGGGCGAGCGCAGCGACGCGCTGATGCCGGTCGATCCGCGCGGCCGCACCGAGGTGCTGGAATGGCTGTTCGCGGCGCTCAATTCGGTCGAGATGGCGAGCCTGCCCTGGTCGCTGCTCCAATTCTCCGGCGAGGCCGGCGAGACGGCGGCATGGCAGCGATTCGATGCGTTCCTCAACGCCCGGCTCCGGCACCTCGAGCCGGTCCTGGCGGCACGCGAATGGCTGGCCGTGACCTTCTCCGTGGCCGACATCCTGATGGCGGACGTGCTGCGCCTCGTCGACCGGTTCGACGGCCTGGCCGACTATCCCGCCTGTCGCGATTATGTCGCCCGCGCCACGGCCCGCCCGTGCTTCGCGAAGGCGCATGCGGACCAGATCGCGCATTTCGCCGCGGCCAACCGAGCAACTTCGTCGCCGCCGGTCGCCGCCGCCTCAAGTCCGGCCGCCGCCAAGCCACCCACGATGGCCGCCAAGGACGAGCGTCAGCACCCCGAGCCGTAGTCGCCGTCCCCGGCCGCCGCATAGGTCCGCCGGACGATCTCCTCGAGCACGCCCAGGTCCACGTCGGCCAGCTTGCCCAGATAAAGGCAGGCCTTGGAGCGTTTGTGCTTGCCGAGCCTGGCGAGCAGCGCCTCATATTCGGGGAAGCCGCCGACATAGAGAACGAGATTGGCCGAGCGCGGCGAGAAGCCGACGCGCGGCGAGTCGCCCTCGTGCCCGCTGGCGTAGCGATAATGATAGCGGCCGAAGCCGACGATCGAGGGGCCCCACATGATGGCGGGTTCGCCGGTGACCCGCTCCATCATCGCGCGCACCGCCTTGCCGTCGGCGCGGCGCCCGGGATGCCCGACGCCGTCGAGGAAATCATCGACGCTCGCATCGCTGGGCCTGGTCTTGGTCTCGGCCATGCGCGCCTCCCTCAGCCCTCGCGGATTACGAACCTGCGCTCGATGTCCGGCATATGGCACGGCTCGGCAGACTTGGGGACAGTTACTAGTAACTGTCCCCGCCTCAGCCGCGCCGTTTCGCCGAGAAATAGCCGATCCCCGCGCCGACGGCGGCGCCGAACAGCGGCCCCACGAACGGCACCGGAATCGCGATCGCCGCGCCGATGGCCGCCGCGATCGCGGTGCGCTTCGCAACAGGATCCATAGCCTCTGTCTCCTTTGTTGGTGTATTATAGCCCTAATACAGGTCCGCCGTCTACCCCTGCCGCGTCGGCCGCGCCCCCGCTCCGGAAAAAACACTTTCCTACATCGTTCCTTTTATGTTCTAAACTGGCCGATGCGCAGGGACGGCGATTCGGAGCGGCCGCAGCGTCGGCTGATCGACCAGGCGGCGAAGGCGCGCTTCCTTGCGAGCCTGCGCGCCGGCGCATCGCGCGCGGAAGCGGCCAAAGCGGCGGGCTTCCCGCTCGGCAGCCTCTACAACGTCCGCGCCCGCGACTGCGTCTTCCGCCTCGCGTGGGAATGGGCGCTGGAGCTCGCCTGCATCGACGAGCGCGGCGGCGAGCTGTCGTGGCGCACAGCCGCCGGCGGGCCGGCCCGCATCGCTCCCCAGGGCGGCCGCCTGCTGCAGCGCCAGCGGATGCGCTGGGTCAAGTTCACCGACAAGCGCCAGCAAATCTACCTCGACCATTTCGCCGGCACCGCCGACTGCGAGGCCGCGGCCGCCGCCGCCGGAGTCTCCACCGCCACCGTCCGGGCCCACGCGCGCAAGCATCCCGAATTCGCCGCCGCCGAGACGGAGGCGCTGCAAATCGCCTATGTCGCGCTCGAGGCGGAGGCGGTTCGCCAGCGACTCGAGGCGCAGCGCCGGCTCAGGGAGAATCTCGAGCCGGCCGGCGAGATGGCTCAGGAATTCGAGCGGGTGATGAAGCTGCTCGCGCGCTACGACCGCAAGGACGGCCGCATCGCTCCGCGCGAAATCGGGCACGGGAGCCGGCAGCTTTGGTCTTTCGCGGACGCGATCGAGGCGCTCGACAACAAGCTCTGCGCCCTCGGCGTCCGCCGCGGCATCCTCCCGCCGCCGGACGGGCAGGAGGAGTGACCGGCGGCTTTTCTCCCGCCGGGGCTGCCGTCCCGAGGGACTTTAAGGGGCTGCTCGCCTGGGTCGAGGCGCGCTTCGACCGGGCTGACGGCGCCTCCGGCGGCCCGCCGGTCGAATATAAATCCTTCGTCAGCCGGTCCGGCCGGGCGTGGAGCCGGGCGGAGATGCTCGCAGTGCTCGACGCCTTCATCCGCCTCACCCGCGAGCAGCGCCTCATCATCCTGCGCAGCCTGCCCGAGCCGGCGGTCAGGGCGCTGGCCGAGGAATGGTGGTGGCAGGCCCATGGCGGCCAGGTCGAGCCCGAGGCCGCGCCGAGTGGCGAGCCCTGGCGCGTCTGGGCGATCGTCGCCGCCCGCGGCTTCGGCAAAACCCGCGCCGGCGCCGAATGGGTCTGGGCCCGGGCGAGGGATGCGAGGGGACAGCCTATTGGCTGTCCCCAAAGCGGCGCCAGGAACAGCCTATCTGGCTGTCCCCATTCGCCGGCTGAACGGGGCGCCAGGGACAGCCTATCTGGCTGTCCCCAAAGCGGCGGAGAGCCGGGGACAGTTGCCGGCAACTGTCCCCTCCGCATCGCCCTCGTCGCCGCAACGCTCGACGAGGTGGAGCGGGTGATGGTCAAGGGCGAGAGCGGCCTCCTCGCCCTCGCCCGCTGCGGCGAACGGCCGCGCTGGATCGCGAGCAAGGGCATCCTCGTCTTCCCGTCCGGCGCCGAGGCCCATTCCTTCTCCGCCGAGCGCCCGGAGAAATTGCGCGGTCCCCAGCACCATTTCGCCTGGTGCGACGAGCTTGCCAAATGGCCCCATGCCGACGCCACCTGGAACAACCTCATGCTCGGCCTCAGGCTGGGGGACCGCCCCCGCACGATCGTCACCACCACGCCCAGGCCCGTCCCGCTCCTGAAGCGCCTCCTCGCTTTGCCCCGCTGCGCCGCCACCCACGGCCGCACCGCCGACAACCCCCACCTTCCCGCCGACTTCCGCGAGGCGGTCGAAGCGATGTTCGCCGGCACCCGCCTCGGCCGCCAGGAGCTCGAAGGCTTGCTGCTGGAGGAATTCGAAGGCGCCCTGTGGACCCGCGACCTCCTCGAAAAGGCGCGAGCGCCCTCTCCCTTGAGGGGAGAGGGGGAAAAGGCCGGGGACAGTCACTTTCACGCGCGGAGTGCATCAGCCGCGTGCGGCGGTTCTGAAAGTGACTGTCCCCTCGAGCGCCCCCTCGAGCGCCCCCTCACCCGCATCGTCATCGGCCTCGATCCGCCCGCCTCGACCGGCGGCGATTCCTGCGGCCTCGTCCTGTGCGGCAAGGATCGGGACGGCGTGGCCTGGGTCCTGGCCGATCTCACCGCGTCCGGCCTTTCGCCCGAAGCCTGGGCCCGCCGGGTCGCGGAGGCCGCCGCCCTCTACGGCGCCGCCAAGGTGGTGGCCGAGAAGAACCAGGGCGGCGACATGATCGCCAGCGTGCTGCGCGCGGTCGACGCCGACCTCCCCGTCCGCCTCGTCGCCGCCACCCGAAGCAAGGCCGCCCGCGCCGAACCCATAGCCCTGCGCTTCGAGACCGGCCGCGCCCGCCTCGCCGGCCACTTCCCCGAGCTGGAGGACCAGCTTTGCGCCCTCACCTGGTCCGGCTATCAGGGCCCCGGCTCCCCCGACCGCGCCGACGCGATGGTCTGGGCGATGACCGAATTGTTCGAAAAGGAGAAAAGGCCGCAGATCCGGT
>DASZDE010000037.1:0-25879 GCA_035942355.1 Allosphingosinicella sp. | reverse complement strand
CATCTGCAGGGCGCGCAGGTCCGCGCCGCCCTCGAGCAGGTGGGTTGCGAACGCATGGCGGAGGACGTGCGGGCTGATCCGGTCGGGCGGGATGCCGGCGCTCGCCGCCAGCTCCTTGACGAGCTGGTAGAGCCTGACCCGGCTCAGATGTTTCTTGCCGGACGGGAACAGCCAGAGCGCGTCGCGCGGCACCAGCGCGGACCAGGCGCCCACCGCCGCGCGGGCGCGGTCGGAGATCGGCACCAGCCGCTCGCGGCCGCCCTTGCCGCGGAGGATGAGAAACGGCTTGTCGGGAGCGACGGCATTGCGCGGCAGCGACACCAATTCGGTCGCGCGCAGCCCCGAACCGTATAGCAGCTCGACGAGCGCAGCCAGGCGAAGCGCGGCGGCGTCGCCCGGTTGGCGGTTCCGCCGCTCGATCTCGGCGAACAAGGCGTCCACCGCAGCGCGGTCCAGCACCTTGGGCAGCGGCCGCTCGCTGGCCGGCCGCGGCAAGGCGGCGGAGGGATCGTCGCCGCGCAGCCCTTCGTCGGCGAGGAAGGCGAAGAAGCGGCGCAGCGCGGCCGCCTTGCGCGCCACCGTCGCCCGCTTGAGCGGCATCCACGCCTCGGCGAGCAGCTTCAGCCGTTCGGCGGAGGCGGCGGCAAGCCCGCCGTCGAGCAGATCGGAGGCGCCGCGCAGGTCGCGCTCATAGGCCAGCAAGGTGTTGCGCGCGGCCCCCGCCTCGGCAGCCATCATTTCGAGGAAGGCGGCAATGAGCTGCCGGTCCTCTCCGCGCGGCGGGCGGCTTTCCGCCCGCCGGATCACAGCCGCGCCACCGCCTCGGCAGCAATCATCCGCGCTTCATAGTCCAGGCCGACCCGGCGCAGCGCTCCGACGATATGGAACAGATGCTCCGGCGGCACGCCCTGCCACCCGCCGGTCTGCATCCCCGCCGCTGCGAGCAGCGCGACCGTGCCGGGCTGGCGGTCCCGCACCGCCCGTTCGAGCGCCTGCGTCCAGCCATTGCGCATCCCGATCCGCACGCCCATCCCGCCGGCCACATCCGCATCGATCCGGCCAAGGCCGGCAAGCGCCGCCGCCAGCATCCGCGAGCGGAGATTGTCCTCGCTGTCGTCGCGCTCGGCGAAAGTGCCGATCCGGCCGGCGCTGGCCTCGACCTCGCGGCGGGGCGACGCGACGGCGAGCAGCGCCCACGGAAGATCGCTTTCTCCGCCTTCAATACCGCCGACTACCTCACCCCATCGCGCCGCGCGGGCGTCATGGCCGGCGGCGAGCATGGAGGCGATCAGGTCGCCGGCGTCGCCGCGGGCCGCCTCCGAGGGGGGAATACGCGCGGCGGCGGTCGCGGTCAGGATGCGCCGGGCGTGGCGCTGGAGGGGCGTGCCGGCTTCTTCCCACAAGCCCCGCAGCGCGGCCAGGCGGAGCTCGAGGGTGCGGCCCGCATAAGCCTCGCGCAGCCTCCCAGCCACGGTCTCGCCGAGTTCCGACGGCTCGGTCGCGTCGGCAATGAGGCTGTACATCTCGACCAGCGAGGCGTTGGAGAAGACCCCGAGCGAGGCGGCCACCTGGGCCGCCGCCACGCGTTCCTCGAGCGGCAGCATCGGCGCGCGCGCCTGCCATGCGTGGACATGGAGGCCGGCTCCATTCATCAGCCGCTCGGGGACCGCGACCCCGGCCGCGCTGGCGAGCCCGAAGCGCCAGCTGTTGAGCTCGTCGACGCCGTCCCACTGGATGGTCACCGCCCGCCGCGTATTCTCGCCCGAGCCGATGATCTTCTCGGCCAAGGTAATATCGAACGCCGGGGCACGGCTTCGCCGCCGCGCCTGATCGATCAGCGTGCTCGCTTTGGCCGGTTCGCCCTCGAGCGCGGCGCACATCGCGTCGCCGAGCACCCAGACCGGCTCGTCGGAGGTGGCGCGGCCCGGGTCGATGAGCGGGCAGAGCCCGAGCGGGTCGGCGCTCGCAAGGGCAGTCTGCACGGCGACCGCGAACATCTTCGGCGTGAAGCGGTCGACGTCGACCGCCTGCACCAGCATCCGGGCGCCGTCCGCCTCGCCCATCCGCAGCAGCAGCCACGCGCGTTCGGCGATCCAGTCGACCGGATGGACGTAAGCGGGCGCCGGCACCCGCGACAGCAAGGCGCGGCGGAGCAGGATCGAGGTCCAGCGCGAGGGCAGCGGCGCGTCGAGACGACGCATCAGCGTCGACAGCAGGCGCCCGTCGGCATTGCCGAACGCGCCGGTGCCGAGGCCCCAGCCGTCCGGCCCGAGCGGCCCGACGATCTCGACCGGCCGGCGCGACGCCTCCGGTATCTCGATCGGATCGGGAAGCAGCGCCTCGAGCGCCTCAAGATCCTCTTCGGAGCTTTCGATGAGCGGCGCGCGCAGCGGCGGCCCCGGCTGCGACTCCGAAGAGGGGGCGGACGGGCCCGGCGCCGGCTGCGCCGGCTGCGTCGGCTGCTCCGACGGCGGCGGCAGCGGCGCCTCCGGCTCGCCGAAGCCGGGCGGCAGCAGCGATTCGGGCGCCTCCTGGCCGAGGGCCGGCAGGGCGAGGCCGAATGCGGCGGCGCCGCCGAGCAGCAGGAGCTTAGTTCGCCAGCGCTTCATTGGTCACGTCCTGCTCGATCCGCGTCTGCGGAACCTCGGTGTCGACGGTGGACAGGTAGATCGCACCGCCGACCAGCAGGACGAGGAGAATGATGAGGATCGCGGGAAGCGACGAGCGCCGCCGGCGAGCGGGAGCAAAGGAGGATCTGCGCATGGCGCGCCTTTTGCCCCACGAGGCGGCCCCATGTATAGCCCCGGCGGAATGCCCGACGCTCTTCCCCGCATCGACCGTTCGATCGTGCTCGTCGGGCTGATGGGGGCGGGCAAATCGACCGTCGGCAAGCGGCTCGCCAAGCGGCTCGGCATGGCGTTCGTCGATTCGGACGACGAGATCGAGCGGGCCGCCGACCGGAGCATCGCCGAAATTTTCGACGAGTTTGGCGAGGCCAGCTTTCGCGACGGCGAACGGCGGGTGATCGCCCGGCTGATCACAGGCAAGCCGAAGGTGATCGCGACCGGCGGCGGCGCCTTCCTCAACTCGGAGACCAGGGCGCTGATCCTCGGCCGCTGCATCGCCATCTGGCTCGACGCCGATGTCGAGATCCTGGCCGAGCGGGTGGCGCGCCGCGACAGCCGGCCGCTGCTGAGGGACCAGGAACCCCTCCCCGTCCTGCGCGGCCTCGCGGGTGCCCGCAACCCGATCTACGCCGAGGCGCACCTCCATATACGCAGCCAGCCGGCGCCGCACGAGCGCGCGGTCGAGCGCATCCTCGAAGCGCTCGGCACATGGCAGGCGCGGGCGTGACCCGGATCGAGGTGGAGCTCGGCGGGCGCGGCTATCCGGTCCTGATCGGCGACCGGCTGATCGACCGGGCCGGCGAATTGCTGGCGCCCTATGCGGGCCGCGGCCACGTCGTCATCGTCACCGATACGAACGTCGCCGCCAGCCAGGCCGAGCGGCTCACCGCCGCCCTCGAACGGGCCAGCTGGGTCAAATCGCACTTCACGCTCGCCGTTCCTCCCGGCGAGGCGAGCAAGGATTGGCGACAGCTTCAGACCGTGGTCAGCAGCCTGCTCGAGCAGGGCGTCGAGCGGACCGACCATGTGATCGCGCTCGGCGGCGGCGTGGTCGGCGACCTGACCGGCTTCGCGGCCGCGATCCTGAAGCGCGGCTGCGGCTACATCCAGGTCCCGACGTCGCTGCTGGCCCAGGTCGACGCATCGGTCGGCGGCAAGACGGCGATCAACACGGCCGAGGGCAAAAATCTGGTCGGCGCCTTCCATCAGCCCGCGGCGGTATTGATCGATCCCTCGACGCTCGACACGCTGCCCGAACGGCAGCTCCGCGCCGGCTATGCGGAAGTCGTCAAATACGGCCTGGTCGGCGATGCCGCCTTCTTCGGCTGGTGCGAGGCGCATGGCGATGCGCTGATTGCCGGCGACCCGGCGGCGCGGCTGTACGCGACC
This sequence comes from Allosphingosinicella sp., assembly GCA_035942355.1. Lineage (GTDB taxonomy): Bacteria > Pseudomonadota > Alphaproteobacteria > Sphingomonadales > Sphingomonadaceae > Allosphingosinicella. Next base: position 21,863 of record DASZDE010000037.1, on the reverse strand, counting down.
GAAGCCAGCGTCCGCGCCAAGGCGGCAATCATCGCGGCCGACGAGCGCGAGACGACCGGCCGACGCGCCTTGCTCAATTTCGGCCACACCTTCGCGCACGCGCTCGAGGCGGAGACCGGCTTTTCCGAGCGGCTTCTGCACGGCGAGGCGGTGGCGCTCGGCATGGCGCTCGCCTTCCGCCTGTCGGCGCGGCGGGGGCTGTGCCCGGACGCAACGACCGAGCGCGTGGCGGCGCATCTCGCCGCGGCCGGGCTGCCGACGCGGCTGGCGGACGCGGGCATGGCCGGCGCTGGGCGCCGCCTTCTCGCCCATATGGCGACCGACAAGAAACGGGCGCACGGCCGCCTCCCCTTCATCCTCGCCCGCGGCATCGGCGCCGCCTTTGTCGATCAGTCGGTCGAGCCGGCCGAGGTCGAAGCCTTGCTCGACGCCGAATCGGCCTGATCCCCGCCGCCCTCGTCGGGATCGCCGAGCGCGTTGTCGGGGCGGAACATGCGGTCCATCAGCGTGTGGAGGTCGCCGGACTCGCTCTGGCCGGCGAGCCGCTCGGCGTCGCGGTCGCGATAGGCGCGCTCGACCCGCGCCACTTCCTGCTCCGACACGTCGAACGCGCCGAGCGCGTCGCGGCCCATCCGCACCGCGGATTCGAACAGCTCGCGATAGACGCCCGCCACGTCGAGCCGGCAGATGTCCATCAGGTGGCGCCGGTCGAACACCCGCACATAGACCGCCGCCTGCGGGAACGCCTCCAGGATCGGCTCGAGCTTGGCGGGCGTGGGCTTGCCGTCGTCGAGGCAGAACAGGAGAGCGCGCGCCTCGCCGGCGCCGGCGGCGCGGAGCAGGTCGAGGCGGGTGCCGTCGCCATAATAGACTTTGAGGCCGAACGTGCCGCTGAGCTCGATCTGGCTCGGCTTGGAATCGATCAAGGTGACGCTGATCCCCTTGGCCATCAGCATCTGCGCCACGGTCTGGCCGAAGCGCCCGTAGCCGATCACGATGGCGCGGGCCTCCGGCGACAGCTCGGGGCCGTCGAGGCCGTCGCCGCCGCGCCGCGGCGCGCGCCGATCGGCCCAGTCGTTGAACATCATCAGGAACGGGGTCGAGGCCATCGATACGGTGACGATCGCGCTGAACAGGCTGGCCGCGGCCGGCTCGATCAGCAGGGCCGCCTGGGCGGCGCCGAACAGCACGAACGCGAACTCGCCGCCCTGGCTGAGCAGCAGCCCGAGCTTGACCGCCCGGCGCGTCTCCATCCGGAACAGCCTGGCCAGGCCGAACAGGACCAGCCCCTTCACCGCGATCAAAGCGAGCGCCATGCCGAGCACGAACAACGGCCGGTCGGCGATCGCATCGAGATCCAGCATCATGCCGACGGCAAGGAAGAACAGGCCGAGCAGGATCGAGCGGAACGGCTCGATGTCCACCTCGAGCTCGTGCCGATAGGGCGAATCGGCGAGCATCACCCCGGCGACGAACGCGCCGAGCGCGGTCGACAGATGGAGCGATTCCATCACAGCGGCGCTGGCGAGGACGGTGAACAGGCCGGCGACGACGAACAATTCGCGTTCGCTGACGCGCCCGACCAGCCGGAACAACGGGTTGATCAGGAAGCGGCCGGCGGCGACCAGCCCGACGATGGCGGCGACCGTGTAGAGGGCGAGCTGCCAGCCGGGCGGCGCGAGCGGATCGGGCGGCGCCCGCGACAAAGCGGCGATGATGGTGATCAACGGCACGATCGACAGGTCCTGGAACAGCAGGATCGAGAATGCGCGCTCGCCGGCCGGGGTGTTGATCTCGCCCGACGAGCGCAGCGCGGGGAGCACCTGCGCGGTCGACGACAAAGCGAGCGGCAGGCCGATCGCCAGCGCGGCGGCCCAGCTGAAGCCTGTCGTCAAATATACCAGCCCGGCGAGCAGCACGCCGGCCATTGTCACCTGCAGCAGACCGAGCCCGAAAATGTCGTGCTTGAGCCGCCACAGCCGGCTCGGATGGAGCTCGAGGCCGACCAGGAACAGCAGCAGAACGATGCCGAAATCGGCGATCTCGAGCATCTCGTCGGGCGCCTCGACCAGGCCGAAGCCCTCAGGCCCGACCAGGGCGCCGGCGACCAGATAGCCGAGCACCGCGCCCAGGCCGAGGCGGCGGAACAGGGTGACGAACAGCATCGCCGCCCCGAGCATGATGACGGCGTCGCGAAGCACCAGAGCGGCGGCCTCGGCGCCTCCGGGCTCCATCAGGCGGCGGCCCTGGCGGCGGCTTCGGCGGCTGCCTCGAAGGCGAGCAGGATCGACCGATGGCGGGCGCGGTAGGGCCGGGCGCCGCCGAGGATGGCGAGGCCGGGCCACTCGCCGGGGTCGGCGCGCTCCCCGGCGAGAAAGGCGGCGAGCGCGTCGCGCGCCTGCGCCAGCTCGATCGGGTCGCGGCCGACGGCGTTCGCGCCCATCAAAGCGGCCGACGCCTGGCCGAGCGCGCACGCCTTCACCTCCTGCCCGAGCACGGCGACGCGCCCCTGCTCGTCCAACACGATATCGACGACGACGCGGCTGCCGCAGACCGGCGAGCTTTTCTCGACGCTCGCCTGCGGCCGGTCGAGCCGGCGCTGGTGCGGGATCGACGCCGCCAGGCGCAGGATGTCGCGGTTGTAGAGGGCGGTGGTCACGAACCGGCTATAGGTCGGCTGCGACACGGAGGCCAACCCTCGGCATTTTTTCCTTGCAATGTAGGATTGTTCTACTTATGTTCTCCACCAGCAGAGGCTCTTTGACAGTGTGAAACCAACGACCCGGGCGAGCCGCCCACTCGCCCTTCCTTCGCTCGCACCAGGGCGAGTCGCTGCCGTTCGCCGGTGGCCGATTGTGCGGAGCCGGTCAAAGTCGGGGTCTGGGGTTCCGAGCGAGGCTCAGCGACTATCTGCGCCAGGCGAAGAACGGCGCTCGCTTCACGATCGTGTCGCGCAGCGAGCCGGTCGCGGAAATCAGCGCGCCCACGCAGCCGCCTCCCGAAAACCCTCCCCGCCGCAAGCTTGGGACGATGAAGGGCGAAGTCTGGATGGCGGAGGATTGGGACACCTGGCCTGACGACGTGCTTGAGAGCTTCGAAGCGCCGCTCGAACCAGGGGAGTGACTGGCGCGGGACCCACCGATCGATTCTCCGCCAACCGTCATTGCGAGCGAAGCGCGGCAATCCAGCTTCCACGGCCGCACCGGGTTGCTTCGCCGCTCCGCTCCTCGCATTGACGAAGGCGCGTTCAGGCGCGGCGCCAGGTGGTGCCCTGGGGCGTGTCTTCGAGAAGTATCCCCTCTTCCGCCAGCGCTGCCCGGATGCCGTCGGCTTCGGCGAAGTCGCGGCGCTTCTTCGCCTCGGCCCGGGCGGCGATCCGTTCGTCAACGTGTTTGTCAATGCGGGCAGGCCCCTCTCCCTGGAACCAGTTCGGAGAGGGTTCCGTCAGTAATCCCAACAACGCGGCGCCCGCCCACATTCGACGAGCATATCTGGCAGCTTGGATATTAAGCTTTGCCGCCTCTGTCGATTGACCAGACCGATTAGCAGTTTCAGCAGCCAGCCTGGCCTCGCCTGCCTTTTTCGCCAGATCGCCGATGCGACTCAGCGCCAGCGGGGTGTTGAGGTCATTAGCTAGCGCTTCAAGCACGTCGTCCGGCGGAGCCAGTTCGCCTCTCTTGAGGAGTATGGCTTTCGCGCGATACCAGCGGTCCAGCGTCGCCTTGCTCTGCGCGATGAGCGCCTCCGACCATTCTAGCGGCTGGCGGTAGTGGGCGGAAAGCAGGGCGAAGCGGAGGGTCTCGCCCCTGTGGCCGTGCTTCAGCAGCTCCCCCACCGTCACCACATTGCCGAGGCTCTTGGACATCTTGTCGCTTCCGGCCATCGACAGGAAGCCGTTGTGGACCCAGTAGCGCGCGAGCGGAGCGCCGTGATGGGCGCAGCGGCTCTGGGCGATCTCATTCTCATGGTGGGGGAAAATGAGGTCGAGGCCGCCGCCATGGATGTCGATGGTCCGGCCGAGGTGGCGCTCGATCATTGCCGAGCATTCGATGTGCCAGCCCGGGCGGCCCCTGCCCCACGGGCTCTCCCAGCCGATCACGTGCGGCTCGGACGGCTTCCACAGCACGAAGTCGGCAGGATCCTTCTTGTAGGACGCCACTTCGACCCGGGCGCCGGCGACCATCGCGTCGCGGTCGCGGCGGCCGAGGGCGCCGTAATCGGGGTCGGAAGGGACGTGGAACAGGACGTGGCCGTCCGCCTCATAGGCAAGGCCGGTTTCGACCAGCCGGGCGATCATCGCGATCATTTCGGCGATGTTCTCTGTCGCCTTCGGCGCGATCGTCGGCGGCTGTACGCCGAGCGCGCCCATATCCTTCAGGTAGAAGCCCTCGTAGCGGCAGGTGACGACCGCCGGCTCGACGCCCTCGGCTTCGGCAGCCGCGATGATCTTGTCGTCGACGTCGGTGACGTTGCGGGCGTAGACGAGGCTGTCTTGCCCGTAGAGGTGGCGAAGCAGGCGGGCGAGGACGTCGAACACCACCGCCGGGCGGGCGTTGCCGATATGGGCGCGGTTGTAGACGGTCGGGCCGCACACGTACATGGTGACGCGGCCCGGATCGGCGGGCACGAAGTCGCGCTTGGCGCGCGCCATCGTGTCGTACAGCCGGAGCCCGGTCATCGGGCGGCGGGCGGCGAGCGGCGCGCCTCGACGAAGTCGACGATCGCCCGGCCGCTGGCGTGGAGCAGAGGGTAGGTGCGCGACTGGGTCATCCAGGCCGGCCGCGCCGCCCGGCTGGTGTAGAGCGCGTCGTAGACGAGGCTGGCGCCGAGATAGAGGAGGGTCGCGCCGATCAGCCCCTTGAGCGCGCCGAAGCCGCCGCCGAGCACGCGGTCGACCGGGCCGATCACCGAGCGCCGCGCCGCCGAGCCGATCCGCCGGGCGACGAACTTGACGGCGAGGAAGACCAGCCCAAACACCAAAGCGAAGGCGAGCACGGGCGCGCCGCTGCCAACCGACGGGACGAGAATGGCGCTGGCCGGATCGTGGAACAGCTTGAGCGCGAGGATCGCCGCCACCCACGCGAACAGCGACAGCACCTCGCCGACGAAGCCGCGCAGGAAGCCGAACACCAGCCCGCCGCCGACGAGCAGCAGAACGAGAACGTCGAGGGCGGTGAGGCCGGCCATGCGGCGGGTGCTAGAACAGCTTGCGGCGCGAGGGAAGGCTCTCCCCGCTTCGCTGCAGCCATCGCCCCGCCGGCAGGAGATTGCGTGCGCCGCAACTCCGATCGGGTGGAAAACTGGCCCGCGGCATGCTAAGATCATGGCACCAGATCAAGTCTCGGGATGGGAGGACAGGATGCGCCGCAATTGGATCCTTGGGCTGGCCGCGATCGCCGTGGTTTCGGGATCGGCCGCCGCCGCTGACACGGGCAGCAAGGAACGCAAGAAAGCCAAGCACGACCCCAACGAGATCGTCTGCCGGTACGAGACCCATATGGGCGGGCGCCTTCGCGGGCGGAAGATCTGCGGGACCCGCGCCGAGATCGAGATGAGCCGGATGATGCAGCGCAACGCGATGGAGCGCGCCCAGGTCAATCGCCAGTCCAACTGATCCCGGCAGGATAGTACGCGTCCGGCGATAGCGGAGGGCGCACACCGTGCACGTGTCGATCAGGACGGCCCGGCCCGAAGACGCCCAGGCCGTACAGCGAGTGCTTGAGGCGTCGTATCCACTATTGATGGCAAGCGCTTACGAAAGCCGGCTTCTGGCGCGTGCATTGCCCATGATCACCAGGGCCAATCCCAAGCTGCTCGGTTCCGGCACCTATTATGTGGCGGAGGCCGGCGGCGAGGCGGTAGGGTGCGGCGGCTGGTCGGTGCACGGGCCGGGCAGCGAGCCGGTCGTGGCCGGAGTCGCGCATATCCGCCATTTCGGTATCCGCCCGGACTGGACCGGCCGCGGCGTCGGGCGGCTGATCTACGGACGCTGCGAAAGCGCGGCCCGGGCCGCCGGCGTGCGCGCGTTCGAATGCTATGCCAGCCTCAACGGGGAGGGCTTTTACCAGGCGCTGGGTTTCGCCCGCATCGCCGAAATCGCCGTCGCGATGGGGCCGCACGTGAGATTTCCGAGCGTGCACATGCGGCGCGCAATTCAGCAATGATCAGGGCCGGCCGAGCAGATGGTCGACGAGCTCGCCGAGGGTGCGGAAGCCGGTCAGGCGGAGCGGGCCCTTCTCGCCCGCAAGCGAAGCCGGGACCAAAGCCCGCTCGAAGCCGAGCTTGGCGGCTTCCCTGAGGCGAAGCGGGCCGTGCGCGACCGGACGGAGCTCGCCCGACAAAGCGACTTCGCCGAGCGCCACCGTCTCGGGCGGCACCGGCCGCTCGGCCAGCGCGGAGATCAAGGCGGCGGCGACGGCAAGATCGGCGGCGGGATCGCTGAGCCGGTAGCCGCCGGCGACGTTCAGATAGACTTCGGCGGTCGCGAAGCTGAGGCCGCAGCGCGCCTCGAGCACCGCGAGGATCATGGCCAGCCGGCCCGCATCCCAGCCAACCACCGCGCGGCGCGGAGTGGCGCCGCTGGCGAGGCGGACGGTGAGCGCCTGGATCTCGACCAGGACCGGCCTCGTGCCTTCGATCGCCGGGAACACGGCCGCGCCCGGCACTGCCTCGCCGCGATGGGTGAGGAACAGGGCCGACGGATTGGCAACCTCGGCCAGCCCCTCCTCCTGCATCGCGAACACGCCGATCTCGTCGGTGCCGCCGAATCGGTTCTTGGTGGCGCGCAGGATGCGATATTGGTGGCTGCGCTCGCCTTCGAAGCTGAGCACGGTGTCGACCATATGTTCGAGCACGCGCGGGCCGGCTATCGAGCCGTCCTTGGTGACGTGGCCGACCAGCACGAGGGCGGTGCCGGTCTCCTTGGCGAAGCGGATCAGCTCGTGGGCCGACGCGCGGACTTGGCTCACCGTGCCCGGCGCGCCCTCGATCAGGTCGGAATGCATGGTCTGGATCGAATCGATCACCAGCAGCGCCGGCGGCGGGCCCCCCTCGTCTTGATTGGCGCCGAGGGTGGTGAGGATGTCGCGCACCGAGGTGGCGGCGGCGAGCCGGACCGGGGCGGCGCCGAGGCCGAGGCGGCGGGCGCGCAGGCGGACCTGGTCGGTCGCCTCCTCGCCGGAAATGTAAGCGACGGCGAGGCCGCGGCCGGCGATGCGGGCGGCGGCCTGGAGCAGCAGGGTCGACTTGCCGATGCCCGGATCGCCGCCGATCAACGTGGCCGAGCCGGCGACCATTCCGCCGCCGACGGCACGGTCGAACTCGGCGATGCCGGTGCCCATCCGGTCCGGCAATTCGACTTCGGCGTCGAGCCCGACAAGGTCGACCGCGCGGCCGCCCGAGCGCAAATCGTGGCGCGCGGCGAATGGGGTGACGACGGCGCCGGCATCCTCGACCAGGCTGTTCCACTCGGCGCAATCCGGGCATTGGCCCTGCCAGCGGCCGGCGACCGACCCGCACGCCTGGCACACATATCGCTTGCGCAGCTTCGCCATGCGCCGAAGCTAGCCGGGGGGCGCCCCGCCGGCCAGCGATTTTGCATGGTACCGGCCCCCGGGGCGCGGGTGCGGCACAGGCGGGGTGGGAACGCCTCCCCGCGCCCGGCATTGTCGCGGCAGAACATAATAGGAGACACGCCTTGTTCGTCCAGATCAGCACCGACAACCAGATCCCCAGCGACAGCGAGCGCGACGCGCGGATCGAAGAGAAAGTCCGCGAAAAGCTCGGCCGCTTCGAGGCGCGGCTGACCCATGTCGAGATCCACGTGTCGGACGTGAACGGGCCGCGCGGCGGCGCCGCCGACCTGCGAGCGACACTGGAGGCGCGGGCGAACGGGATCCAGCCGGTGGCGGCGGCGGACCATGGCGCGACCGTCGAGCGGGCGATCGCCGGCGCCGCCACCAAGGCCGCGCGCGCGCTCGATCACCAGCTCGGCAAGCTCGGCGACCGCAAGGGCCGTTGAGCTCCGGTGGCTGCCGCGTCGGTGCGAGCCGAAGGCGAAGCAATCCGATTCGCCGATCGGACGAATGGATTGCTTCGTCGCTGCGCTCCTCGCAATGACGGTCTCGCCATGCTCTTCGTTCCCGCCGTCCGGCGATGATCCTCGTTGCCAGCTACAATATGCGCAAGGCGATCGGCACCGACCGGCGCCGGCGCCCCGAGCGCACGCTCGCGGTGCTGAACGAGCTCGACGCCGACGTCGTCGCGCTGCAGGAGGCGGACCGGCGGTTCGGCCCGCGGCTGTCGGCGCTGCCGCCGCACCTGATCGACGAGCATAGCGACTATAAGCCGGTGCCGTTCGACGCCCGCTCGGGCAGCCTCGGCTGGCATGGCAATGCGATGCTGGTCCGGAAATCGGTCGAGGTGCTCGACAGGGAGCTGGTCCATCTGCCCTCGCTCGAGCCGCGTGGGGCCGTGCTGGCCGACCTCAAGGTGAACGGCACCGCGCTGCGGGTGGTCGGCATGCACCTCGACCTGTCCGGCCTGTGGCGGCGGCGGCAGGCGCATGCGATCCTCGCCCACCTCGCCGCCCGCGACGGCGACCCGCCGACGGTGCTGATGGGCGACCTCAACGAATGGAGCGCGCATGGCGGCTGCCTGCGCGACTTCGGCCATCATCTCCGCTTCGCCCATTGCGGCCGCAGCTTCCACGCGCGGCGGCCGGTCGCTCAGCTCGACCGGATCATGGTCAGCCCCAAGCTCGAGATCGTCGAAAGCGGCGCCCACCACAGCGCGACCGCGCGGCGCGCGTCCGACCATTTGCCGATCTGGGCGCGGCTGCGCGCGGTCCAGGTCGCATCCCCAGGGTGAGAAGGCGAGCAGCGGCGCGCCGTCCGCCGCCGGCGCGGAATAGCGCGTTCAGCTGGCGAGAGTGGCCTCGGCGGTGGCGGGCTGCTCGGCGGCGGGCGGCGCGCCCTGAGGCAGCTTCGAATCGAGCCCGAGCCAGTCCTTGGGCGGCAGCCGGTAGACCATGTCCATCACTTCGAATTCGAGCCCGCCGGGCTGGGCGGTCGAGCTGTTCCACAAGGCGACGACGCCGGCCTTCTTGTCGGGATCGAACATGATCAGCGAGCGGTAGCCGGTGACGCCGCCATGGTGGCCGACGACGGTATGGCCGGCATAATCGTAGATCCGCCAGCCCAGCCCGTAGGTCGCCTTGCCGAGCCGCTCGCGGAACTTGCGCTTGCGCGCCTGCTCGCCTGGCGTGGCGGCGCGCGGCGACTGGACGTTGGCGAGCACCTTCAGCGGCAGCACGTCCGGCTCGGCGCCCATTTGCGCGCGCATCCAGATGGCGAGGTCCTTGACCGACGAATTGACCCCGCCCGCCGCCGGCACGCGATAATAGGAATCGGTCACCTCGACCGGCTTCGAATTCTTGCCGCCGCGATGGGGGCGCGCCCAGCTGCGCGCGCCGAGCAGCCCGTCGCGCGACAGGGTCGCGCTGGTCATGCCGAGCGGCAGGAACAGATGCTCGCGCACCGCCTGTTCGTAGCTCTTGCCGGTGACCTTCTCGACGATCTCGCTGGCCGCGTCATAAGCGACATTCTGGTAGGCATGGCATTGGCCGGGCGAGCAGATCGCATCGAGCGTCGCCAGGTTGGACCGCAGCAGCCGCGGGTCGCCGCCGTCCTCGAGCTTGGAATCGTTGGCATGGCCGAACAGCCCGAGCCGGTGCGACAGCAGGTCCGACACCGTCGCCTTGTGCTCGTTGCCGCCGGGCAGCCGCAGCGACCAGGAATAGCGGGCGACCGGCTCGTAGAGCGACAGCCTCTCCTCCTCGGCGAGCTTGGCGACCATGTCGGCGGCGACGCCCTTCGACACCGACGCCCAGCGGAAGATGGTGTTGGGCGTGACCGGCTCGGTGCCGCCGGCATAGGTGAGGCCATAGCCCTTGAGGAAGCGGATCTCGCCATTCTCCACGATGCCGACGGCAAGGCCGACCATCTTATCGTCGGCGACCAGCCGCCGCAGGCGCGCGTCGAGCCGGCCATAGTCGATATTGCTCTCATAGGCCGCCGCCTGGCCGATCTCGGTGCCCTTGGACCAATGGGTGCGGGTGGGCTCGTCCGGAAGCGGCCCCACCCGACCGGCGAACGTCCCTCCGGAAGCGATGATGATGAACAAAGCGAGCGCCAGCGCCGCCGCCGAAGCATATTGGATCCGCCGCGTCAGCAGACCTCTCCTCAATCGACTTTACCCGGGTCCGCATCCGGGGCGGCGGCATGCCACCGCCCGGATTCGTGCCCACGGGATTCTGATACGCTGTTCGGCCGGAAGGTAAAGTCTGCCGTCGGCTGCATCCGGAAAGCTAGCGGAGCAGCTCCAGCCTCACGCGGGCCTTGCCGGCGCGGAACATGTCGATCCGCTTGGCGGCGCCCAGCGACAGGTCGAGGATGCGGTGGCCGGCGAACGGGCCGCGGTCGTTGACGCGAACGACCACGCTCTTGCCGTTGGCCTGGTTGGTGACGCGCAGCGTGCTGCCGAGCGGCAGGGTACGGTGGGCGGCGGTCAGGCCATGCGGGTTGAAGCGCTCGCCGCTGGCGGTGCGGTTGCCGGCGAGCTCATGGCCGTAATAGCTCGCCTCGCCTTCGCCGACCGCCTCGTACAGGTCGCCGATCGCCTTGAGCTTGGCCTCGGCCTGCGCCCGCATCGCGGGGGTGGTGACGACCGGCAGCACGGGCGCCCGCGCGTCAGGCGCGGCGGCCTCGGCAATTGCGACGGAAGCGGTGACGGAAGCGGACGGCGTGTCGGCCCGCACCGGAACCGATGTGAGCAGCCCCGCCAAGGCCACAGCAGTGACGGCGTGGCCGCTGCGGCCAATCTTGAATGCGATCATGTAAAAGCCCCTTAGCTCGTGAACACCGGCATAGTTGCGGCTGCTTAACGAGTCTCGGCAGAGTCGATGTGCCGAGCCATAAGCGGGATGAACGCCGCCAAATAGTTGATCGCGATGGAACCTCTCATGATCGACAATGAAGGCTGTTCCTGCCACCTAATGGGCGATGCGGGAGAAGGAACTCAGGCTGGCGGTGATTTGCTACGGCGGTATCAGCCTGGCCGTCTACATGCATGGTATCACTAAGGAAATCTGGCGGCTGGCCGCGGCGAGCCAGGCCTATCATGCGGGCCGAGACCAATCCGTCGGAAAAGGCGCGAGCGTCTACCGCCGGCTGCTCGAAACGATTTCAGCCGAATGCGCGATCGAGCTGCGCGTGCTCGCCGACATCCTCACCGGCTCGAGCGCCGGGGGAATCAATGCGATATTCCTCGCCGAGGCGATCTCGTCGGGCCGTTCGCTCGATCCGCTCACCGATTTGTGGCTCGCCGGGGCGGACGTCGACGCCCTCCTCGCTTCCGGCTCGAGCAAGATGTCGAGCTTCGCCAAGAAGGCCGCGGTGCCGGTCGCCTGGGCCTTGTCGTCGCGGCGCGGCGGGGCGGTCGACCAGACGGTGGAGGCCGGCCATCGCGAGGAAGTGCGCGCCAAGCTCGCCCATTTCGTGCGCGCCCGCTGGTTTGCGCCGCCGTTCGGCGGCGCCGCCTTCACCGGTCTGCTGCTCGACGCGTTCGAGGCGATGAAGCAGGGCCCGGCCGGACCGGCGCTGCTGCCCGACCACCAGCCGCTCGACCTGTTCGTCACCGTCACCGACTTCCACGGCCACCCGGAGCGGCTGCGGCTCCATTCGCCGCCCGAAGTGGCCGAGACCGAGCATCGGCTCACGCTCGCCTTCCGTGACCCCGGCGGGCCGCAGCGGCGGCTGGCGGACGTCGCGGAACTGGCGTTCGCCGCCCGCGCCACGGCGAGCTTCCCGGGCGCGTTTCCGCCGTTCCGGGTCGGCGAGCTCGACGGGGTGCTCGAGCGCCGCGGCCAAGCCTGGCCGGGGCGCGAGCGGTTCCTCAAGCGGGCGCTGCCGCGGCACGCGGCGGCCGGCGGGGCAGAGAGCGCGGTGCTGATCGACGGCTCGGTGCTGGCCAACGCGCCGTTCCGTCCCGCCATCCAGGCGCTGCGGAGCCGGCCGGCGCGGCGCGAGGTGGACCGCCGCTTCGTCTATATCGACCCCAAACCCGGGATCCCCAGCGTCCGCCTGCGCCCGGCCGGCGAGAACGACCTGCCCGGCTTCTTCGCGACCATCTTCGGGGCGCTGTCCGACATTCCCCGCGAGCAGCCGATCCGCGACAATCTCGACGCCATCGAGGGGCGGTCCGCAAGGATCCGGCGCCTGCGCCACATCCTCGAGGCGATGCGGCCGCAGGTCGAGGCGGCGATCGAGCGGGCGTTCGGCAAGACGCTGCTGCTCGGCCGCCCGACCGCCAAGCGGCTGGCCGGCTGGCGCACGCGGGCGCAGAACATCGCCGCGCGCGAAGCCGGCTATGCCTATGCCGCCTATGGCCACCTCAAAATCTCGGCGGTGACCGAGGAGGCCGCGACCAGCCTCCACCGGCTCGGCGGCGGCGGCGGGCGGACGCGGCGCGAGCTGATCCGCAACGCGGTGTGGGGACGGGTGCAGGCGGCCGGCCTCACCGACGCCAACGCGGTCACCGCCGCCGGTGCGCGTCCGGACGTGATCGACTTCCTGCGCAGTTTCGACCTTTCCTACCGCACCCGACGGCTGCGCTTCGTCGCCCGCCACCTCGCCGAGCTGGACGAGCGGCCGCGCGCCCCGCGAGCCGCGATCCAGGCCGCGCGCGAGATCGTCTACGAGCTGATCGGCGGCTACCGCGCGCCCCTGGAAAGCGAGACCGAGGAGACGGCAGACGCGTTCCTGAACGTCGTCGAGGAGCCCGCCGCCGCGCTCGGCGCGCTGGCGGCGAGGCTCGACCTCAAGGCCCGCGACGACGCCTCGGACGCGGCCTTCGCGGACGCCCTCGCCGCCTTCCCAAAGGTCCAGCGGCGCTCGCTGATCCTGACCTATCTGGGCTTCCCGTTCTTCGACATCGCCACGCTCGCCCTGCTCCAGGGCGAGGGCCTTGACGAGTTCGACCCGGTCAAGGTCGACCGGATCGCGCCCGACGACGCCACCGCGATCCGGGCCGGAGGCGCCGCAGCGACGCTCAAGGGAATCCAGTTCAACAGCTTCGGCGCGTTCTTCAGCCGCGCCTACCGTGAGAACGACTATCTGTGGGGCCGGCTGCACGGCGCCGACCGGCTGATCGACATCGTCGTCTCCACGCTGCCCGAAGGCATGCGCCTGCCCGCCGGCGCGGTGGCGAGGCTGAAGCGGGACGCATTCCTCGCCATCCTGGCGGAGGAGCGGCCGCGGCTGAAGTCGGTGACGCCGCTGTTCGACGAGCTCGCGGGCGAAATCGGGCGAGTCGCCCCCTAGACTGGCCGCCGATTTTGATAGACCGTAAGCGGCGCCGCTGGGGAGATTGGCATGCAGTTCCTGAAGACTCTGTTCTGGGTCGCGCTCGCCGTGCTGCTGGTGCTGTTCGCGAGCGTCAACTGGAACGCGGTCACGATCACGCTGTGGGGCGGGCTCGAGGCCGACGTCAAACTGCCGATCCTCATCCTGTTCGCGTTCCTGCTCGGCTTCCTGCCGACCCTGATCGTGCACCGGGCGCGGCTATGGTCGCTGAAGCGCAGGCTCGAGGCGCACGAACGGCAGATCGCCGTCGCTCATCCGACCTTGCGGGATCCGGCGGCGCCGGCTGCTGCGGCCGCATCGGAGCAGCGGATCGCGACCGACAGCAAGGCCTGGCCAGCAAAATGAGCAGGCCGCTGTTCGTCGCGATCGATACGCCCGACCTCGAGCGGGCCAAGGCGGTCGCGACCCGCGTGCGGCGCCATGTCGGCGGGATCAAGCTGGGGCTCGAATTCTTTGCCGCCAACGGCCGCCATGGCATCCGCGAGATGGCCGAGCTCGACCTGCCGATCTTCCTCGACCTCAAGCTCCACGACATCCCCAATACGGTCGCCAAGGCGATCCAGGCGCTGCGCCCGCTCGAGCCGGCGATCCTGACCGTCCATGCAGCCGGCGGCCGCGCGATGCTCGAGGACGCCAAGGCGGCCGCGCCCACCGGCACCAAGGTGGTGGCGGTGACGGTGCTCACCAGCCTCGACGGCGGCGATCTCGAGTCGATCGGCCTCGCATCCGACCCGCACGCTCTGGTCGAGCGGCTGACCGCGCTCGCACGCGACGCGGGGCTCGACGGCGTGGTCTGCTCGGGCAACGAGGTCGCCGCCGCCAAGCGGCTGTGGCCGGAGGGTTTTTTCGTAGTGCCGGGGGTGCGGCCCTCGAACAGCCACACCGCCGACCAGAAGCGGGTGATGACGCCGCGCGCCGCGCTCGACGCCGGCGCCTCGATCCTGGTGGTCGGCCGGCCGATCACCCAGGCCAAGGACCCCGATCAGGCCGCCCGCGCGATCGAGGCGACGCTCTAGACGATGCTTCCTTCCAGAGGGCCGGCGCGAAAGTGGATTGCTTCGTTGCCGCGCTCCTCGCAATGACCGACGGTGAAGGAGACGCCCGCATGAGCTGGCTCAATCGAGTTCGCCAGAAGATCCCGTTCCTCCCCAAGCGCGAGACGCCGGACAATCTCTGGCACAAATGCCGCAGCTGCGACTCGATGATCTTCACCAAGGAATGGCAGGAGAACGGCTTCGTCTGCCCGCGCTGCGACCATCACGACCGGATCGGGCCGCGCCAGCGCTTCGAGCAGACATTCGATCCCGGCTTCACCATCCTGCCGCCGCCGCCGGTGCGCGAGGACCCGCTCAAGTTCCGCGATTCGAAGCGCTACGCCGAACGGATCAAAAGCGCGCGCCAGCAGACCGGCGAACCCGACGCCCTCGTCAACGGCAGCGGCACCATCGAAGGGCTGCCGGCGGTGGTGGGCGTGCAGGACTTCACCTTCATGGGCGGATCGATGGGGCTCGCGGTCGGCGCCACGTTCGTGGCCGGCGTGCGCACCGCCGTGGACAAAGGCTGCCCCTACATCATCTTCACGGCCGCTGGCGGCGCGCGCATGCAGGAGGGCATATTGTCGCTGATGCAGATGCCCCGCACAACCGTTGCCATCGCCGAGCTGCGCGAAGCCGGGCTGCCCTATCTCGTCGTGCTCACCGACCCGACCACCGGGGGCGTCACGGCCTCCTATGCCATGCTCGGTGACATCCAGATCGCAGAGCCGGGCGCGCTGATCGGCTTCGCGGGCCGGCGGGTGATCGAATCGACGATCCGCGAGAAGCTGCCCGAAGGCTTCCAGCGCGCCGAATATCTGCTCGACCACGGCATGATCGACATGGTCGTCCATCGCCGCGACCTGCGCCAGCGGCTCGCCCAGCTGACCGCCTATCTGACGCCGCGGCGGCGGGCGGCTTGAGTGACATCGCGTCGCCCCAGCGGACGCTGGGGTCTCGTGGAGACCCGCCGTGGCCTCTTGTCCTGAGGTGCCCGCCTGCGCCGGCACGACGGGGTGATGCCCGACCGCGCCGCCTCCGACAACCCGCTCGTGCAGCGCCAGCTCGACCGGCTGGCGGCGCTTTCGCCCGGCGGCGACGTGCTGGGGCTCGAGCGGATCGCCCGTCTGCTCGCCCGGCTCGGCCATCCCGAGCATGAACTGCCGCCGGTCTTCCACGTCGCCGGCACCAACGGCAAGGGGTCGACCTGCGCGTTCCTGCGCGCGGCGGTCGAAGCGGCGGGGCTGAAGGCGCATGTCTATACCAGCCCGCACCTGGTCCGCTTCAACGAGCGCATCCGCATCGGCGGCGCGCTGATCGAGGACGAGCCGCTCGCCGATTTGCTCGCCGAAGTGCTCGCCGCCGCCGACGGCCTGGAAGCGAGCTTCTTCGAGGCGACCACAGCGGCCGCTTTGCTCGCCTTCGCGCGCGAGCCGGCCGATGCGTGCATCGTCGAGGTCGGGCTGGGCGGGCGGCTCGACGCCACCAACGTGATCCCGGCACCGGCGGTCTGCGGCATCGCCCAGCTGGGCGTCGACCATCAACTGTTCCTCGGCTCCAAACTCGAAGCGATCGCCGCCGAAAAAGCGGGCATTGCCAAGCCGGGCGTGCCGCTCGTCACCCAACACTACCCGGAGCGGATCGCGAACTCGGTCGGCGAGACGGCGGCCGAGGCAGGCGCACTCTGGCTGCCGCGCGGCGGCGACTGGGATGCCTCTTCCTACCAGCAGAAGCTCCATTATCGCGATCGGCGGGGCGAAATCGACCTTCCCCTCCCCCACCGCCTCCACGGCGCGCACCAGGCGATGAACGCGGCGCTTGCGGTCGCCATGATTCGCCACCAGCGCGCCCTCGCCATTCGCGATTCGGCGCTGCGCGCGGCGATGGGGTGGGCGGAGTGGCCGGCACGGCTCCAGCGGCTCGCCCAAGGCCCGCTCCACGAATTGTTGCCGAAGGGATCGGAGCTGTGGCTGGACGGCGGCCACAATCCGGCGGCGGCGCGGGTGATCGCCGACTTCTTCCGCGCCCACGTGCCGGCGGGCCGGCCGTTCCACATCGTCATCGGGCTGCTCGAGAACAAGGATGCCGCCGGCATCCTCAAGCCGTTCCGCAACCGGGCGATCACCGTCCACACCATCCCGGTCCCGAGCCACGCCCACCACAGCCCCGCCGGCCTCGCCGCCACCGCCCGCGAGGCGGGCCTCAACGCCGTCGCGGCCCAGCATGCGGAGGACGCGCTGGGCTGGATCGCGCGCCACGCCGACCGCGCGCAGCCGCCGATCGTGCTCATCCTGGGGTCGCTGTACCTGGCGGGGGAGATGCTCAGGATGAACGGTCAGGCGCCGTCCTGAGCGCCGCCGGCGCGGAGCTCCGTCAGCGTGCGCTCCGCCCAGCCGTACATGTCGGCCTGCTGCGCCCGCTCGAAGCGGTCGAGCCGCTTCGCCAGCCGGTGCACGTCCTCGAGGATCGGCAGCGCTTCCCTGGACCGGCCGGACGCGATCAGCAAAGCGGCGCGCCGGCAATGGGCCTCGCCGCCCGGAAGCCGCTCGCCGACATCCGCATAGAGCGCGATCGCCGCTTCGGCGTCGCCGCATTCCTCGACCGCCCGCGCAAGCAACAGCCGTGCGCGATCGTTCTCGCTTGGCGAACCGGATTCCGGCAGCGTCTCGAGGATGCGTCGCGCCTGGGCCGCGTCGCCGGCTTCGAGCAGGGCGCGGGCCAGCTTGAACCGGATGGCGCGGTCCCCGCCCGGCAGTTTCGCGAGCGCCGCCTGATAATGCTCCATCGCCTCACTCCACGAGGAAGTCTCGCCCAGCGCGTCGCCCAGCTGCGCGCGATTGGCGGCGGTGTCGGCGAGCTCGAGCGCATCGCGCGCGGCGCGCACGTCGCGCTCCGGGTCGAGCTTGCGGATCGCGGCGCTCTTTGCGGCCCGCACCTCCCGCCGCCCCGCATAGTGCGGCAGGATCTCGAACAGGGCGTAGGCGAAGCAGCCGGGCAGCGACAGGAAGATGATCACCATCAGCCACAGATTGCTGCGGCCGTGGCGGATGCAATGCACCGCGCAGGCGATCTGGACGATAATCAAAAAGGCGATCAGCGGCATGCTCGCCCGCTCCTATCCCGCTGGCTGACGCTCCGCCCTGGCATCGCCCTCGCCCTCCTTGCCGGCGGTTCCGATCGAAGCGTCGATCAGGCCCGCCCGCATCATCCACCAAAAGAGCAGGATACCCGGCAGCGCGACGGCGGTGGTGAACCAGTAGAAATTGACGAAGCCGAACTCCTCGACCATCGCCCCCGCGGTCGTCCCGGTCAGGAGCCGGCCCACGATGCTCGCCGCCGCCGAGATCAGCGCATATTGCGACGCGGTGAAGCGAAGATCGGTCAGCGCCGAGAAATAGGCGACCACGACCACGCCGCCGATGCCGCTGGCGATATTCTCGAAGGTCATGCACGCCGCCAGGCCGATGTTGGTGTGACCGGCCATGGCGAGTAACGCGAAGCTCGCGTTCGATACGCCCATCAGGACGAGGGCGAGAAGCACTGAGCGCTTCATTCCGATTGCCGCGTAAAGCGCGCCGCCGATGAAAATCCCGACGAGGAAAGCCCAAAAGCCAATGCCGACATCCCAGATCGCGATTTCGTCATTGGTATAGCCCATATCGTCGAGGAGCAGCCTGAGGACGAGCTGACCGAGAGTATCTCCGATCTTGTGGAGCAGGATGAACAAAAGGACGAGCCAGGCACCGCTGCGCCGGAAGAATTCGAGAAAGGGACCGATGATCGAGGCCCAGGATTCCGCCAGCCCCTTGGACTCGCCCGGCTCGCGGTGGCGCTCGGGCTCCCCGACGATCAGCCCGGTCAGCATCGCCGGCAGCGCGAAGCCGGCGCAGGCGAGGTAGGCGAGCTCCCAGCCGACCCGGGCGGCCAGCACCAGCGCCAGCGCGCCGGCCAGGAAGGCTCCGATCCGCCAGCCATATTGCGACATGCCCGAGCCCACTCCGAGCTGGCGCGGCTCGAGCAGCTCGATGCGATAGGCGTCGATCACCACGTCGTAGGTGGCGCCGGCGAAGCCGACGAAGATCGCGGCGAGCGCCATGCTGAAAATGTTGGCGGACGGGTCCTGAAAGGCAAGGTTGGCGACGGCTGCGATGACCAGCAGCCCCGCGACGATCAGCCACGACACGCGCTGGCCGAGCCGTCCGAGTACCGGAATCCGCACCCCGTCGACGACCCACGCCCACAGAAACTTGAAATTGTAGACGAGGAAAGCGAGGGCAAAGGCGGTGACAGTCGACTTATCGATATCGTCTTGAGCCAGGCGCGTCGTCAGGGTCGCTCCGATCATCGCATAGGGAAAGCCTGACGAGATGCCGACGAAGAAGGCGGCGAGCGGTGCTTTTTCGGTGTAGGGCAGCACGGCCTCCGGCAGGATGCTGCGCCAGTCCGCCGGCAGGATCATCCGATCGATGACAATCGCGCCGACCAAGGCAGCCAGACAGAGCCCCGCGCCCGGTCCGAGCGGGACTTGCCAGCTGAACAGCGCCTGCAGCGCGAACACCGCGAACAGGATCAAGGCGATGACATAGCCGACCAAGCAGACGGCGGCGCCGCGCAGCCGCTCCAGGAAGAGCCCGAGCAGGAAGGTGATTGCGGCGGCGCCGAGCGCGAGCGCGAGCGGGATCGACGGCGAGCCGGTCGGGGTTGCCGCCCCGCTCAGAAAGTCCAGGCCGGTGGGGGCGGCGCCGAAAGCACCCCAGCGCCACGGCAGAGCGAAGCTGAGCATGACCAACAGGCCGGCGATCTGAGCGAAGATGGCGAGGTGGGGGCGGGCGGGCGCGCTCCTGGGCGGATATTGCATCGTGTACTTGTAGCGGCTCATCGCTCTCGGAGAAGCCTTTTCGAACGCGATCGCCGCTTGCCTTGGCGCTTGCCAAGCCGCACCATAAGGCGATGGACATGCCGACGCGGCAGAGGCCGACCGAAGGCCAGCTCGCCCTCGCCAGGATGATCGCCGCGGGCGAGGGCACGCAGGGCGAGGGCGTCACCCATGTCCATGCGTCCGCCTATACGGACCACGGCCGCTTCGAGGCGGAGAGGGCGCGGCTGTTCGGCCGGCTGCCGCAGGTGATCGCGCCGTCGGCCTTGCTGCCGCGCGCCGACATGGCGGTGGCGCATGACGGCTTCGGAGTGCCGCTGCTGATTGCGCGCGACAGGGACGGAGCTGCCCATGTCTTCTTCAACGTCTGCCGGCACCGCGGCACCCGGCTGCTGGAAGGCGGCGAAGCCTTGTGCGCGCCGCGGCTGGTCTGCCCCTACCATGCGTGGGCCTACCGGCTCGACGGATCGCTGGCCGCGGTGCCGCGCGCCGACAGCTTCCCCGGCCTCGACAAGGCCGCGCATTCTCTGGCCGAGCTGCCGAGCCGCGAGGCGGGCGGGCTGATCTGGTTCGCGCGCGAGCCCGCCGAGTTCGCCGACGCCGACGCGCTGGCGCCCGAGTTCGCCGCGTTCGGCCTGGCCGGGCACCACCTCTACCGGCGCCGCGTCCACGACGTCGCTTCCAACTGGAAGCTGATCATGGACGCCTTCCTCGAAAGCTACCACGTCCAGCGCCTGCATGCGCCGAGCATCGGCAGGTTCTTCGCCGACGGCGTCACCGCCGGCGACCGGATCGGGCCGCACCAGCGCTCGGCGGTCGGCCGCGCCGACTATCTGGCGAGCATCGACCACAATGACTGGGCGGCGCTGCGGAGCGCGGTCACCTTCGCCTATCAATTGTTCCCGGCGACGGTGATCGTGGTCAGCCCGGACTATGTCAACGTGATGACATTGATGCCGCAGGCGGTGGGCCGGACGCTGGTCGAGGACTTCATGCTGATCCCGGAGCCGCCGGCGACGCCGGAGGAGGAGCTGCACTGGGAAAAGAGCTGGACCTTGCTCGACGAGGGCACGTTCGGCGGCGAGGATTTCCGCGCGGCGGCGCTCGGCCAGGAGGGGCTCGCGTCCGGGGCGATCGGGCGGCTCACGCTGGGGACGCTCGAGACCGGCATCCGCCACTTCCACGACCAGGTCGAACGCGCGCTCGGCTAGCCAGGTTCGTAGAGGCTGAGGCCGCTCGGAAGCCGCTTGACCGCCCTGCCCTGGAGCTTGTCGTCGATCGCCTCGAGCGCGGACCTCAGCATCTTGTCGGTGTAGGGCTTGAGCAGCCAGCCGACGCCAAGCTGCTGCGCCTCGAGCGGGCAATCGCCGGACACGAACAGGACGGGAATGCCCCTCGCCGCCGCGGCCCGGGCGACGTCGAGGCCGTCGCCGTCGCCGTTGAGGGTGAGATCGGTGAGGACGAGGTGCAGCTCTTCGGCCTCGATCGCGCGGGCCGCGTCGAGGAGGTTGTCGACCGTCGCGACCACCTCATAGCCGGCATCCCCGAGCAGCCGCTCATTGTCGAACGCCACCAGCGGCTCGTCCTCGACGACGATGATCCGCCGGATTCGCCTTTCGCGCCTGCGCAACAGCATCTACTAGACTGTCCCTCCCGATGATCGGTCCGAGTGCGTAACGAGCCGCTCGTCCTCGGTGTCCGCACGCCCCCGTCGCTTGGGCGCAAATAGGTTTCCGGCTGTCCGAACGGGCGCGCCGCAGCTCCGGAGGAAGCTTGCCCCAGCCGCCGCCATCGCCCCGCGAGCCGCAGCGCATCGCCAAATTGCTCGCCCGTGCCGGGGTTGCGTCGCGGCGCGAGATCGAGCGGATGATCGAGGAACGGCGGATCGCGATCGACGGACAGCCGGTCGAGAAGCCGGCGACCTTGCTGACCTCGCTGCACGGAGTGACGGTGGACGGCAAGCCGGTGAGGCCGCCGGCGCCGGCGCGGCTGTTCCGCTACCATAAGCCGGCCGGGCTGCTGACCGCGGCGAGCGACCCTAAGGGCCGCCCGACCATCTACGACCGGCTGCCCAAGGGGCTGCCGCGGCTGATGCCGGTCGGGCGGCTCGACCTCAGCACCGAGGGGCTGCTGCTGCTGACCAGCGACGGCGGCCTCAAGCGCCAGCTCGAACTGCCCTCGTCCGGCGTCCAGCGCATCTACCGGGCGCGGGTGTTCGGCGAGGTCAGTCAGCGCCAGCTCGAGGAGCTGATCCACGGCATCGAGGTGGACGGCATGCGCTACGGCCCGATCGACGCCAATCTCGAGCGCCGCACCGGCCGCAACGGCTGGGTCGAGATGCGGCTCACCGAGGGCAAGAACCGCGAGGTGCGGCGGGTGCTCGAGCATCTCGGGCTCAAGGTGTCGCGGCTGATCCGCACCGCCTACGGCCCGTTCATGCTGGGGGATCTGCCCGCGGGCGCGGTCGAGGAGGTGCGCCCGCACGATCTGGCGGCGTTCCGGAAGGGGCTGAGGTGAAAAGGTGCCGCGCGA